>DDUN01000044.1:29886-30230 GCA_002344825.1 Candidatus Multiplicimicrobium inquinatum | reverse complement strand
AGTCATCACCTGTAAATCACTCCAGTTCACTCCCGCCTCACTCAATACCGTAATGTCATCCCAATTAATTCCTGCTTCACTCAATATCGCTAAGTCGCTCCAGTCCACTCCAGCTTCACTCATCGCTTCAATATCATCCCAATTCACTCCGCCTTCTGATAACGCAGTAATTCCGGACCAATTCACTCCCGCCGCCGACAGGGCTCCGATGTCATCCCAATTCACTCCGGCTTCACTCATCACTTGCAAATCATTCCAGTCAATTCCGGATTCGCTTAATACCGTAATGTCACCCCAATTAATTCCCGCTTCACTTAATACCGCTAAGTCGTCCCAATTCACTC
>DDUN01000044.1:9177-29652 GCA_002344825.1 Candidatus Multiplicimicrobium inquinatum | reverse complement strand
CACTCCCGCTTCACTCATCGCTTCAATATCATCCCAATTCACTCCGCCTTCCGACAATGCAGTAATTCCGGACCAATTCACTCCCGCCGCCGACAGGGCTCCGATGTCATCCCAATTCACTCCCGCTTCACTCATCACCTGGATATCTTCCCAATTCACTCCGCCTTCAGACAACGCGGTAATTCCTGACCAGTTCACTCCCGCCGCTGACAATACGCCGATGTCATCCCAATTCACTCCCGCTTCCGTTAACGCAGTCATGCCACCCCAATTCACACCCGCAAGACTCATCACCTGTAAATCATCCCAATTGATTTGTGCTTGAGATAAACTTCCAATGTCACCCCAATTAATTCCGGAGCGAGAAAGCTC
Organism: Candidatus Multiplicimicrobium inquinatum; assembly: GCA_002344825.1. Lineage (GTDB taxonomy): Bacteria > Omnitrophota > Omnitrophia > Omnitrophales > Aquincolibacteriaceae > Multiplicimicrobium > Multiplicimicrobium inquinatum. The sequence continues at coordinate 29,280 of DDUN01000044.1, read as the reverse complement.
ATCAATTCCATCCCAGTTAACGTTGGCATCACTCATTACTTGAATATCGGTCCAGTTGACGCCGGCATTGGAAAGCAACGCGAGATTGTCCCAATCAATGTTCTCTGACCAATTCACGTTCGCACCAGTCATTTTCGCAAAATCATCCCAATTGGCTCCGGCGCGACTCATCGCGTTAATGTCTTCCCAGTTAATGTTGGCGGAAGATAAAACTTCAATAGCGTCCCACTGAATACCGGCTGCCGAGAGCTGCTGAATATCTTCCCAGTTCACTCCCGCCTTGGATAACCGATCGATATCAGCCCAGTTAATTGAATAGGCAGTCATATTTCCGATGCGCAGCCAATTCACTCCGGCTTCGGAAAGCTGCTTGATGTCTGCCCAATTGATTCCGATATCACTCATCGCTTGAATATCACTCCAATTAATTCCCACGGTTGTCAGCACATTTAAGTCGGTCCAATTAATTCCTTCCGTGGATAAACGCCCAATGTCAGCCCAGTTCACTCCGTTAGTCGTCAATTCAGTTAAATCATCCCAATTAATCCCCGCAACACTAAATCCCGCGATTTCAGCCCAACGAATTCCCGAACTGGACATAACGCGTAAATCATCCCAATTGATTTGTGCGGTGGATTGGGTGCGAATATTTGCCCAATTAATTCCGGATTCGGATAACACTTTTAAATCATCCCAATTCGCTTTGTTGACCGAAGTCAAAATGCTTCCGACTTTTTCATAAACTGTTTGCGCTTCTCCAACACCTACCGCTGTTTTAATCGCATCAATATCCGTCCAATTAAGTGTGTCCGTAGACGCTTTAATCGCTTCCAAATTTGTGCGATCTTCGTCCGTAAAACTTCCATCTCCGCCGCCCCCGGTGCTGCTTACAGAAGCCTGATAAGCCACGATTCCAGAGTATGTCTTTGAAGTCGCAGACGGATAAGTAATCGTTATCGCCGCAATATAAGTTTCCGTTTCATCCGGAGGGGTCCAAGAATGTTTAAAAATACTGTTGCTGCTTAGCATGCCAACATAGGTAGGCGCGGTAACCGATGTTCCAACCGCGTCCACAATCGCAATTGAAATTTTTGACGTTCCCCAGCCCGAGTCAGAAACAATTGAACCGCCTCGCTCAAGCCAGCTGTTGATAAAATAAGCCTCCGCGCTGGCGTCGTACAGAAGCTCTGATTTAACAATGTAATCGGCAGGAAGCACGCTGAAAGAATTGGACGTAGCCGTCGTTGATGTAGGCGCAGAGCTGCAGCTTTGCGCAGTAGCCAACAAAGTGTACATTTCTCCCGGTTTATCAATAAAAAGCCCTTGTGCTGAAAAATTCGCGACGCCCGAGGAAGAACTCATTGAGGTGGTTCCACCCAATGTTCCACCGCTCGGGTTATTGTTGATTGAAAGTGAAATCGTACATCCGCTGGATGTATGCACATTGTTGTTGGCATCGTAAATTGTGACAATCGGCTGAACTCCAAATACTTGTCCGGCCGGAACAGAGCTCGGAGAGGTTGTAAACGAAATATAAGCAGGGGTTGTTATGAAAGATGCTGTCGTCGAAGATGAACCGTCATAACTTCCGCCGAAAAAAATTGCGGCGGGCGAAGAAGGCGCCCCGCCGAACAAAGCAATCGTCATCACCAAGAAGGCGGCAACCCGTTGCTTGAGTTTACGAGCTTTAAAAAAGCTCCATGAAGTCTTCATGAATTATCCGCCGTTCTCGCCACGCGTCCCCCGGTAGAGTAATGCCTTGTAGGTGTCCCATATGCCGCGTAATATCGATTTGATACCTGCAAGGCTCCGGAGTTTTCATCCCATCCGCCACCCTTCCAACCTGAACCATCAGCACCATAAGCACCGTACGAGTAATTTCCCTGATTAATGCCCGGCCAATCACTGTTGGTTGCGTTACCCTCATAGCCACTGATGGCAAGACCGGTCAATCGGCCATCTCCATGCGTCCCGCTAAAACCCCGACCTGCAGCATTCCCCAGCGTCACCACCTGCTCCCAAACATTGCCGCTTAATTCCATATTGCCATAATACCCAGCGCCTGATTCATAGCGGGTAGAAAAGCTAGCTTGCGCAAAAAAACCGGCACGGACAGGTCCCTGTCCTCCATCTAATCCGGCCAAAGTGGTTGAGTCGTAGTTCGCTCGATGCGCGCCATCATAACAATACTCCGTTCCATCTTCCGCCACACCGTCAATCGTTGCACAGGCCGCAGAGCTTGAATTCCCCCAAGCAAGCTCTGAGGTTACAGGGTAAAGAGGTCCGCGCGCCGCTTTTTCAAACTCAAGCTCCGTGATCGGACGAAGCGCAGCCCAATCGGCATAGGCAGCTAAGTCCATCCAAGTCAAGAAAGCTGTAGCTCGGTCCGGACGGTCTGTATAAAAAGTAAGGGCTGGGTTAGTTCCATAACCCGACCCTGAGGAAGGTAAACGAATTGTATTTCGATATTGAGAGGAAGTATAGTTCTCCATCACATAGTTGTACGTTATTGTATCTCCACTGGTATCTGAATGAACGCGGCGGTTTTGCTGGGGACGCAAAAGTGAATTTAAAAAATCAACATACTGCCCTTCCGTGATTTCATACTTCATCAAATAAAACGCCTGAAAGCCTTTTGGGAAAGATTCACTGACTTGAAACACGGATCCGGATGCAACGTCATTCGCGGCGCCGTTGTCGGTGTTGTAATACCATTGCGTTGCCGCTGTTCCAAATGAAAGTTCCTCTTCGCTACTAATTACACCCGGTAAGCTGGATGTGGATCCGCCAAACTCAAACTGCCCCACCGAACCATTGCTGCCGTCACCCAAATAAAAACCTTCTTCCGGGATATAAACCATTTCAATCGCATGCGCACGAATCTGGAATGACGCATTGGGCGTTACCCAAGGAGTGTAGGGATCATTCGGACCATCCGCGCCATAATCCCAAACAACATTGAGATTATCAAAATCAACATAACCTGAACCCAAATGTCCGGGCTTAATAAAAACACCCTTTTTATCCGCGGGGACAACCATTTCCAAAGTCGTAAAATTGCCGGAAGCGCGAGAACCATAACTGAAACCGCTCGGATTCGTTCCGGAATTCTTCATGGTGGCATGATTCCAGGTAGTTCCGCCATCGCTCGAATATTTAAAAAAAATCCAAACAGCATCATGATTCACCGAATCACTCCAAGCATTCTGCCAAGATAAATCAAATTCAACTTCCGCAGTTTTTCCGCTGGTATTTTGATCTTTGATTTCTGCGTTTGTAATCTGCACATCATTGGCGAAAATAGCTCCCGCAAAAATAAAAATTAAAATAAAAAGACCGGCACTTCCGTTTATCGCTTGCTTTACACACTGGTGCAACCAACCCGTCCAAGCATCTGACAAGTCTTCCATCATCCAAAATTTAAGTTTTTGACCCGCACACTTATTTTTCAACAAGTTTGCTCTTTTCCATATTTTTTGGAACTTTTAGGCAAAAAAATCCCCCAATATAATCGAGCTACTTTTTTCACTATATTATGATACCACAATTCAACGCTATATTTCTATGTTTTGCTATCAATTGTTAGTTTTTGATCTATTCAAAACTCATGTTTTGTAAGTCAAAGAACTACAACGGGTTAACGTCATATTTTATCGGAATATAGGGTCAAAATTAAAGCTCTTTTTTAGAAAAAACCACAATATTGAAAGCGTCCATAGTCCTTCCACTTAGCGGCTCGGGTACCTTTTTGGGAGAATGTTATAATTTGCCATGAAGTTTATCCCGCAGTTCAGGCAAGCAGTCCTTTTTCTCAGGCAGATGAATGTCCGCATGGGAACATTTTTTGTGTCCGCCTTCTGCTCTTTTCTGGGGGTTCTATTCAATCTATCAGGCTTACAATTGCTGATTCCTTTAGCGCAAGGAATTATCCGGAATGATTACAGCAATGTCCGTGACCATTTAGGATTGATTCAGTTCGCGGCAACTCATTTTCCGCAAATGTTCAGTAATCCCCATTATGCGTTTTTTCCGCTTGCTGCCATTATCCTTACTCTGATTCTCATTCAGAATTTACTGAACTACGCGGCCGATCTCAGCATTAGTCATCAAACCAAACGGGCTGAGGCGGATATTCGGCACACACTTTTTTCGCGATACTTAAGCTTTGGAAAGCTTTACTTTGACAGGCACAGTTCTGGCGAAGCGAATCAAGTCATTATGTCGCATGCCTCAGTCTTAGCCGGGCAGCTGCGAATTTATCACCGTTTACTCAGTCAGTGCATGAGTCTCCTCGCGATCACTATCCTCTTGCTCTGCATCTCTTGGCGGCTAACGCTGATCACTCTCACCATTCTGCCTGTTTTTTTCTTTTCATCGCAGTGGGTTATCCGCAAGGTCAGAGAGTCCGCGAATCAACGCGAAGCGCATGTGAACCGGATCCGGCAGCGTATTGCCAATATCATCTCATGCATCCCGCTGGTAAAAGTTTATTCCGCCGAAAAGGAAGAACAAAAACAATTCAAAGATGAAAGCGATTTAGAAAATAAATTTTCACACGACTTTGAGAAGAAAAGTCTTCTGATCAAACCCATCGAGGACATGAATACTTTTTTGATGCTCATCGGACTGGCCGCCGTGATGAGCCTCATCCGCACACAAGAGCACGCCCAAGATGTCTCCGCTTATCTTGTTTTTTTCTACATCGTGCAAATGGCAATGACCCGCCTCGGCATCTTTAACGAATTTAAAATTCACCTTGCCCGCACGCAAACCGCGCTCAGCCAGCTCAATTGGATTATGAGCGATCAGGATAAATTCCAAGTTACCGGGGGAACAGCTCCATTTCACGGCCTCCGCGACGCAATCAAGCTGAACAACCTTCAATTCTCCTATGGGGGGAATAACCATCAAGTTCTAAGCGGCGTCAATCTGGTGATTGAAAAAGGCAAAATGACCGCGATCGTCGGACCGACAGGCTCAGGAAAAACAACGCTACTCAGCCTGCTGCTTCGTTTTTACGATTGCCCCCCACAATCCATTTTCATCGACGACCGTGACATAAGAAGCTTCAATATTCATTCCCTTATGCGATCTTTCGCTTATGTCAGTCAGGACATCCTCCTTTTTGACGACTCGCTAAAGACAAATTTAATTTATGGATTGGAGCGTGAAATCACTCAAGTCGAAATTGAAAAAGCGCTGAATGCCGCGCGTCTGGACGATTTTATAAAAACGCTCCCCCAGGGGCTTGAAACCCCCATCGGCGAACGCGGCGTACGGCTAGCGGGAGGCGAAAAGCAACGACTCTCCATCGCCCGCGCACTTTTAAAAAAGGCGGATATTCTATTGCTGGATGAAGCAACCAGCTCGTTGGATAGTCAAACTGAGGAATTAATTCAGGCGGCACTCTCGGATGCGGTACGGGACAAAACAACCATCGTCGTCGCGCACCGCCTTTCAACAATTCTTCATGCCGATAAAATTGCCGTACTGAAAAATGGAATCATCGCCGAAGAAGGAAGTTTTCAACATCTCATGGAAAAAGAAGGCTCCTTCTTTGATTTCTGCCGTGCTCAAAAATTCAATCTTCACTTAACCAAACTCATTCATGATACCCATCCCGATGCGGGGCAATAATCATTTTTCATTTCTGGAGCGCGGAAGAATTAGTAATTTTTTTTATAAAAATCCGCAATTGATCACTTTCAAACAATTCAAAAGTCCTCGTCCAGTTTAAATCTGATTTCGCACCAAAATAGATGCCTATTTTTTTATTCATCTGAAGCTGGTTGGAAGGGCGCTGAAGCAGGGCGGCAGGAAGCAGCAAAATATTGGGTTTATGGTAATGCCAGGCCGCCTTAACAAAAGCACTGTCGGGGCCGACAAAAAATGCCGCGCCGGAAATCATCTGAATCACCATCGGAACGCTTTCTTCCACGACATGCATCTGATTTTTTTTATTCACTTTTGGAAAAATATTTTTTTCCAAAAATTGACGGGCGTGAAATATCTCTCTTGAATAGCTAACCCTAATATTGTTTCGTATGGGTAAATAAACATTCAAACCGTTTTCTGCCAACGCGTTGAGAATATCGATTAATATTCGGGAAGGAATATCTTTCGGCTGACTGCTTGCAAAGGGCTGAACAATCGCGTAAGGACTGCTTTGGTAAAATGGTAGCTTCTCTTTTTCGCTCGGAGAAAGATAAAAATTCAGCCTCAAATCCGAAGGAAGTACTTTATCAGTCCGAAGCTTATAATCCTTACCGAGTAATTTAATTAAAAATTGTTTACCGTATATTCGTTGTTCTTCCTCTCCTCCTGAAAATTTTGAAAAATATTTTTTTTGAAATTCAGGATGTTGCTGCATGGTGTGGATGCAAAGATTTTTCCGATTGGGATGGAAGTCAAACAGCTCGGCAGCATAAGGGTTGGATGAAAAAGCCAATATATCAACCGGCTGTGTTACTGTTTCAAGATATGCGTATGTATCATACAAAAACATCTTCACAAACATATCGCCCAGCCCCCCCACAAACGTAAACGCAACAACTTCTCTGCTCACAAAATTTCTTTCGATTTCAAAATTTAAATTTTAGCATCCAAAAATATGCGTCTGTATGGGATCACTGTCAATGGGAAGACATTTTTTAAAACCATTGGAAAATTAAAGCCTTCTTCTGCGTTTAAAAATCTGGGGATTTGAAAGCTATTTAAACCAAATTAAATCCTGATACCCAACCCGCTTGTAAAATTCCTCAAAAACAGGATTGGCTCTTAAGATTTTTGCCCAGGGCTTTAGAATCGGGTGTAACTTTTTTTTGCCAAGCCAGTCTTTTGCTTCACGCAGTCTTTTAAGCTCGTCACTCGGAACCGGCGGAGAATAAGAATGTACGCTTGTATTTTCGGACGTGCTTTGAACGCGGCTTTCATTTTTTTTCAGATGCGAAAAAAAATGAAAGCGCTGTGAATGCTTTAAATCAGACTCAGAAAAAGTTTTATTGATGACGGGAGAAAGGAGAATGTAATCCCCGCTTGCTTCCACGGGAGAAAGATTCAGTTTTGAAAAAATTTCCAGCGGCTGATAACTTTTCAAATCGACACAAAAAAAATGGCAGCATGTTAATTTTGAAACATACTCAAGCCCCTTTAAGATTCTTGCGGCATTGAGCATGCCTTCGTTGGTCCGGCGTAAAGCGGATATGACTGAAAGCAGAGGGTCGCGCAATGTAACTACCGTCTGAATTGTATTGAAACGATCCTGAGGAACCACAAATTCAGAATTTGTCAGCCTGCCAAAAAAACCCTGATGAATATGATCATGATAAAAGAGATAACGCACATTTTCTTTTGGAGGAATCGCTATTTTAAATTCGCCGAATTGTTCGGACTGCCGCCGCGAAAGTTCGTCTTGCCGCTTCTCAAGCTCTTCAAGAATGGTTTTTTTCCAGTCATCGAGAGATGCCTGATTCATTAAATACCGCATGCCAATATGCCTTTTTACCAATCCGCTTTTTGCGGCCATGTCCGCATAAACACATGGCGTAATTTGCGGATGAGTCTCCAGCAGCATGCGGCAGAAATGAGTTCCTGTATGCTGAGGGGTCAATAAATAGAGAATCTGAAGCTGGTCTTTTTGAGGCTCTGGCTCTGATGAAAAATTCATGGTTTATATCTGGGTTGTTTTTATCCGAGAAATTGTATCAAAGAAACGTACTTGTCGCGCATTCTCAATTCACCGATATTCTTTTTTTGAAAACAATTGCTATTTCTGTCGAATATAGTAAATTTAACGAACATTTTTTGGAAATTTAAATTAGGCTAATATTAACACTCATGCTAATTTTGAAAAGTAAGTTTAATGCTGTGAAGTCGTGGTGCACAGCACTTATCCCGCGCGTAAAAGGCGCTGCGAGAAGGTATCTGTTCAGCCAAGCATTGAGTTTATATGCCGCTTTCCGATACTCTGCGAATGTGCATCCCCATCAACTGCCCGCAAAAGTTCATTCGCGCCGCTATTTTTTCAAGGGCATGTTCTTCGATTTTTTGCTTGCAGGAATGATCGGAGACGCGTGGTATGGAAAATCCAATCATTTAACCTACATGGAACAAATTGCTCGCTGCATTCATGACGGTGATGTGGTTTTGGATTTAGGCGCTCACCAAGGATTTTTCACGATGATTTATCGCCTGCTTGTCGGTGCCGAAGGTGCTGTTTACGCAGTAGAACCTTTCGATCATTTCACGGATGTCATTCGTTTTAATGCTTCTTTAAATAAATTTTCAAATGTTTATGTGCTGAATTGCGGTCTTGATGAAGAAAAGAGCATTCACAAAATAACCTCCATATCCGCCCGTTCCGCTGAAAAAGCAAAAAATCAGTTCTCAAATTATGTAATATCCCTGCATCTAAATGACTTTTCAGTTTTGAAACCCGATTTTGTAAAAATTGACATAGAAGGGTTTGAATTAGACGCGTTTAGACATGCCGAAGTTTTTTTAGAATGTAAACCCATGTTTTTACTGAGCATCCATCCCTGCTTCATCGAGGCCCGCAAGGAAAACTATCAAGAAATTTTTGACTGCCTGCAAAAACATGACTATCTTTTCGGGAAAGTGGATGTGAAAGGAAATTTTACAGAACGAACCATTCCCTCACTGGCGCATCCTGTGTCTTTTGAGGTTCTCGCCATACCCCGAAGCAAAATTCCTAAAATAAAAAAAGAAGCTTAAGCCGTTCTTTCGATCCCGCCTTGCATAAAACATCAGCCTGTTTTATTTTACGTCCACCAGCAGGGACATATCGCCCGAATTGACGGGAACGATTGACAGCTCGGAAATACGAATACCCTTTTTTCTTTTATCAGCGGCTTTACAAAACTGATGATGCGAAACAGTAAACGGTACCTGAAACCGAATTCGTAGTAATCCGTCGTCATCAATCGCCGAGGCGGGAATCACCGCTTGTACCCGCCCGGACCTTACGCCGAGCGATTCTCGCTTCAAAACAAGCTCGATCTGATTCACAAATACCCTTAACTCTTTTAAAATCTGTTCGTGCAAAACTTCAAGCACTACAAATGAAAGCAAACAGCTTTGCTTTTTAACCAAACAAACATTCAAATCGCTTTCCGTTCCCGGGCCGGACCACCGGCAGAGTGTTTTTTGATCCGCATAACCTTCACGTTCAAGCCAACCATCACCGACAATGGCTTTTTCCATTGAGACATGAACGGACGCATTTCCATTTTTTTGATTTAAATGCGGATGCTTCTTTAGCAACTCAGTTGTCTGAGCAGGTTCATTGCGGCGCAAAGCCTCTACAATCACGCGTTGATACTGTTGAGCAAAAGGGTTTCGTACGGCCGCTTCTATTGTTTTCTGGTCATATCCGGACGTCTGAAAAAGAGCGGCAACCATCGACCGATAACGCGACATAAACTCTTTCTGAGCTTGGATATAAAGCTTTTTGTCGGCATCAATCCAGCTGTCAAGCAGGGCTTGAGACTCATCGCTCATCAAATCCGGACGATCCGGATAATCAAGCTGATTTAACGGCTGAACAGTTGAGGGATAACGCCAACCAAAAGTAAAACAAAAAAGCTGCACCGAAAGCTCAAACAGCTCCAGCAAGCCAAAAAACTCCATACCCTGCAAATGAGCCAAGGCATTTTCAAAAACTTTTTCCGGCTGAAGTTTCTGTTTTTCACGCTTAAAAGTTGCAGCCAGCATGGTTGCCTGTGTGTTGCAAAATTCGCGCTCAAAAACACCGGCGCCCTGCTGAAGAAATTGGCTCAGAGAAATATTCCGAAGCTCCCGCATCGCCGAAGCTCTTTCCTCCGACATACTGCCCCGGCGCACATTCAGCTCCAGGTCCTCATCTGAATAATTGCGGTAATAATGAAATTGAGAAATAACTCTTTCAGCGGGGTCACGCAAAAAAGTCCAGGTTTTAACCCGCCCCTTTAGCTCTGCCGCAACATCAAAGAAGAAATGATCCCGAACAAAACTGTATTTTTGAATTTCTTTTTTTTGTTCTCCGCTTAACCTGTCTAAAAGCAGCGCGCTAGGCTGAAAAAAAGACCTCGGACAAATTTGATCTACATTAAAAGATTGATCGATCCAAGCGGTGAAGGTGGTTCCGCCCGTTTTGGGAATATGATAGAAAACATATTTTTCAGATCGAAAAAAATCAAACAATGGTACCTTACTCGATTGAAATTAAGTTTTTTTCAAAAAGAGAGCGCTCAAGTTTTGCGACGGAACTGTAGTAATCCCCTTCCCCCATGATAATGTCAAAATCGCGTCCGGACGGAATCACCGCGGTAATGAAAATAACATGCGGATAAACTCCCCGGGCATTCCCTCCTCTCAAAACAGGTTTTTTGGATATAAAAACCGGCTTCAGAGTTGTCTTGGAAATCAATACTCCCCAATGCAGATAATCTAAAATCTGCTTACCCCGCCGCGCATGCACAAAAAGCAAGTAATGCTTTTCATCGTATTCAACGGGATTGGAACTGAAAGAAACATAAGGCAAATGGTGCAAACCAAAAATCCGCAAAGGCATATCAATAAAAGTTTTAAACTCAAAGCGCCCCCACGAAACAAGCTTTTGCACAAGGTAAAAAGGAGAAAAACCATAAAACAAATATACTTCTCCATCATGCTCGAGATACAGCCAGTTCTTTTCGATTAATGCGAGATTGCGATCTAAAGCCGGAGCACCGCAGTAAACCAGCTGCTTTTTTTCAATATCAACCCGGGAAATAACTTGTTTAGAAAAATAAGTTTTATCGTCACGGTAACGGAAATACGGAGGAAACTGAATCAACGAATGATGAGCGTAAACCTGCTCCTGAAAAATAAACACGCGGAAATCTTCGGCACGAAAATCAACGCGGGACGGAAAACCGACAAGCTGAAGTTCTTTCATAGACTGAACCGTAAAATCGGGTGAACACTCCGTGAGCAAGGGTGCTGATCCGCGCATCATTTTGGAAGCGTCCCGCGCCCTTTCAATCTCCATATGCTTCTCTCCGCGGGCCAGCAAATAGCTTTTTCCCGCGCAAGTAAAGTGGCCCGGGTTATAAATCCCCCCGGGATAACGGTCAAAGCCTTCGCGAATGATGATTTGAACCGCCTCAGAGGGAATCAATGCTCCGTCACAAGAGACTGCGTCTGACTCAACGTCCAAGATAGTTTTTGCGTTCAGGCGCGAGTCCACGGTTTCAACGGCCGCGGCCAGCCGCTTCGAGACTTCCTCAAGCCGGCGAACCTGGTGCTCAAGAATGAGCTTCTTTTCAGTCAGCATTTCAATCAATTTATGCTGACTTTGAATTTCCGGTGAATAGCCGGTGAGAGCCTGAAAAAAGCAATAAATTTGTTTTTTAACAAAATCCGGAATGAGAGAGCCCAGAAATTTTAGAATCAAATTTCACCTACAATGCGGAAGCGTTTATAAAAGCGGGTCTATTATGAGGGAGCCTCTTTATTTTTCAAGACAGAATTCTTCTATTTGCTTCAAAAAAACACACCTGCTTAAAAAAGAAGATTTCTCAAAAGAAAGTGTCCGGCAAAGCGGATCGTCTCCCAAGGATGCGTCAAAAAAGCAAAAAACCAAGAACCAGCTCGCTGGATCTCAAACGAGCGGTAAAAATCAAGGTGCCGGATGATCTTCTTTTTTTTGCTTAAAATATCCGTTCCGGCACATTCGCCGGCGTTTTCTAATTCCAACCGCATTGAATCAAGCATATTTTCAAGAAAATTTTTTAAACCCATCACGCTCTGCGCGCTCTCTTTGCGATAATTGGCGCTTTGAGAATGAATACGCCAATCACAAAGCTTTTTGGGAACAAAACAAAACGGCGCACTTAAGCTCACATGCGCTAAAACCCACCAATCATAAAATAAGATTCTATTCTGCGGATCAGGCACTTGATCAAAAAGATCCTTTCGCACCATAAAATTTGAAAATGAAGCAACAGGGTTACGTTGCAACAACTCCGCTGTCAAATCAATCGGCTGATAGCGGGGTAAAAAACTTTGATTGAGCCATGCGTGCAGTTTCCAATACAAAACACCGCTCATTTGACCAAAAGGCCGGCATTCGGAAAAGACAACTCCCGCTTCAGCGGATTTTTTCAAAGCTTCCGCTTTCAGGCTTAAATTTTCCTTATGCCAAACATCGTCCGCTTCTAAAAAGGCAATCCACGTGCCCTTTGCCTGCGCAACCGCAGCACGGTAAGTCGCGGCAATCCCCTTATTTTGTCCGCCCTCATGCTGAAAATAACGGAATCGCTCGGGATGCTGAGCAGCATAACGGCGCAAAATTGGAAGCGAATCGTCGCCGGATCCGTCATCCCATGCAATGATCTCAAAATGCTGATAGGATTGCTGAAGAACGGAATCAATCGCTGACTCCAAGAAACAGGCATAATTATAACTGGGAATAATGACGCTGATTTGAGGCAAAGAAACCATAGGACAGTATCATTCCATACTCAATTGAGCATTTCAAGGGAAGGCTTTGGGCAAAGACTTTGCAGTGTAATGAAGCTTCAAAATGCTATAATCCCGCCCATGTTTAGAGCCCTTACTGAGCCCTTTTTCAAAAAAAATTTTTGGCGCTTTGTGCTTTTAATCACTATTCCTCTGCTGCTTTTTGGGAAGGTTCAAAGCTTTGAGTTTGTCAACTGGGACGATGACCGCTATGTTTATGAGAACACGACGATTCGCTCTTTCAGCGCTGAAAACTGGAAGACTTGGTTAACCCAACCCTATGTCAGCCTTTATGTTCCTGTTCCTCTTTTAACTTACGCGGTTGACTATAGTTTCGCAGGGCAGGATCCGGCGGGGTACCACCGCACAAGTTTACTTTTCCATCTGCTTAACACCCTGCTTGTCTTTTTGCTGTTGCGTCGGTTTTTTGGAAACTCAGTTACAACATGGCTGGCAGCGCTTTTGTTTTCAGTTCATCCCGTTCAAGCCGAAACGGTTGCTTGGATTTCTGAAAGAAAAACTCTGCTTTTTTCTTTTTTTGCTCTCGCCGGACTTCTGACGCTCACAAACCGCTCCGCTGAACCCTCGGGAAAAACACTTTTCCAGACAGCTCTGTTGTGGCTACTCGCCTTTTTGTCAAAAGCAACCGCGGTTGTATTGCCCTTGCTGTCGGCATCCTATGACTTCTTTTATTCCCGGCCAATTTCCCGCGCTAAAACTATTTTTCATGCTCTTTTAACTGCTGCAGCCGTCCTTTGTTTTTTCACAACCATCCTCCTTTATCCGCAAATACTGCATCTTTTCACCGGAGCTGATCAAAGCGCAGTTGCTCCGCCCTTTTCCAATTTTTTTGTTTATTTGAGACATTATCTTTTTCCGGTCAAGCTCGCCCCTATGTATGACCTTTTAACCGGCTGGCAAAAAACTGCTTCTGTAGTCGGCACCGCCTTTCTCTTTTTACTTTGGATACGAGCGATTCAAGGCAGAAAAATTTGGGGGTTTTGGCTCAGTTGGTTTTTGTTAGCGCTGCTCCCGGCCGCAAGCTTTCTTCCCGTCCCAGTCGGCGATCGGCACCTTTACTTTGCCTCAATCGGGCTTTTGGGATGTTTGCTCTGTGTCTCACAAGCGCTTCCAAAACTTAGCTTGGGAATTTTCATCCTGGGTATTCTTTATTCCGTGTTCGCTACACCGCTTCAGCTTGAGACATGGAGAAACAATGATCAGCTTTGGAACCGTGTGCCGCTTACCGATGTCAAACGCTCCCTCATTTTTATTCAGAAAGCCGAATCAGAGATTGCGCGAGGCAATTTCTCGGCCGCCGAAAAACTCTATCACTTTGCCATTGAGGAACGCTTCAATGAACTTCCGGCTATTTTGAGTCTTGCAAATCTTTATTTTAAAACCGGAGAATTACAGAGCGCGGAAAACCTCATTAAAAAAATTCAAAAAAAGAACCCAAAGCACAAAGCCATTCCCATTCTGAGGTCAGGACTCGCGTTGGCGCAAAACCAATATGACGATGCGATTCGATACGGATTGGAAGCGGGATCCATGCTGCCGAAGCCTCCGGCTGTTTTAGACCGATATATGGGGCTTGCCTATTTAAAGAAATCAAATTACGCCGAAGCTCTAAACCATTTACAGCGCGCACTTTTAAACGGCGATACAAGCTCTGATTTACGCTTTCACACTGCCATGGCATTGATGGGACTTCAGCATTGGGATGACGCTTTGAATGAACTCACCCGCCTGAAACAAGCCCAGGAAACTCCTTATGGGCTTTATTTTCAGATGGGATACGCCTCATTAAAAGCCGGACAAATTGACAAGGCTAAAAAAGCTTATGAAAAAAGTACCCTCGTTAACCCCATGCTCTCGGAAGCACATGATCATTTGGGTTTATTGGCCATGAGCGAAAAAAATTGGCCTGCTGCCGAACAGCATTTTCTCAAAGCGCTTGAAATTGACCCGTCATCAGCAATTTATCAAAAACACCTAAAATCTTTGCCTCAATTAAAGCCGGAGGTAAAAGAATCATGACAGAAAGCCAGAAAAACACCGTCATTTTGGGAGCCGGTCCCGCAGGCTTAGCGGCAGCATACGAACTTGCGCAGAGCCGCCACCCCTCTATTTTAATTGAAAAAAACACCCAAGTCGGCGGGCTATGCCGCACGCTGGAGCATCGCGGCAATTTATTCGATATCGGCGGGCACCGTTTTTTGTCACGCAGTCAGGAAGTCAATCAGCTCTGGCAAAAAATACTCGGGCATGACTTACTTCTCGTTCAAAGAAAATCACGCATCCTTTATCATGGAAAATATTTTCATTATCCGCTTGAGTTGATCAATGCGCTAAAGGGTTTAGGCGCATCCGAATCTTTGCTTTGCTTTTTGAGCAGTTTGAAAGCCAAGTGGTTTGACCACCCCGATCAGAGTACCTTTGAAGGCTGGATGGTTAAACGCTTCGGCAAGCGTCTTTACGAAATATTTTTTAAAACATATACCGAAAAAGTTTGGGGGGTTCCCTGCTCTCAACTTTCAAGCGACTGGGCAGTTCAGCGCATTCAGGGTCTTTCACTCGGAAAAGCGATTTGGAACACCGTCTCAAAAGCAGGCTCACGCTTTCATCGTAGAAAATCAATTAAAACATTGAGCGAAGAGTTTCTCTATCCTAAGCGGGGGCCGGGGCAATTTTATGACCGGTTAAAAAACGCTTCGATCACGGGCGGTGCCGATTGTCTGTGTAACACCGCGGTCAAAGAAGTTCGGTGGCAAGGCCGGCGCATTGAATCTATTACCATTCAAACCAAAGATAGTCCCGCACGGCAACTTCCTATTCATCATCTCATCAGCACTATTCCGCTAACATTGTTGATTCAAAAAATGACGCCGGAGCCCCCCGCAGAAGTTCTGTCCGCATGCCAAAACTTAAGATTCCGCAGTTTTATGACCGTCAATCTGATTTTTGATAAAGCTCAAGTATTCCCCGACAACTGGATTTACGTTCACTCTCCCGGAGTTTTAGTGGGACGCATTCAAAACTATAAAAATTGGAGCCCGCACATGGTGGCCAATCCCGACATTACGACATTGGGCGCGGAATATTTTGTAAATGAAGGCGACCACTTGTGGAATATGAAACCGGAAATTATGATCCAATTTGCGTTGCGTGAGCTGGACCAGCTTGGAATCATTTCCCCTAAATATTTTGTGGACGGTTTCGTTGTCCGAGTTCCTAATGTTTACCCTGTGTATGGGCCATCCTATCAAAGCTCTCTGGCGGTTCTCCGTCAGTTTCTCGACAGATTCGAAAATTTGCAAGTCATAGGCCGCTCGGGGCTATTCCGATACAACAACAGCGACCACGCGCTACTAACCGGGCTTTATGCCGCGCGAAACTTCCTTGGCAAGTCTGATTACGATCTCTGGGCGGTTGAACCTGATCATGACCACCACGAAGAATTTCAGTCGACCGAAATTTATTGATTTCATGCAGCTTGCTTCAACACCATTTTCACTGATTATTCCCGCGCGAAACTCTGAAAAAACGCTCGCATCTTGTCTCCAATCCGTACTTGAATCTGATTTCTTGCCTGATGAAGTCATTGTTGTTGTCGATTCCAGCACCGACAAAACACTTGAAATAGCAAGGCAATATGATTGCCAAACGATTCAAGTGAACACCGCCTCAGGCCCCATGGCACCCCGTTTTCAAGGCGCGAAAGCAGCCCGCAACCCACTGCTTATTTTTCTCGATAGTGACGTTTTAGTGGAAAAAGATACATTCGCCCAATTGGCATCACGCTTTCATGATTCCGAGGTTCACGCTGTTTCAGGGATCCTCAACGCCTCAGCCAAAACAGGAACTTTTTTTGGCGATTATAAGAATGAATATATGAACTTTATTTTTTCAAAACAGGAAAAATATTCTGATTTTATTTACGGCTCTATATGGGCCATTCGGCGGGAATCGTTGATTGAGTTCAACCCGATCACGCGGCCTTTTGGCAGTCTCGTTTCCGACTCAGAGATGGGCTTTCAATTAACCCGCGCGAGTAAAAAAG
Organism: Candidatus Multiplicimicrobium inquinatum; assembly: GCA_002344825.1. Lineage (GTDB taxonomy): Bacteria > Omnitrophota > Omnitrophia > Omnitrophales > Aquincolibacteriaceae > Multiplicimicrobium > Multiplicimicrobium inquinatum. The sequence goes on along the minus strand of DDUN01000044.1, from coordinate 12,716 downwards.
TTATTCTCGCCAGGCACATTCAAGTCAGGCACATGAAACCCTACACGTTCGCCGGTATTTTAAAAAACGACTTTGCTATCCCCTTTTGCTTCGCCCAAATGCTCATCCGATACGGAATAAGACAGCCGGCGCGGAACAAACGCTTCTCTCATGTCTCGCTTGGGCAAACTACATTTACGGGAGTTGCGTTTTTAGCTTTTTTCCTTTTGGTTTCAGGGCGCTTTTTTCCGGCTGCGCTTGTCCTGCTTTTATTCTTTACTTTTTGGTCAAAATTTCTGCTGCAATTATGCCGCTCACGCGGACTTGGGTTTGCTTTGGGAGCAATTCTGTTCACACCTATTGACGCAGCAATTATGTTTTGCGGGGCAATATCCGGATTCTGTTACACAATCTTCAATCCGCCGGAAAAGCTTAGAATTTAGGATTATTTGTTTCTTTGTGGTAGGAGTCAAAATCCGACTTGAGAGGACTAGTCGGAGTCATTTTCTGAATCAGGTTTAAGTCTAAAATCCGGCGCCGAACTTCTCCCGCTTCTTCCTCCACCGGTTTGTAATTCAAATAAAGCTGATAATGCTCATAGGCTGATTTGGCGTTGTTCAGATAGTAATCTTCCAATACAGCCAGATTATAGTAAGCCCAAGCGTGAGCGGGATCATGCTCAATGACTTTACGATAGTTCGCAGCCGCCTCAGGATATTTTCGAATTTGAAAAAGAACATTTCCCATCTCGTAATAAGCTTCCGATACGTTATTTTTGTACGCTTGATTCTCTTGGTTTAGCCGCGTTAATTGGTCATGCGCTTTTTGTGCCGCAACACCATTCTGCTGTGCTGCGCGCATCAATGCTTCTTTCTCTTCTTCCAGAATTGAATTTGCGAGAAGGGTTCGTAGTTTTTCATTTTCAGCCTGAGCCTGATTAATCTCAGCTAAAATTTTTTCTTTTTCTTCGTTAAACTGTTTGTGATCCTGCGCGGCCGTTACCGCGCTTGCTTCCGTCTCTTTCAATTTCATTTCCAGCGCTTTGGTCTGATTTAAAAGTTCCCGATTCCGTTCCAACGCCAATCCCTCGAGCTTTTTCAATTCGGCCTTCAGCTCTTCATTTTCAATTGTCCTTTTTTCATAAGCCTGCTGCATCTCCTTCAAACTGACTCGGATTTTTCGGTTCTCTTCCAACGTCTCGTTTAAAGTGTAAAACAGAGTTTCTTCACTGGCATTTTGAGCAACCTTCGACTGATTCGTTGGAGCCGGGGCGATTTGCTGCTGCGGCACCGGCACTGCTTTCTTTTTTTCCTGAGCAAAACCAGACGGAACGGACGCTCCCAGCACAGCAGAAAAAACCATCGCTGCCAGCCCAAAATAGCTTAAAAAACTCATGCCATTGCTCCCGCTTGCAAAGTCGAAGTCTGCGCGTCCGCAACCGCAACAGTCTCCTGCTGAGAAATCACCGTGCTTCGTCCCGCAGGATAAGGTCCGGTCTTAATATCAAGAGCCCTGTCGTAAACATCTTGTCCGCCGGTAACAATCTTAGGCGTTATAAAAACTAAAATTTCTTTGCGGGCGACACTGTCGTTGCGGCTACGAAACGCATTGCCCACCCACGGAATATCCATCAAGTAAGGAACGCCGCGATCCTCTTCGGTGACATCATCACGGCGCAATCCGCCCAGCACAATTGTCACACCATCCTTCACAATGACGGAAGTTTCAATATAAGTGGTGTTCACTAAAGGAATCTGGTTTTGAGTGGGTGTCGTTAATGTACCGGTTTGACTTGAAATTTCAGGTCGAATTTTCATGGTGATATATCCATCATCATTGATAATCGGAGTCACCACTAAATTGATTCCCACATCGATAAAACGAATATCCTCACTCACAGAGACGTTGGCACCCGTTCCGGTCGAGGTGGTCACGACATAGGGTATTCGGTCACCGATATTAATCTTCGACTCTTGCTTGTTCAGAATCATGACTCTTGGGTTCGCCAAAATCTTGGTGTTGCTCACCTGCTTCAAGAACCGGATATCCGCCGACAAATCACCATCTTGAACATTTCCGACTGCGATTTTCCCAAAATGAGTCAAAGCACCGCCCGCACCCGTATCAATCGGAAATGAGCCCTGAAAATCCAGACCATTATGATTTTTAAAAAGTTTTTCCCAGTCAATTCCGAAATCATATTTGGGATTAAGCGTAATTTGCAAAATCCGCGCCTCAACCAAAACAGCTTTGGTCTGTTTATCCAAAGCGGTCACCGTCGGTAAAATACTATCCATACGCCCCGGATACGCTGTCAATACGACCTGATTTGATCTTTCATCAGCCTGAATCGACCCAACCCCTTTCGCGTCAATAGAGGCTTTAAGCTGAGCTTCAATATCTTTTGCGTTCGCGTACTGCAGAGGAATAACTTTGGTTTCCAATTTATACTCGAGCTGGTCCAGCAATGCGTTCATCTGAGTCAATTTTTCCGCTGTGTCGATCATCACGACCGTTCCCGTATCTTCATCCACGACAATTTTTCCCAGCGCGCTCTGAACGGCTTGCAGGGCGGTCACGACATAAGTCGGCTTGGCAAACTGAAGCGTGCGTGTCAGCACTTTACGCTTATCGTTGAAGGTTTTTCCGCGTGACTGCACGTACTCATCTTCTGACATGATAAAAATAATATTTTCACGCGCTTCATACGCCAGCTGATTTGAGACAACCAAAATATCCAAGGCATCTCTGATTTTTACATTTTTCAATACAAGTGTGGCACGCCCCTGAACATTTTTGCTTGTAACTACATTCAAACCGCCCTGAACAGCAATAAATTTAAAAACATCGACGACATTAATATCGCGCAAATCCAGAAAAATAGTCTTTTCGAGTTTTTCATTCATTTCGGGCGAAAGCGTATAATCTCTTCCCGGGAGTGCCGTCGCAGCGGAACCGCATAAAAACATCGCGAGAGAAAAACCCAAAGCTAGTTTAAATTCAATGAATTTCAAATTTTTCACCCTCATACTCAAGTTCAACGCGATCGTCCAAAATACCGGAAACTTTCACACCCGATATTCTGTCTCCCACACGTAAAAACGAAGTAATACTTTTCTGCAAATCTTCAATCATGCAATAGGCCGCTTTCACATTCTCCGGATCAAAGGAAATACCGGTTAATTTAAAATTTTTAGTCATCTCAATCAGCTTTCCGCTGCCCGTGACTGTCTTTTGAGTCGCCTGAATTTCTTCCCGTTTTGCAAACGGCAAAAAAACATTCCTCGCTTCCGGTTTTTGTGCAACACTAGATTCAAAAATCGACTCATCCAAATCGATGGGAACCATTTTCCTCATCGCGACATCCAGACCATTCAAGGGATCACCGCTGGATAACTTCATCTCATAAGCCGTATTCCCAAGCGCAACGACAGCCAAAAGAACCAAACCGATTTGAGCTGTTTTGTTCGCGGTCTTCAGACTAAACTTAGACCGGAAATCAGAAAAAAACTTCTGGCTTTTCTCTTTTAAAAAAGCAATCCACTCTGCCGGTGTTTTAG
>DDUN01000044.1:0-8836 GCA_002344825.1 Candidatus Multiplicimicrobium inquinatum | reverse complement strand
GGTGAACCGCCCTCAATCAGCTGGAGCAGCCTCTTTTCCGGACTTAGTGATGCGCTGGAATCTGCCATCCGAGCCGCACATCTTCATCTACCAATTCACGCATCATTTCCGAATCCACAGTCCATTTCTGCTTCATGACCAAAGTCTTAAGCGCGCGATGGCAGAGCGAGGTTATTTTTCGAGGGTACCCCTTGGAAACACGATGTATAAACTCAATTGCATCATCGTTAAAAAGCAGATGGCGGGATTGATACCCTGCTTGTTTGATTCTGAATTGAATCATCTCACGCGTTTCCTGCAAACCGAGAGGATTAAGCGTATATTTAAAGCTGATACGATCCAAAAAGTTAGGGAACTGCAAAAGCCTAGAGTAAAGCTCCATCTGCCCGAAGATAACCAACTGTAAAAGCTTATTCTGATTGGTTTCATAATTCAAAATAACCCGCAGCATTTCAATCGAAAGATCAGAGAGTTTTTGAGCCTCATCCACGATCAAAACAACACTTTTATTTTCGACTACACAGCGGTCAAAGAGAAATTTCTCAAGAACCTCTTTCAAATCAAGCACAGTCGTTTGTCCTGAGCCGCGGCGGTGCGGACAATACGCATCCAAATTAATATCGAAATTGCGTATCAGCGAATGCATAAACTCATGCTCACTCTCAAAGCACGGATCAAGCACACAATGAACAATAAAATCTTCGCGCTCTTTCAGCGATTGAATTAGTTTTCTGGAGAGAGTGGTTTTACCGGTGCCTACATCCCCTAAAATGACGGACAATCCGCGCTTGAGCCTCAGCTCAATCAGAGCGTTCGTAAGAACAGACTGATGCGCATCCGTGAAATAAAGAAATTCCGGATCAGGGCTGGTGGAAAAAGGCTCTTTTTCAAAACCGAGAATTTTGAAATAGCTCACTTACGAATCTCCTGCTTGATTTAGTAAAACTAATTAATTCTGCAACATCCCAATCAAAGCAACCTTTAACTGGTTGTCACTGGATATGTTACGGCTTTCTGCAGAGAGTCTTTAGGTGTCATTTACGGTAAAACTGCGAATACACAACTCCTCTTTTTGGAGCCCTATTTTTGAGGCTGAATGGCAGCCAGCAAAGCGGCATTATTGGGGTACTTTTGAAGCTGTGAAACAAGGATTTTAGCCGATTCCACTTTACCCATTTCAAGCAAAACACGCCTTAAAAGGCTTACCTTTTCAAATTCATCTAACCCTATAAGCTGCAACTCTTTACGTGTCGCGCTCTGGGCAATATCAATTGCCGGATAGACCCTTTGCCCGGCTATTTCGCGCGATAAATAGACTTCCATGTTTCCGGTTCCCTTAAACTCTTCAAAAATCATTTGATCCATCCGGCTCCCGGTATCCACCAAAATGGTAGCCAAAATAGTCAATGAGCCGCCATTTTCAATATTTCGCGCTGATCCAAAAATTCGGCGCGGAATTTCAAGCGCTCGCGCGTCCACACCGCCGGAAAGCGTCCGCCCACTGCTCTGTCTTTCGGCATTATGCACGCGTGAAAGGCGCGTCAAAGAATCAATCATCACCATCACATGTTTTCCCGCCGCGGCATCACGGTAAGCTTCGCGCATCAATTCATCCGCCACGCGAATGTGGTTATCATAACTTTCATCCGACGAGGACCAGCGCACATCCGCATGAACCGTGCGGCGAAAATCAGTCACTTCTTCCGGACGCTCATCAATTAAAAGACAGTAAAGCTTAATATCAGGAAAACCTTTTGAAACCGCATGACAAATATCCTTAAGAAACGTCGTTTTGCCCGAACCCGGAGGAGCAACAATAAGACCGCGCTGCCCGCGGCCGATGGGACAAATTAAATCCAAAGCGCGAACCGTCAGTTCGGAAGATCCTTCTTCGAGCCGAATACGCGGAGCCGGGTCAATCGGAACACCGGCAAAAAAGTTTTTCTGATCTTCATTCATGGGCGGAGCCGATGGCCGAGCCCGGTTCGAATCACCTCGCTCGCCGCCTCTAAAACCACGGCGGGGAGGCTGTCTTGAATCCCGATAATCACGCTGTCTGCCCTGCTGAAAATCACGCATGCTTTTACCTGTTCATCCTGTCTTGGTTCAAAATCTGATCAAATGAGCGCGGCAACTCACTATGAAACACAACCTGCTTATCTGTCACGGGATGTTTGAAAGAAAGATAGCACCCATGCAGCGCCAATCGGCGTATGGGGTTCGTGCGGCTTCCATAACGGTCGTCTCCCGCGATGGGATGTCCGGAGTCTGAAAGATGCACGCGAATTTGATGTTTCCGTCCGGTGTCAATTTTCACTTCAAGAATCGCGTAATGCGAGCTGGCCCGCATCACTTCATAATGCGAAATAGAAAGCTTTCCGCCTTCTTCGGGAGGAGTACTGTACACACGCAGCGAAACACTTTCATGCAAATGACTTTCAATAGTACCGGTTCTATTTTTAGGAACGCCTTCAACAACCGCATAGTATTTTTTCACGGCTTGATCCCACTCGCCCTGCAGCTTCAACTTGACGCTTTCGCTCTTGGCAAAAACCATCAACCCGGAAGCGGCTTGATCCAAGCGGTGCACAATGTAAATCGGCTTATCTCGAAAATCAGATTCGCGCCTTCCGATTTGGCGAAGCCTCTCTGTTTCTAATTTATCCAAATACTCTCCGACAGCAAAAATCGCGGTCTTAACGCCTTCTTTCTCCGTCGCAATCGATAAAAGGCCCGCGGGTTTATTGATAATCACAATCGAATCATCCTGATAAATAACCTCGACGTTGTAATCCGGCGGATCAACTGGCCGTGGATCACGCGCGGATTTAATCGCGACCTGATCTCCGGGCACAAGCGGATGATCAAACTGGGTTATGGATTTACCATTGACCAGCACCGCGCCCACCTTCAAAAACTGTTTTACGTTGCTTTTCTTGGTATCTTTCAAAATCTGAAACAAATAATCCAAAAGCCGCGCTTTTTCAGTCACTGTAAATTTTCTCATCTCACCTTCCCTCAACCGGCGCGAGCAATTGCATGCGCCGAGCCTTTGTATCCCAAATTAAACATTCCGCATTTTGAATAATACGGCGCCAATTCACAAAAGAAAGACCCGTGTCTTGGCAAACATCCAAAAGCCCCTCGTCCCGCAACAAAACTCTCAGCGCGGAAGCGGTAATCATATGCGTAAAGAGAACGACCGCGGTTTTTTCCCGGCTTACAGGCAAACTCAATCCCGATTGCCAATCCGAAAAACCTTTGCGAACCCGCAAAAGCAGGTCATGAAAACTTTCTCCCCCATTCAAACGGATCAACGCGTCACCGCGGCGGCGAAAACGATCCGCAAAGTGAATATAATCAGCCCCAAGTTTAAAAACCTGTTCTTCCGTCAATCCGCTGATTTCCCCAAAGCGAATTTCATGCAAAAATGAATGTTCGGTATACTCACAAGCCAAAGGTGAAATATTCCGCATTTTTTTTAAAAAAAACTGCGCGGTTTGTCCGGTACGTCTGGCCGGACTTGCTAGCACGCTGATACGCTGATAACCCGGCTCCGCCCGCGTCAAACTTCGAACCAAATGATCGGCCACAGCCGCGGCTTGCGCTTCTCCCTCGGGAGAAAGCACGGTATCCTCATTTTCTTGATCACTTCCCTGAAGAATCTTTTTTTGATTGGCAAAAGTCTCAGCGTGGCGGACGATCCACAAATCTAAATGAGACGCTAAAGTCAAAGCCGGAAAAGACTGGTAAACAATCCTTCCTGTCTCGGAATCAAAACTCAAATAATCGCCCCATGACGGGCAAGAATCAACGCGCATCATGCTGCTTTGCCTCGGAAAAAAAGAGTCCGGCCGCCATCGCTAAAAATACAATCATCGCGCCCAAAACCCATACAATATTTCCAATCAATTGGTCATGCTGAAGAAGCTGCATCTTGCCCAATAAATATCCCCAGTCATGAATTTCTCCGCCGACCAGCGGTAAATTTTGAGCGCGGGCATCCTGAATATAAACAGAAATTCCAAAAAAATTTTCTCCGAACCACAGCGCCATAACAGAAGAAGAATAGGGTTGCCCCTGACAGTAAAAAGCAACTCCAATGGCGAGGGGCATTAAAAGCTGCAGCCAGGTTCCTCCCCAAAATCCGATTACCTCTCCAAAAACACCGAAGAAGATGTGCCCCGCTTCGTGAAAAAGTAAATTAGCGCCGTCAATCAGCCAAAGACGCCGCAAGTCAAATGCGCCATAAAGAACATAGAAACCAAGCGCAAGAATCATCACCGCCTGAATCCAGCCGCGGAATGATCGTGAAAAGTTCATGCAGAGGTTACATTCTGTTTATGAAAAAGCCCGTATCAATCTCAGGACCGCTCTCCCACAAAACGAATCCAGGTCATATACTTCATTTCCGGCATCGCAAAACGTCCTGATAAAACAACAATCGGATCACCCGACTTCAAGAAATTAAACTTTTTGATTTCTTTTTCAGCTTTATTGAGAATATCCCGACTTGTTCTCCCGTAAGTCATGGTCATAGGAAAAATACCGCGCATGAGACCAAGCCGCCGGCTGACAATTTGATTGGCCGTAAAAGCCACAATCGGCGCGACAGGACGAAACTTTGAAAGAAATACGGCTGTTTTACCTGTAATCGTGAGAACCGCAATGGCTTTCGCGCCCAAATCTTTGGCAGCATGGCGCGCGGCATGCGTAATCGCATGAGTCGGCAAATCTTGATTTTCCACGGGCTCATGCGCCTGAGTAACAATCTCTCCGATATGGGACTCAGCCTCACAAATAATTTCAGACATCATTCGAATTGCTTCGACGGGATACTTTCCAACCGCTGTTTCACCTGAAAGCATCACCGCGTCCGTTCCGTCAAAAACGGCATTCGCCACATCCGACGCTTCCGCGCGGGTCGGGCGCGGATTTTCAATCATCGATTCCAGCATCTGGGTCGCTGTAATGACGGGCAAATGCATACGGTTTGAGTCCATAATTAATTTCTTCTGAACGACAGGAACTTTCTCAACCCCCATCTCAATCCCCAAATCACCTCGCGCCACCATAATACCGTCGGCAACTCTTGAAATAGCAGCAAAGTTTTCAACAGCCTTGGGCTTCTCAATTTTTGCGATAATCGGAATGTGGCTATGTAACCGCCGTAATCTTCGCTTGAGCGTCAGAACATCCTCCGCATTGCGAACAAATGAAAGCGCTAAGTAATCAACCCCAGCTTCCACGGCGGCTTTAAGGTCGCGTAAATCTTTGGGGCTAAGCGACGGCAAAGTAACCGGAGCATTGGGCAGGTTAATCCCTTTGTTTTCTCCTAATTTTCCGCCCGTAACCACACGGCAAACTGTCTCTCTTTTCCGAACTGCCACAACACGCAATTCAAGCAAGCCATTATCAAAAAGAATAGGATCCCCGGATTTAACCATCGCGGGAAAAGGTTTGCATGAAGTCGTAATGGTCTGGCCTGATCCGGGGTAAGACGCGGGAACAATCACAACCTCATCCCCTTGATTTAAATAAACCGGCTCCCCTCCCTCTAAACGGCCGGTTCGAACACGAGGCCCCTGTAAATCCACTAAAATAGGGATAGGGCGGGTAATGGTTTTAGATACTAACCTGATCTTGCGGACCCATTCCTTAAGCTCTGCGGGAGAGGTGTGAGAAGCATTAATGCGGAAAACATCCACTCCGGCCCTAATCAAGGATTTAAGCACACTGATGTCACGGCAAGCAGGACCTACCGTTGCAATCACTTTTGTTTTCTTCAGCATCAAAGTCTTATTTAAATTTAAATTCATACCGTGTTTCCTATTGTAACTTACGTCAAACCGAAACGATATTGAAAAATCCCTTAAAAACACCTGCCCCAGATCGGGTCTTTCAACTCAAGTGAGCTCTCTTCAAGTCCTGTTACCCCTTCATTCCTTCACCAGCGGCAGGAAGAAGTCAAACTAAGGACTTGGCTCCCTCCACAAACTCTCCGCTAGCCGCGGGAGTTTGTTCCGGGTAGCCTCCCGCTTCACCTCGACTTCACTGCGAATAAATCTGACATTAAGTCAGATTTATTCTCCGTTCAGCTCCTCGAATTGCGAAGCTCCCTTCAAGTCCTGTTACCCCTCAATTCTTCACTTCTGAAGATTTAAGGAAAATTCGCTCAAACTAATTGGGGCCCAACTGAACGAGGATATCAAAATCAACCGAGCGAGTTCCCAGACCGAAGGTCGAGGACTGTTTGAGCGAATTGATTTGATATACGAAGTGAAGAATCTCGGGGTAACAGGACTTGAACCTGTGGCCTCTCGGTCCCGAACCGAGCGCACTACCAAACTGTGCTATACCCCGATGATTGAAACCTTAAGGCTTCGCAAAGAGGGCGTATTATATACGAAGGCGGTCCAATATCCACAATCGATTTTGGGGCTGCTGACGGGGTGCCCGCTCCAACCCCTTAAGGATAAAGTTAGCCGGAGACCGGCCTTTCTCAAGGTCAGTGAGAAGCGGTTCAAGAAAAACACTTTCATTTCTCTGCTCAAACGATGTTGTCTGCCCGGAAAGTCCCGCAAAAGCAATTCCTGTCAAATCCCTTGCCCAATGCAAAAGCGGTTTTCCTGCCAAAAGAGCTTCCATTCCCAGCTCGGGCATCACCGCGTAGGCATTTTGCAAGTCCGTTTCGCTTACTTTCTTAAAAAGCCTAAAAATACTGTCGATGGCTGTTTTAGAATAAAGAAGGCCTTTCCAAAAAGCGGTTACGGCAGTAATACGTTCGGGTGACTGCGCGTCCACGCATCGAACCTCAAGATACTGCTTCAAACGGACATCCGGAAACACCGCTGTTAAATGTAGCTCAAAATCAGCCAATGTTGCCTCTTCCCCCTCATATCCCGAACGAATGTACTGACGGAAAGTTAAGCCTTTAACCTCCACGTATTTCTTACCGCGGATAATAAAAAGCATGGGAATATCCAGCACATAATCCAAATAATCTTTAAAAAACCAGCCTCCCTTTAAAAACTGCGTCAAAAACCCAGAGCGAGTTTTATCGGTTTCACGCCAAATCTGCATACGCAAAGAACGGTAACCATTCAGCACACCTTCGGAAAAGCTGGAATTGGAAAACAAAGCCGCAGCAACCGGCGTAGCGAATAAAGCCGCCCGCATTTTCCTTGCGGCATCCTCTTCATCGGCATAATCAAAATTGACTTGGTTCGTCGCCGTCATCTTCATCATCCAATGCGACAAAGCTCCATGTTCCACGAGCCGACGGCGCATAATTTTATAGCGGTCTTTAGGCATCCAATCAATTTCATCAACACGGCTGAAAGGCTGAATGCCCGTGCTTAAAAACTGAACGGAAAGTATCTTCTTTTCAACGCTTTTAAGCTGCTGAACAAATTGCTTCACTTGTTCCTCAGCCTGAAAAACAGTTGAAACGGGCGGTGCGCTTAACTCAATCTGGCCTCCCGGCTCAAGAGAAACAGAAAGGTCTTTGCGATTTAAAGCAATGATGTAATCGCCTTGTTTAACGGGATGGTAATAATGCAACGAAGCCAACGCGGAAAGAATTTGAGCGATCCCGTTTTTACCCGTGTAGCCGACCGCCCGTCCCGTCTTACGCTCAACCGCCAGAAATTCCGCTTCAATCCCGATGCGGTGCATACATGCGGGTTTAGCATGCGAAGCAAAGTAATCCCTCAGGTCTCTTTCATTCTTGAGCTTGACGGACTCAACTTGCAAATGATTTTGCATATGCCATAATCCTCTTCGTTTAAGGGTTTATTCTAGCTAACTTTATTCGTATTCGGAATTTTTTTAAATACCCGGAAAAATCTTGCTGTGAAAATTCTTTTTATTTTAGACCCTCTCAAAGAGCTGAATGTTGTGTACGATTCCTCGCTGGAGATGATTCGGATCTTCACGCGCTTGGGCCATGCCTGTTTTTTCAGCACCGCTGACAGTCTTTGCGCTTTCAATGGAGAAGCTTTTGCTGTCAACCAACCCATCACTCCAAAATCAAAGTCTCGCTATTTCAAACTAGGCTTAAAATCAAAAAAAACGGCGGGCTATTTTGACGCGATCCTCGTGCGCAAAGAACCGCCTTTTAACATGGCCTATATTTATATGACTTATATCCTTGATTTAGCCGTAAAAAAAACCGTAGTTTTAAACAGCCCTGGAGGTTTACGAAGCGCGAATGAAAAATTTGCTTGTTTGAATTTCCCCGAACTTATTCCAAGCACGATTGTCAGCAGCACGGCAGATGAAATTCTGAGTTTTCAGTCAAAATCAAAGAGAGACCTGATTTTAAAACCTCTCGATGAACGCGGCGGACGCGGGATTACGTTAATGAAACGAAGCTTAACCCACATAGAAAAAGTAAATAAAATTACCGCGCTGACCCATCAGGGGAAAACTCCGATTCTGGCACAGCATTTTATTTCAAAGCCGGGCTTAAGCTCGGATAAACGCGTTTTTCTGCTCGACGGACATTTTTTAGCCGCGTATGAAAGACGTTTTGCTCAGGGGGATTTCCGCGGTAATTTGAGCCAGGGCGCCGTGCATCAAAAAACAACTTTAACCCGCAAAGAAAAAACGGCACTGTCGCAAATCTCTCCGTGGCTCAAACGAAAAGGCCTGCACTTTGCCGGACTTGATTTTCTCGACAGTAAGCTGATTGAAATTAATGTTACCTGCCCGGGTGGTTTCCCGGAAGCGGACGAGCTTTATCCGAATCTCAAAGTATTTGAGAAGTTTGTTCGGTCGGTTGAAAGACACGTTAAACAATTTCGCGCTTAGTGGGGGGCAATATCCTTCACAA
>DDUN01000055.1:45387-77878 GCA_002344825.1 Candidatus Multiplicimicrobium inquinatum | reverse complement strand
TCTAACCAGCTGAGCTAATCACCCGCAAAACCAGACTAAAGACCGAAGACTATAGACTAGGAAGGGTCTGAACTTCAAGTATTAATCAAACCTATTTAAGCTATGCCTTGGCTTCCGTCTTGAGATACTCACTTAAAATCTTTTCCGCTTTTTGCATTGCTTTCGCACGATGCGAAACTCGATTTTTTTCATCAAGCGGCACTTCCCCGAAAGTTTTCTGAAAAGGCGGGTAGAAAAATAGTGGGTCGTATCCAAAACCCTGACTGCCAACTTCCGAATGATGAATCACGCCCCGAACAAGTCCGGAACAAGTTCCAATGAGTTGCCCCTCCGCGCGTACAATCGCGATATGCGACTCATACTGAGCCCCGCGACAATTCACCGGAATTTTCTCAAAAAGGGCCAGTAATTTACGGTTATTATCCGCATCGCTTTTGTTTTCTCCCGAAAAACGCGCAGAAAACACTCCGGGCGCTCCTTCCAAGGCATCGCAACAAAGTCCGGAGTCTTCCGCCAAGGTCATCATCCCCGTCTGTGCAGCATACCCACGTGCCTTCAAAAGCGCATTCTCGGAAAAAGTATCTCCTGTTTCAGGCACTTCTTTTAAATTCGGAATGGATTTCAAAGAAACCAATTCAATCGGCAATCCTTGAAAAAGACTTTCGAATTCGCGGACTTTCCCGGCATTAGTCGTCGCAATCAGCAGTTTTTGCATCTCAGGCTATTTTTTTCTGAAGGCGAATCAAATACGCTATCCCTTTTTTAGCGTGCTTAATCAGCGACGCCATTTCTTTTTCGGAAAACGGCGCGGATTCCGCAGTGCCCTGAACTTCAACAAATTTACCGGAGCCGGTCATCACCACATTCATATCCACTTCCGCGGCGGAATCTTCAACATAGCAAAGATCAAGCAAAGGTGCTTCATTGACAATTCCGACGCTCACAGCGGCAACATAATCACGGATAGGATTCTCCGTAAGTTCTCCGCTTTTCAAAAGTTTATCGACTGCCATTTTGAGCGCAACGAAACAGCCCGTAATCGCCGCAGTACGGGTTCCGCCATCGGCCTGAATCACATCCGCATCCATCAAAATACTGCGTTCACCGAGTTTCTCCAAATCAATCACGGCGCGCAAACTGCGGCCGATCAATCGCTGAATTTCCTGTGTGCGGCCGGATTGCTTGCCTTTGGCGGCTTCACGGGTAATACGCTGATCGCTTGAGCCCGGCAGCATGCCGTACTCCGCAGTAACCCAGCCTTTTCCCTTGCCTCTCAAAAAACCGGGGACTGAGTTTTCTACTGAAGCTGTGCAAAGCACATGCGTGTCGCCCATTTGAATAAAACAAGAGCCCGAGGCTTTTTTCAAATAGCCGGGCTTCATTTTTACAGGCCGAAGTTGCGAAGGTGTACGTCCGTCCGATCGTTTCATGTTTTCTCCTTAGCGAATATTTAAAAGCCGATGTAAACGCAATCCAATCCGAATATCTTTAATCCAAGCTTGCCCGCGGCGCTGTAACTCTGAAAGCATCCGCATCAACTCAGGGTCATCATGCCCTTCTTTTTTCGCCGTCACGGGCTGTAAATAAAGTGTCAGCGACGGATTAATTTCAGCCGCCATTTTAACCAACGCATCATACTCTTGGTAATCGATTTCTTGGGAAACAACCATTTTTAAAAAGGTTTCACGGGTTAACGCTGACTTTAAGAATTTACGGTGATCTTCCAGGTAAGATTTTTCTTTGGTAACACTCGCGGGTTTTAAATCCATGGCAATAATCTGGCAATCTTCAAGCACCTCTTCCAACGCACGCCACAAAACTCCGCTCGTCTCTAAGTAAGTTTGAAAATTTAAACGCTTCAGCTCTTTCATCAAGGGCTTGATAAAAGGCAAATAAAGAAGCGGCTCTCCGCCCGTTAAACTCACATGCAAATGCGGGCCAAACTCTTTTTCAAGCCGACTCACTTCGCCGATAACCCGATCCAGTGTCCAAGGGCTGCCTACCTTATGAATCTCATCACAGTAGGTGCAGTGCATGTGGCATTCTTCAAAACGAATAAAAATATGCTTCGAGCCGGCGTAGGGGCCTTCTCCCTGCAGGGATGAAAAGATTTCCGTAATCCGGGCTTCTGTTGCGGTTGCGGGAATCTTCATAGGGTCGGATCCTTCACAGCCGCTTTCTCAAAGCCTTTGGCACGCAACAAACAAGAATCACAACGACCGCAAGGTTTGATGCCGCCGCGGTAACACGACCATGTTTTCTTGAGCGGAACACCCAACTGAATGGCCTTAAGAATGATCTCTTCTTTGGAAAGTCTTAGTAACGGCGCGAAAATCTGAATCGCTTTGCCCTCGATGCCGGCTTTCGTGCCTAATTTCATCATCCGTTCGAATGATTTTAAATACTTGGGGCGGCAATCAGGATAACCGCTGTAATCCACGGCATTGGCACCGATAAAAATTCCGACTGCGGACTCCGCTTCGGCACAGGAAGCCGCTAAAGCCAAAAAAACACTGTTTCTCGCGGGAACATAAGTATTCGGGATACGCTTGGAGATTTGTTTGACGCTCGCGGCATCATGAAAGGCCATTTTCTTGTCCGTTAATGAACTGCCGCGCCAGGGCATTTGAAAATCAACTTCATAGAGTTTGATCTTTAAAGATTTCGCGATCGCGCGCGCGGAAAGAATTTCTTTGAAATGACGCTGACCGTAATTCAGGTTAAGACCGATAACTTCGTAGCCAAGCCGGTGCGCTTCATACGCACAAACCGCGGAATCCAACCCACCGGAAAGTAAGCAGATAACTTTTTTCTTCATACACGGACAAGCTTGAAACTCTTAATTTCTTCGCCCAAAAACTTACTGCCGATTTTAACAAAATTACGGCCGTGATCCGTGACAAAAACCTTTAAACTTCCCGAGACTTTGCGTTTTGCGATCAGATTTTCTTTAAAAAGCAATTTTTTGAGTTTGAACGCGGTGGGCTCGGCGGAATCCACCAAAGTGACGCGATCCCCCATCTCTCGCTGAATAACGCCGCGAATCAACGGATAATGCGTGCAGCCTAAAATAAGCGTATCTACTTTTTTAGATTTAAACGGTTGTAAGTATTTCGCGGCGACACTTTCAACAACCGGCCCCTGAATTTCACCTTCTTCAACCAAAGGAACAAATAGCGGGCAGGCGCGGAGAAAAAATGAAAGTTTTTCGCCTGCGCGCAAAAGCTTCTTTTCATAACTCGAACTTTGAACGGTTGCCTGTGTCGCAATCACGCCAATACGTTTGTTTTGCGTAAAACGGACGGCATCTTCCACCACCGCGTCGATTACATTCATTACCGGTTCTTTGATACGGCTCTTAACATAAGGGTAAGCGTAAGCGGAGGCAGAATTACAGGCAATCACAATGGCTTTTGCTTTTTTTTGAAGTAAAAACTTTGCGCAAGCCAAAGAGCGTTCTTGAATTTGGCGCTGAGATTTATTGCCGTAAGGAAGGTAAGCTAAATCGCCAATATAAATGATGTCTTCATTGGGGAGCAAACGGCGAATTTGCTTCACCACCGTCAAACCGCCCAGACCGGAATCAAAAACTCCGATCGGGTTGCGGCTGGCGGAAAGTTTCAAGGAACCGCTCACTTCGTGGGGTTCAAAAACCGATCAATTTGCTTGAGCGCTTTACGGATGACGGCTTCATTTTGAACAAGCGCAAAGCGGATATACCCTTCGCCAAATTCTCCGAAGCCTGTTCCGGGAGCAACCGCAACACCGGTTTTCCGAACTAAAAGCTCGGTGAACTGCATCGAGTTGAGATGGCGATAGGCCTTAGGAATACGGGTCCAAACATAAAAAGTTGCTTTCGGCTTGGTTGTTGTCCATCCTGCTTTGTTAAGACCATCCACAAAAATATCCACGCGTTTTTTGTAAATATCGACGATCTTTTTCACATATCCCTGAGGACCATTCAGCGCCTGCGTCGCGGCATACTGAAGCCCGCGAAAAATGCCAAAATCAACATAGCTTTTCGCCTTATAAAGACCTTTCAGCACCGTGGAATTTCCAACCGCGAATCCAAGCCGCCAGCCGGCCAGACTGTATGATTTCGAAAAAGTGTGGAACTCGACACAGCGCTCTTTGGCACCCGGAACCTGCAAAATGCTCGGGGCTTTTTCTTTCGTAAAAACGAAATCAGAATAAGCGAGGTCGTTCACAAAAATCATTTCACGTTTGCTGGCCCATGCCACGCATTTCTTAAAAAACGCGAGATCACAAGTTGCCGCGGTCGGATTATGCGGATAGCACACAATCATGAGTTTTGTTTTGTCGGCAATTTTCTTCGGAATCGCGTCAAAGTTCGGCAAAAAGCCTTCTTCTTCCTTAAGCGGTAAATTGTAAAGCTGTCCGCCATTGATCATCACACTATTAAAGTGGATCGGATACGCGGGCGAAGGAATCACAGCCACATCACCGGGGTTTAAGAAAGCCACCGCAAGATTTGCAATACCCTCTTTGGAACCGATTAAAGGCAAAACTTCGGTGTCCGGATCCAAAGTGACATTAAATTTTTTCTTATACCAAGCCGCAATTGCTTTGCGGAAGTTTTTCTCAATTTCCCAAAACGGTTTGGAATATTTATGGATATCTTTGATTTTAAGCGACTTCTCAAGCGCTCGCACCACATGCGGGGCGGGCGGCAACTCGGGGTTTCCCATGCTGAAGTCAAAAATTTCCATGCCCTTCGCCGCGACTTCTTTTTTCCAGCCATCCACGGTGGTAAAAAGATACGGCGGCAATTGTTTTAAACGGTCAGCTTCCAACATTTTCACAAATTTTCTCCTCGCGGATTATCCCGCGTCTTCTGTGTCGATCGCACAAATTACTTCGTCACGCTCAACAGTTTCACCTTCATCATAATAAACTTCGGCCAATATTCCAGCACACGGCGCTGACAAGGTAAACGTCGAGTCATTGATTTGAAGCTCAACGAGCGCGTCCCCTTCATTCACCGCGTCGCCCTCCTCATAAAACCAAGTTTGAACCTGGGCTTCATCAATATTAACCGGTAAACCGGATAACAAAACTTCTTTCATAAATGTCTCTCAAATAGGTGCGGCTTGCGCCGCAGGTGCCGCCGCGAGAACCTTACTGTAAGTTTCTCCGGCATGATAAGAACTGCGCACATACGGGCCCGCAAAAACCTTGTCAAATCCCATGCGCTCATATTTTTCCGCAAGCGCGTAAAAACGGTCAGGGTGAACATATTCGGACACCGGAAGATGATCGGCACTCGGCCTTAAATATTGACCTAAAGTTAAAATATTAACTCCTGCCTCCACTAAATCTTGGCAGGATTGATCCAATTCAGATTCCGTTTCCCCAAGACCAAGCATTAATCCGCTTTTCGTGGTCATTTTAGGATCAATTTGTTTAATCAGTTTCAGCATTTCAAGCGAGCGGTCATATTTTGCCTGAACTCGCACCTGCGGAGTTAAACGGCGAACGGTTTCCAAATTGTGATTATAAACCTCGGGTTTCGCCGCAACAATTTGACTGATTAACTCAGGACGGGCATGGAAGTCAGGGGTTAAAACTTCAATTTGAACTCCCGGAATCTCACGGCGAATAGAAAGCACGGTATCCGCAAAATGCGCGGCACCCTCATCAGCCAAATCATCGCGGGCAACTGAAGTCACAACAACATATTTCAAACCCAATTGCTTTGCCGCAAGAGCGACACGCAAAGGTTCATCCGGCTGTAACACTTCGCCTTTTCCGGTAGCCACATTACAAAAGCGGCAGCTGCGGGTACACGTATTGCCCAAAATCATGAATGTCGCGGTTTGATGGGAATAACACTCGTTACGGTTCGGACATTTGGCCGATTCGCAAACCGTGTTGAGCTTGTGCCGATCAAGAATTTCATGTGTTTTTTCAGCTGAAAAAACAGGCATGGAGCGTCTTAACCAACTTGGCAATCGATTCTGTATCATATTGTTAAATTTGAACTTAAGCCTTGTGAATGGAGGCAGTTTTTTATCAGAAAGCCAAGATCAGGTCAAGGCAATTCCAAACCGCCCTTGGGTTAAACGTGGTAGGTTTTTAGGCCGAGGGCGGCGCTGAATCGCTATCCGATTCTTGCTCATCCGCACCGTCCGGACGAAGAATGTTTTGATTGAACTTCTGCAGCCCCTGACGAAGATGATCCACCTTACGCACCCACTCTCCCATTTCACGCGTCAGAGAAGTGGTTTTACGCTCGCTTTTGCTTTTAAAGCGGCGATATTCTTCGGAGAGCCGCGCATATTTTCCGACAACATCTTCATGCTCGTTAACCAATTTCGTATGGGCTTCTTTTAATGTCTCAAGATTGCCTGTCTTTTCAGCCAGATCTTGCACACGCCGTTCAAGCGCGACCAAAACTTCATCGCGCTGCCGGAGCGACTCATCGCGCTGTCCTAAAGACTCACCCATCTCCACCAATGTTTTATCAAGGCTTTCCACTTTTTTGAGAAGTTCTTTTTCGCGGGCATTCAAACTTGCAATTTGCTGATCTTTATCTTTTTCGGAAGACTGCGCATCCTGCACTTTATTATCCAAATCAGCTAACTGAATTTGTAAATCTTTAATCTTTTGTTCTTTTTGCTGAAGCTCAGAATCCTTACGCGCAATCTCATCCTGCTTCTCATAAAGACCTTGCTCCAAAACCTGAAACTTTTGTCCAATTTCCTGCATGCGCTTTTGAAAAGACTCTATTTCTTGATCTTTCGCTTTAACCGTTTCATCTAACAACGCGGTCAAACGGGCAATTTCCTGCTTACCGGATTCCGCGGAAGCGGATTGCTCAGCCAGACGTGCTTCCAAATTAGAAACAGTTTCGGAAAGGGACTTTTCTTTTTCTGATTTTTGTTCAAGCTCAGAATGTTTTTCGGTTAAATGCTGCTCTTTCGCGTTCAATGCTTTTTCAAGCTGTTCCACTTTTTCGCTAAAAGTAAGTTCAACCTTGCGCACATCTTCAACCTGAGCGTGTTTCGCATCAATCTCTTTACCGCGCTTTTCCAAAAGAGAATGCTTTTCTTCAATTTCTTTATGCTTTTGTTCAACCAGCGACTGCTTCGATTCAACATCTTTGTGGCGGCGTTCAACTTCCGCGTGTTTTTCCTCAAGATTCTTTTTTTTCTGCAGAAGCTCTTGCTCTAGTTTTTCAATTTTTCCAAGCAAATCATTTGACTGGCTTGCAATCGTATCGGTTGTTTCAACGATGGGTTTGACAGTACCGGCGGAGGCAACTATCGGCTCGGGCTGAGCGGACTTCGCTAAAGACGAGGTTTCCTTTTTCACAGGAGCTGACTCACCAACTTCTTTATTTCGCGCAGGAGACTTGGCCGTTGCTTTTTTTTCAGGCTGACTCTCAACCGGCACAACAGCTTCCGAAACATTTTCCACTTTTTCCTTAAGACGAGAACTAGGCTTTACTTCCGCTTCGGGAACATAGGCGCCCATTTTCTCCAAGCGCTCTTGAATTTCGCGTGTTCTCTTCTGCCATTCCGTTTGCTTTAAATCAGAGTTAACAGAAACAGCAGGAGTGTTTGCCGCTGTCTTAGCCGACGGAACAGCCGATGCCGGTTTTTTTGAAGCAGGCAATGGCGTTGTCATATCTGAAACAGGCGGTTTAAAATCAGATTTTTTGTCTTTGTCGCCGCGCAATGAGAAAGGAAACCAGGCCTTTTTTACTTTTTTTACGGGCTCAGATTTTTTTTCGTTACCCCCTAATGAAAAAGTAGATACCGGTGTCGCTAACGGCTTGGGCGGAACAGTCGGCTTTTGCGGCGCAACTTCCGCGGAAGACAAGGCTTTGGGAAGCACAGGAACTTCTTTAGGTTTGACGGCCTCAACGGCCGCAGGCTTGACCGGTAACGGAACGTCCGCCGGTTTGGGCAACTCTGCTTTCAATTCAAAGTAATGAAGACTGGGAGTTTCCGGCCATTCAACCCGATAGCACTGCTTTTTAATAATATCGTGATTGGTAATTTCAATTTCAGCTCCGACCAACTCGATTTTTTCTTTGATGGACTTGGCCTGATTAAGCGCCAGCTGGTCAACTAAAACGATAGGCAGATTTGCAACCGTGTCGCTTGCTTCTTGTTCATCCAACCCAAATCCCTTAACGAGCTCGCTTACAAGCTCTTTTTTCACCTTTTTCGGGAAGGTTTGAAGAATGACGCACCACGAGTTTGCGGGCTTAGAATCTAATGACATAATTTCTCCAAATAAAGCGGACATTTTCGAGGGGTATTATAGCTTCAAATCATAAACTGACAATCAATTAGTCATACTCCATTCATTTTCTGTTCTTTCTTGCTTAAGACCGCCATTTGACGATAATGTCGCCATGAATAAACCGATTAACCTTAAAAACTTGCGGCTGACCAAGCGGGTCATTCAATCCCCCATGGCGGGATGCACGGATCTCGCATTTCGGCTTTTAGCGCGGGAATACGGCATGGAATTCGCATTTTTGGAAATGGTCTCATCGGAAGCCCTTGTCCGCGAAAGCCGCAAAACTGCCGACCTGCTTAAAACCGCGGAGACGGATCGGCCCCTTGGAGCACAATTGGTCGGATGCAATGCCGATGTCATGGCTAACGCGGCAGAAATGATCGAGGGGATGGGGTTTGATTTACTTGATTTGAATCTTGGCTGCCCCGTTCCCAAAATTACCAGTCCGGGCGGCGGCTCCGCCCTTCTCAAAGAACCCGAGAAGGCAAAAGCCATTTTTCACGCGGTGATGAAAAAAATAAAGAAAATTCCCGTCACTGTAAAAATGCGCCTCGGCTTCGAGGACGGCAGCGGAAAAGAAGCAGCGATTATCGCGAAGCACGCGGAAGACGCCGGATTTTCAGCCGTCGCGGTTCACGGACGAACACGCAAGCAAGGTTATACCGGTATCGCGGACTGGGAAGCCATTGCACGCGTAAAACAAGCCGTCAGTATTCCTGTCTGGGGTAACGGCGATGTTTTTTCGGGCGAAGCCGCACTAAAAATGCTCGCGACCACCGGCTGCGACGGAGTCATGGTGGGCCGCGGAGCGCTCGGCAATCCATGGCTTTACAAAAACATTGAAAACGCCATGAATCAACTTCCCTTGTTTCAGCCGGGCCTGGATGATTTAAAAAAAGCGGCTTTGCGGCACTTAGAACTTGAGGAACAAACGGAAGACCCGCGGTCGGGGCTCATGAAGTCGCGCAGAATCGCTTGCTGGTATTTTAAAAATCAACCCGGCGTTCACCGTCTTCGGGATAAACTTCACCGCAGCATGAGTTTTGCCGAGCTACGGGAGCACATTACTTCTTTTCATTCACTTCCGGGTGAAGCGGCTCCGGTAGTAACCGAAAGCGCCGGAGAATAAATTATTCGGACTGGGGCTGAAACGGAAGCGTAATCAAAAAGCGCGTTCCCTCGCCGGGTGTGCTTTCGACGCAAATTTTACCGCGATGCAGTGAAATAGTTTTCTCAACCACCATCAAACCAAGCCCGGTACCGCGCTCTCCCTTGGTGGTATAAAACGCCTGAAAGAGTCGCGCGCGCGTTTCCTCATTCATCCCTTGACCATTGTCTTCAACTTTAATCTGATAAGTCTCTGCGTCCAAAGACTCCGCGCTCAGCGTCACCGTAATCGCGTCTCCTTTACGGGCCTCAAAAGCGTTCTTAATCAAATTTAAAAGAGCGCGCGAAACAGCTTTGCGATCGGCCTGTACTTCGGGAAACCCTTCGGGAACTGTCCACTTTAAAATCGCGGAAGAAGCCTTCGCCTTGGTTTGCAAATCAACGGAGAGCTCTTGAAACAGATCCGCAACCGGAAACTTTTGCGTTTCCAGCTTTTGATCGCGCGCTAAGCTGAGCATTTCCCAGATAAACCCGTCCATTTCCTTCAACGCGTGGCGAATTTTTTGATTTCCCATCTGGATGAATTTGGTATTGTTTTGCTTCACACCCATTTCCAGCATTTCTTCAGAAAGGCGCGCAAGCTGGAGGATATTCTTCAACTCGTGAACAACCATACTGGATGTTTGTCCGATCGCGGCAAGCCTTGCCATGCGAAGATTGTCCTCAAGCAAGCGCATACTCTTAAGCGCGCTCGCAAATTCCATGGCAATGGACGCCCCCAACTCACAGTCTTCGTCCGAAAATGCCTTCCCTGGCAGCGCTTGAAAGCAAACCGCCCCCAAACACGACGTCCCTGTTACGAGAGGAAGCCCCAGCCAATCTTTGTAAAAATAAGGTTTACCGGAAGATTGAACTCCTTCCGCGATCGCAAACAACTTGGGGACCAATTCGTCGGAAAAATTCTCACAGGATTCAAGCCACAGCTTATCGTCTTTACCGGCATAATAAATTGCCGATCGATCCGCGGATAGTAAGGAAGAGGCGCTTTGCAGGAAAAAACCCTGCAGCGCCTCGCGGTCCGCGAGCGCGTGATATACCTTAGAAATTTCACGGGCTGATTGAAAACGGTTTGTCATATAGCTAAGTGGCTAATTGTATCGGCTGAAAAATAAACGGCTTAAGACCGGATTAAGGCTGAAGCCGCGTAATTTTCCAAAATCCCCGCGCTGATTTCTTGTAAAGCAATCGGTCATGAAAACGGCTTGGCCGTCCTTGCCAAAATTCAACTTGGCTCACTTTCAGCAAATATCCGCCCCAATTTTCGGGCATCGGAGGCAATTCATTTTGATACTGTTTTTGCAGCCGAAGGTATTTATCTTCAAGCAAAAGCCGGCTTTGAACCGGGGCACTTTGCTGGGATGCGCAAGCCGCCAACTGCGCCTCAAGAGGCCGTGAACGAAAATAAGTTTCGGACTCTTTGCGCGAAAGCTTAGACAGCTTCCCTCTCAGGCGGACCTGACGGTTTAAAGCTCCCCAAAAAAAGACGGCTTCCGCATGGGGGTTCATCGTAATTTGTTTTCCTTTTTCGCTGGTATAGTTCGTAAAAAAAGTAATTCCCTCATTCGAAGAGGCTTTCATCAGCAAAACACGCGCGGAAGGCTGATTTTTTCCGGAGGTTGCCAAAACAAAAGCATTTCCGTCCGGAACCTTTTTTTTCACGGCTTCATCAAACCATAAACCGAACTGACGCATGGGGTGACCCGCGACTTTCTTCTCAGAAAAAAAATCGGACTGATAATCACGTCGCAAATGCGCGTGCGTCACGTTTAAATTACCGGAATGAATTTTTTTACTTTGAGGCATTACGGGGACACTCCCTTGCGACCCAATCGAGAGACATTCTCGATGAGGCATCATAAGAAATCTCATGAATAATTTTCTTCAATGTCCGCTGAACAACCTTAACTAAAAGTGAATTACCGCGGAAATCCGCGGGAGCAAAATGCTCGGCCCTTTTTTCTGAAACCATATCACTCACCGAGTCGGGAACTTTCTTCGCGGGGTCATAAACCGCGATCGCGTATCCGCCCGCCTTATGAACTAAAGTCATTGAGGGGACATCCGTCAGTCCGTCGCCGACATAAATCATATTTCTGAAAGGAATTCGCCTTTCATGCTCAGGTGTATGCTGATTAATGCTTTCCGTTATTTTGAGCTTGCCTTTATTGATGCGGAACAAAAATTGAGTCTTATTGGTGTCATTAATCACTAATTTCGGAAAAACAGGCCGGCCGTCTTTGTAGTCATATTCACACGCATAAACTTCTTTAAAATATTTACGAATGGATGTTCCGTCCAAAATATCTTTCATTCCGCTTGAAATAATGTAGTGCTCGACCTGAATACCCCATTCATTCACCTCGGGAATGCTTTGAATGAATTTTTGAATCCCTTCGAAATAACCGCTATTCACACCCGGGTAATATTTAATTCTTCCCGCGAGAGATTTTAAAACTTCCGGTGTCAACGGCTTGCTTTTAAAGGGCTCTTCATAAGCGAAAAGTTTGAGATAGGCTAATGTCCGCTCATAACCATGTTTGACGACAAGCTCATTGGACCGCGCCCAAAATTTTTCGTGATTCAATCCATACGCATCAAGAATCGTATCTTCCTGCATGTTATTGGGCGACAACGTCCCGTCAAAGTCATAGACCAGCGCGATAATACTGTGAAGCGGGTTCTGAATCCGTCTTTTGTTTTTCATCAAAGTTTGGGTTATACCTGAGAAGAAGCAAGTGCCGCGGCGACTTCTTCCGCGGACTTAAAGTAATTCGCGCGGTAAAAGCGGAGCTCCTCGATTGATTCGCGAATATCCGACAAAGCGCGGTGCGAGGTGCTCTTCTTGACTTCTTTCTGCTTTGGGTACCATTTTTGCGCTAAAGTCTTAATCGTGCTGACATCGATATGGCGGTAATGCAGAAACTCATGAATCTTCGGCATATACTTAATCAAAAATCGGCGGTCATGGTGCACCGCGTTGCCGCAAAGCGGATTTTGTTTGGTTTCACAAAACTGCTTAATGAAATCTAATGTCTGCGATTCAGCGGCTTCCAAAGAAATCATCGACTTACGAACATCATCAATCAGCCCCGACTTGGAGTGCTGATTCCGGTTCCAATCATCCATGCGCGTCAGATAAATTTCGGGCTGATGCAAAACAAGATCAGGACCCTCTGCGAGAATATTTAGCTGAGAGTCCGTCACGATCGTTGCAATTTCAATAATGACCTCTTTATCGGGATCGAGCCCGGTCATTTCCAAATCAATCCATACAAAGTTATCCTTCGAATTCAATTTCGTATCAGCCATGCTAGCCTTTCCTTCAAGTTTAAATACAATTTAAAAACATATCTCAAAACTGTTCCTTGCCTCAAAAAAAATCGGCAAGACCTATCCTCTTTTCCCCTGAGATAAGGTTCCCTTTAAACGAAGCTCCGCTAAAAAATCATCGAAACTGTTTTCAAAGTGACTGCAATATCCGTCCCAAACGCCGGCAACCCAGTGAAACAACTCCGCCGTATGTTCAGCTGTGACATCACCACCCGCATCGGCACCGACTTTTTTAAAAAAGGCCGTTAAAATTGAAATCAAAGTATGTTGTTCCGGTGCTGAATTAGCGGCATAAAGCGCTTCGCTGAAGTGAGTCGCACTCTCAACGTCTTTGGCTGCGGCATAGTGATCCAATACGGATTTAAAAAACAAGTTCTGAATTTCTTTGGAGTCAATCCGCTGATCATAGCAACAATAACTCCAGCGCTGCGAAACTTGCGCGGTTAAATAAGCGTGATAGATCTTTTGAAAATCAGAGGAAGAAAGACCGGAGCCTATCATTTTCTTTTCCCTGAACTTTTCTTCAATTTCCTTCACCGGCATCGCCGACTTTAAATCACTTAAAAAAAGTTTAGCCTGATTATAAAACTGGTCAGTTAAATTCATTTTCGCTTCCTTGATAACGCTATGGTATCATGACGGTCTTGGGCAAGCAATCGACTCAACGAATGCCCAAACACAAATTTAAGCAGAAAATCACAGTAAGAATGTCTAAAAAAAAACCTGTCCTTAAAAGGTCTCTCGGTCATTCCTCTTCTAAAAATTCGTCCGGAAAATGGGCCGCGCTTCTCGCTGTGGCATTGATTACTTTGCTTACCTGGTCGCTCTATCAAGCAGCATTCTCGCAATCCAAGCTAATATCACAGAATAAATTATCCGCGGAGAGTCCCTCTCTCAAAAAATCGGACGTGCCCGTTCCATCGCCTCGCGACGCTCGCGCAATTTCGGCCTCTTTGCCGAAACCGGCTTCGGTGGCGCCTCAATCTCTTGTTCTTGAAAAAGACTCAACCACTTATCCGGGACAAGCTCCGCGTCTCGAACGAAAAGTTCCCGCGAGACCTAAACCTGTTTCACCTCAAACCATTGACTGGTCCAAGCCGTCGATCGCATTTGTAATCGATGATATCGGGCATGAAATCACCTATGACCGGGTTATGGATAAACTCGGTTATAAAATTACTTACGCCATTCTTCCTCATCTGCGTTATACCCGTTTTTATTGCGAAAAAAGCAAACACACCGGCGCGGATGTTATTTTGCATTTGCCGCTTGAATCTGAACTGGGAATTTATCCGGGGCCCGGGCTCATCACAAACACCATGCCGGCTTCCGAAGTTTTAAAACACATCCGTGAAAATCTAAACTCTGTCCCCTATCACATCGGCGCGAACAACCATATGGGTTCGCTGGGAACATCCGACCCCAGGTTGATGCAGATTATTCTTCCTGAATTTAAACGCCGCGGATTATTCTTTTTGGACAGCTACACCAGCACCCGCAGTCTAGTTGTTCCCATCGCGCACGACCTTCACATCCCTGTTTTGCGGCGCGATGTTTTCTTAGATAACGTTGAAGAGCGTGAACCCATCCGCAAACAAATCCGCCAAACAGCACAGGTGGCGCTTAAATCAGGATTTGCTATTGCAATCGGACACTACAAGAAACACACACTGGAAGTGATCGCGGAAGAAATTCCGAAACTTGAAAAGGAAGGATTTCAGATCGTTAAATTATCCGACCTGATGAAGCATTACGCCTAGAAACAATCTCTAAACAAGGTCTCCGAAAAGCGTTTCATTACGAAGCTCGTTCAACTTAACCCGCACAAACTGCCCCACTAGTTTCACGTCGCCGTTAAACGCAATTTTTTTATCCTGATCAGAGCGAGCCCGCAGCTGACCTTTGTGCCACACTGAATTATCTTCTTCAACAAAAGCCGTAACCGTTTTACCGACCCATGTTTGATTTACTTCATTGGTTATTTTTTTCTGAACTTCAATCAAGTCGCGCGTGCGCTGCAATTTAACCGCTTCCGGAATATCATCTTGGAGTTTTGCCGCGGGAGTGCCGGGACGCACTGAATATTTGTAAATAAACGCGCCGTCATAGCGGACCTTTTCAATCGCTTTCTTGGTCGCTTCATAATCCGACTCTGTCTCACCACAAAACCCGGTGATGATATCGGTGGTAATCGCTATATCAGGCACAAGCTCGCGCAATCTTTGCAATTGAGCATAGTACTCATCAAAGGTGTGCAAACGCTTCATGCGTTTCAAAACAGCATCCGAACCCGATTGCAACGGCAAATGAAACCGCCGTGAAATTTTAGGATTTTTTTTGATCACTTGAAACAATTCTTCAGTCGCATCATGCGGGTGCGACGTCGTAAACGAAATGCGCTCTAGACCTTCAATTCCGCAGAGCTGATCTAAAAGCTCCGGAAAAGAAACACGCACACCGCCCTGTCCTTCAAAAGCCGGAATATCTTGAAGGGGTTGAAATGCGCGACTTTCATCCGACCCATCATAGCTATTTACATTCTGTCCCAAAAGCGTAATCCATTTCACGCCTTCGCCCACCAAACGCGACGCTTCGCGGTAAACATCGCGGGCCTTCATCGAAACCTCGGCGCCTCGTGTAATCGGCACGATGCAAAAAGTACATTTCTTGTCGCAGCCAGTCATAATTGGCAGCCAAGCATGAAACAATCCTTCGCGCTTAATTTGATCGGTATATTCAATTGAAATACCGTCTTGCTGAATTTGTGAAACCTGACGCCGATCTTTTTCAACCTTCTCAATTAAAATCGGAAGGTCTTTGATATTGCGCGTTCCCACCATCAAATCCAATTGCGGAAAACGCTTAAACAATTTAGCCTTATGTTCTTCGACCATGCACCCCATCAATCCGATGATGAGTTCCGGTCTTTTATTTTTGGCTTTTCCAAGCATTCCCAGCCGCCCGAAAACACGATCTTCGGCGTGTTCGCGCACAGAGCAGGTATTCATGAGAACGACATCAGGCAATTGAGCGGGTTCGCGCCAATCGGATACTTCGGCGGAGTCATCAAAAGTAAAAATCTTATACCCCTTTTGCTGAAGGAGTCCGGACGCCACTTCGGTGTCATAGGCATTCATTTGACATCCGAAAGTCGTAATCGACACTGTTTTTAGATTATTGCTTTTTTCCATGGGCGGGAATTATAGATCAGAATACAAAAATCAGGAATAATCATTCAATGAAAAAGCAAAGTTCGGGATTCGTGCGGGCCTGAGATCGATGAATTTTTAAAGGGCGACAATGATCTCCATCTCAAAAGTGTGTCCGGATCTCAAGACGATAGGTTAAGCAATGGCGGGAAGTCCCTTTTGACTTTCGTTGACTTAAGTACATTTATGTATAAAAAATACATTTATGTATGCATTTCACCCTTAATACAGGATTGTCTAGAGGTAAGACAGGAACGTATAAAAACTTTTCAAACATGGCACAGAAACTGCCCATAGCTAGATGCTTAGCCTCGAGTCGGGGTTGGTTAATTTCACAGTCAGTTCACAGGAGGAAAAAATGAAGCTTGGAACGAAGTGCTTTGTATTCGCTTTGTTCGTTTTACCGCTTTTGGGGTTAGCAGCTCCATTGGGATGGGCGGAAGACGGCGTGTCTGCGGAAATGTTTACGGTTAACAACACCTGGATGATGGTGGCCACCTTCTTGGTGTTCATCATGCATTTAGGATTTGCGACACTTGAAGCCGGGCTCACCCGCTCCAAGAACACCGTCAACATTCTCTTTAAAAATACGGTCATTCCGGCAATCGGGCTTTTAACCTATGCCCTGATAGGTTTCAATCTGATGTATCCGGGAGAGTTCTCCATCGGTAAATTTTTCGGTTTTGCCGGATTTGGAATCGCAACCGATGAGGCGGGCGTTACAAGCGCATACAATGCCGGCTACACTTACTGGACCGATTTTCTGTTCCAGGGAATGTTTGCCGCAACTTGCGCAACAATCGTTTCAGGAGCCGTAGCTGAACGCGTGAAGCTCTCCAGCTTTCTCGTTTTCTCCGCGCTTTACGTTGGCTTGGCCTACCCAATTATGGGCTCATGGAAGTGGGGCTACGGCTGGCTAAATGATATGGGCTTTTACGACTTCGCTGGCTCGACACTCGTTCACTCGGTTGGCGGATGGGCTGCTTTAATTGGCGCAATCATTCTTGGTCCCCGTCTTGGAAAGTACGTAAACGGAAAAATTCGTCCTGTGATGGGTCACAGCATGCCGCTGGCCGTCATTGGTACTTTTTTACTCTGGCTCGGTTGGTTTGGATTTAACGGCGGTTCCGTTCTTTCCGCTAATCCCGGACCAGTTTCGTACGTTCTTGTCACAACCAGCTTAGCGGCGTCGGCAGGTATCATCAGTTCCATGATCACATCTTGGATTGTTCAGAAAAAGCCTGATCTTTCCATGATCTTGAACGGATGCTTGGCGGGTCTCGTCGGTATTACGGCCGGAGCAGACAGCGTCGGCATCGTATCCGCGATCATCATCGGATTGATTGCAGGCACTTTGGTTGTGCTTTCCGTACTTTTCATCGATAAGCTGAAAATTGACGATCCTGTCGGTGCTGTTTCAGTGCACTTGGTTTGCGGTATCTGGGGCACACTCGCTGTCGGCATCTTTAGCACCAACCCTGATCATTCTTTTATGGTTCAGCTTGTCGGTGTGGTAGCTTATGCAGTCGGCTCCATCATCTTTGCCACGGTCATCTTTTTGATTGTGAAAACAGTCATGGGACTCCGCGTCAGCGAACACGAAGAATTGCGTGGGCTTGATGTTGGCGAACACGGAATGGAAGCTTATTCAGGTTTCCAAACCTACACAACAACATAACCTACCGGAAAAAGGAGACCAAAAAATGAAACTCATTATTGCGTATATCCAGCCGGAGGCCTTACCTGCCGTAAAGCAAGCGCTTTACGAAAAGGAAATCTTCCGTATGTCGGTAACTAATGCCATGGGCTGTGGGCAGCAAAAAGGTTACCATGAAAATTACCGCGGCGCTGACGTCGAGGTAAACTTGCTCAAAAAAGTCCGCATTGAAATTGCGGTCAACAATGAGTATGTTAAAACCACGACTGAAGCGATCATTAAAGGCGCGCGCTCAGGCAATATCGGCGATGGAAAAATTTTCATCACCGAGTTGAGTGATTGCATCCGTATCCGCACAGGAGAAACCGGTCAAGCTGCAATCGGCTAAACGGTTTCTTCCATGAAAAGGCGGGCTGGCAGCAGCCCGCCTTTTTTATTTACCTCAAACACAGACCTCTCTTTATAATACGCGCCATGGAAAATGAACCGATTCAGCTGCTTCAGTTTTTTGTCTGTGAAGACTTTGAGTTTGACTCCGATGACGGATACAAGGCTCAAAAAATCCGCAGTAACCTTTATGTTCCTTCGTTCCCGTGCCATCTCGATCAGCTTTATGTCATCACTTGCTGGAAAAAGGATGAACGTTTTCACAAAGAAGTAATTGAATACGAATTTGAAAACGGCACTGTCATTAAAACGCCGCACATGGATATTGAGCCCGTTACCAACCATGTTCTTTTTCGCTGGCACAAACACCGTTTCCCTAACAATCTGCAAATCGAGAAAGACTCACTGCTGCATATTCGGGTTGTTCTGGACTGGGATAAAAAGTGGGAAACCTATCTCATGATCGAGAAACGCGGATAAACAAAAAAAGCCGCTCTCAAAGAGAGCGGCTTTTAAAGAAGAAGTCTGATCAATCCAAAAAATCTAATTCCATTATCGCTTAACGAATCCGGCGATGCTCGAACTTGTCTTTCACATTACTTTCAAAATAACGGCCATGTGAAGGCGCTTGTAAAAATTCTTCAAATATAGAGTGCGGTACTTCCTGATAACGGTATACAGGTCCGTCAATAAACTCGACCTGCAGCATGCGGTCTTTATGCTCATATCCAATCCATTCAATCTCACTTGAAATTACCATGTGATTAATCATTTTTTTCTCCTTCTTAGGCTTTGTTTCGGCCCATGGAGAGTAACGGAAAAAATGATAAAAACTTGAGCGTGTCATTCGGGCACAACTCTTCCCTTGTAATAAACAAGCGGTCTGAGTCATACCCGAATTACGCTGCTTTAGCCGCGTATACAACCGGATTTCTCCTGATATCCTCAAGCAAAGCGAAAACATCCGCCTGAGTCGCGCCGAACTCCAACGCGATATCGATCACTTGCTGGCAGATCTCATAATTCTCTGCCGTTAAGGCCTCCCGCAAGGTTAAAAGCGCGGTTAAAGCAACCGCATTCAGCCTGTTAGTGCCCCTTCTCCGGGGTATTTGAACCGTATTCATACTCATTCTCCTTCTTTGTTCTATTGTTATCGTCCACGGCTCGATCAATCGAAGCCGTAAAAGCAAAAAGCCCGTAGCGTTTTTCCCGCTACGGGCTTTAGTGTTTACCGGGTTTTACTAGGAACTAACCCTTAAACAACACCTCCGCCCACAACGGGATAACCCGCCACCGCCCACATGCGATGCATGGAGGACGGACAAATGGCGACCGCCACGAAGCGTTTCGTGGTCGTCGTCGTAAGCTGAATTTGTTTAAGGTTCTTGTTCATAGTCATTTCCTGCAATAATCGAAGGATAGCACAGCCCATTGGTTTGTCAATAAAGTGTTTAATTTGTAGAGCGAAATTAAACTGCGGCGGACTGAAGTAATTCTTGGGCATGCTTGAGAGCAATTGCCGTTTCCTCTTGCCCGCTCATCATTTGCGCCAATTCCTTCACGCGAGCCTTCGTATCCAGCTTCTCATAGCTAATTTTTGTTTTTCCGGCCGCAGTCACCTTCACAACCTTCAGGTGATGTCCGCCGAAAGCGGCAATTTGCGGTAAGTGGGTAATTAAAAGCACCTGATGGTTCTCAGCAATTTCACGCAGTTTCTGCCCAACAACACTGCCCAATCGCCCGCCGATATTGGCATCGATTTCGTCAAAAACCAAAGTAGAAATGCGATCAGAATCTCCGGCCACTTTTTTAATCGCGAGCATCACCCGCGAAGCTTCACCGCCGGAAGCAATGCGCGCCAAGGGCTGCGGCGGCAAACCGGCGTTAGGCGCTAAGTCAAACTCCAGCGACTCAAGCCCCGATGAAGAAGGCTCGGTAAGAATTTTCATGCGGCAATCAAACTTCGCTTGCTTCATGCCAAGCTCTTCTAATTCCGCGCAAATTTTTTTCGAAAACTTATGCGCGGCGGTTTGTCTTTGTTCGGAAAGTTCTTTTCCCGCGACTTTTACCGCTTTTAAACTGGCTTGAATTTTTTTATCCAGCTCTTTAAAACCAAGCTCAGAGTCTTCAAGTAATGCTAATTTGCTTTTGGCGCTTTCATAAAACGCGCAAACCGCATCAAGTGATCCGCCGTATTTTCTTTTTAAAATATCGAGAGCGTTCAATCGGCTCTCTGCCTCCCGCGCGGCTTTCTCATCAAACGAAAGGCCCTCCTGATATTCGCGCGCTTGCGCAATCCATTCTTCGAGCTGAAGCTGAATACTTTCCAGCTCTTCACGGCGCTTCGTAAATTCAGGGTCGATTTTTTCCAAATCAATCAAAGGCTTGAAAGCCCGGCTCATGCGCGTTGAGGCGGATTCTTCCCCTTCATCCAAAGCATCCAAAAGATCGCGAAGCTTTTCATGCAGTTTTTCGGCATGTGAAAAACGAATCCATTCCGATTTCAGCGCATCATCTTCGCCGGGATTCGGCTTCACACGTTCAATTTCCTGAACTTGAAATTTAAGCAAATCAAGTTGTGCTTCACGGTTTTGCACGGAATCGGTTAATTCTTGTTTCGATTGAAGTAAAGCGGCGTAATCCGAATAAACCACGCGGTAAGCCTGAATCAGTTTTTCTGTTTTCGCGTAGCGATCGAGCATTTCAAGTTGAGCCGCAGGCTGAAAGATCGCCTGGAAATCGTATTGCCCATGCCAGTCGACTAAAAAGGAAGCGAGTTCGCGAATTTGGGAAAGGTTCACAAGACGACCGTTTAAAGTATTTTTACTTTTCCCCGGGGCGGAAAATTCGCGGCGAAACACAAGAAGATCATCGCCTTCTTCAACATATTCGGAAAAACGTTCCTGAAATAGTTTCACTCCCAAAAGAGAACGGACGGCGGAACAATCGACGGCGGCTTCCAAAAAACATGACTGAGAAGGATTTTTAAAGGGAATGGACTCGGCACGGTCGCCGAAGCATAAGCGCAAGGCATCAATCAAAATGGATTTACCGGCACCCGTTTCGCCCGTCAGGACATTCAGACCTTCGGCAAATTCAATGCGAATATCATCGATCAACGCATAGTTCTGTATTCGTACCTGCGATAACATAGCGCTCGCCTCCGCAGTGCGGTTTGCCTGTGGTCGTAGACCACGTCTTGTAGCTGAAACCTTTTAAGGCCTTAAACAAAAACGACTTTATTTTGCCTGAAGTAACTTCAAAAGACTTTTGACGCCCGCAATCGGGTCAGATCCGATTTCAACCGCCAGAACAGGAATTTTCTTGGACGCAAAAGCCTGATAGTCGCCCAACGCCTGTGCTTGCTTGAGCTGGCTAAATGAATATCCGGCGGAAGGCACTTCCAATTTTTTTGAATCTTTCACAAACAACTCGATAAAACGGCCGGTGCGCGGACCGCCTTTGTAAAGCTGTCCGATCGAATGCAAATAACGCGGTCCAAATCCATAAAGCACGGGAACCTTCAAAGTTTCCGCCAAATAAGCCTGCACTTGGTCCATAACGGCCATCGTCTTTGGGTTGCGCTCAAAATAGCCCAATAAAGCCACATAATCGCCTGATTTAAGGCCTTTGAGGAAGTCCTGGATCAATTGCTTGCCCTTAATCGAAACAGGTGCAATCGGCTCAGGCTGCGTCCACGCTTTACCCGCCGCAAGCTGCGCAAGCAATGCGCCGGTCATATCTTTGCTTTCTTTGACATTCGGCTCATCAAACGGATTGACCGCCATTTGACTGCTGGCAATACTGGTCGCGATTTCAAATTTCAGCATTTCTCCGCCGACATTGCTGAAATCAGACCAATTAATTTCAATGACAGGAAAACCGGCCTTCTTAACTGCTTTCACAGCCTGATCGAGCTTAGCGGTTTTAACACCGGGTTCTTTTAGCACCACAAAATAACGGTCTTCACGATAAGCTTCCGGGGAAAAGGCAGGCTCGCCGACAATCGGAACAATTCCCTTACCTTGCTTGCCGGTACTCTCCGCGATCAACTGCTCGGCCCAATCACCAAAAATGCGAAGCTTCGGTGTCGTCCAAAAAGTCAGCTTATTAACGCCAGCTTCGGCGAGCTGTCCCAAAACAATTCCCAAATAAATTCCGGGATTTTTTGTCAGGTTTTCTTGGCTGCGCATTTCATGCAAAGCAGCAACCGCATCTTTCAAAAGCGCGCGGATATCCAAACCGCATAATCCTGCACCCATCAAACCAAAAAATGAAAGTGCCGAATAACGGCCGCCGATATCGGCAGAATTCAAAAAGGTTGATTCAAAACAATGTTCCGCGGCAAGCTGCTGTAACCCGGAGCCCGGATCCGTAATCGCCATAAAATGACTGCCGGTTTCCGTTTTGGAACCGCGATATGCTTTGGAAACACGCCCATAAAAATATTGAAATTGAGAAACCGTTTCAATCGTTCCGCCTGACTTGCTGGCAACGATAAAAAAGGATTTCTTCAAATTAATTTTGGACTCCACCGCGGCAATGGCTTGCGGGTCGGTGGTGTCGAGCAAATGGAATCTCAATGCGGGAGTCGAAACGCGCGGCAGCACGATTGAAAAAACTTCCGCGGCCAAGCTCGATCCGCCCATTCCGAGCAAAACAACATCCTTGATGCCCCGGCTGACCAGCTTCGCGCGTAGCAAATCGATTTCGTAAACACGGCTCAAAATCTTATCGCTGATTTCTACCCAGCCCAAACGATTACGGATTACTTTAATGTGGGCTTCTTCGGTTGACCAGAGCGAAGAGTCCTTTTCAAGCCAACGCGAGTGCAAGCGGTCTCCGACGGCTAAATCAGCGGCGGATTTTACCGCCTCTTGAATTTCCTCAGGCAACTTGAAAGCAACTTTGGCAGGATTTTTCTTTGGCGAATGTTCGATACGCTTCAACTCCAAAGTACGCATCAGATCTTCAAACGCTTGTTCAAACAGTTTAACACCGGCTTTTTTCAAATCAACGCAAACGGCGTTAACATCAATCCCAAAACTGCGCAAACGGTCAATCACCGCACGCGCCTCGGTAACGCCCTCTTCAACCGCGTCCGGAACCACCTTCGCGCCTTCTAAAACCGCTTTCCATGTCGGCTCGGGCAAAGTGTTCACAGTTTCCTTGCCCACGAGCGGCTCAACATAGCAGAGCGGCGAATAAGCCGGATTCTTGGGACTGGTGCTCGCCCAAAGAACTTTTTGCGGTGCTGCGCCGGCTTTGGCAAGTTTTTGCCAACGCGCGGAATTTAAAATCGTTTTGAACTCCTGATAAATTAATTTGGAATTCGCAACCGCAGCTTTGCCGCGTAAGCTCTGAATCAAAACTAACTTCTCTTCATCAACCGTATCTTTTAATAGAGCTTCAAGCTTCTGATCAATCACAGCGTCAATGCGGCTGACAAAAACACTGGCCACAGAATGAACTGCCGCTAAAGACTTCTTTTGCTTCAGGCGTCGTTCCAGTCCGCGCAAATAAGCTTCAGCAACCTGGCAATAATCCTGAATGGAAAACATCAGGGTAATGTTCACATTGATGCCGTCTCCGATCAATTGCTCGATCACGGGCAAACCTTCCGCTGTCGCAGGAACTTTGATCATCAAGTTGGGACGCTTCACCAGTTTAAAAAGACGGCGGGCCTCGGCCAATGTTTCTTCACCGCGGTAAGCAAGCACAGGTAAAACTTCGAGACTGATATAACCATGCTCGCGGTTTGATTTTTTATAAACCGGCAGCATCAAATCGCATGCACGCTGAATGTCAGCAATAGTCAAAGCATCATAAACTTCTAAAACACTTTTTCCCGAACGAAAAAGCGTGCGGATATCTTTTTCATAGCCTTCACCCGATGAAATCGCTTTCTGAAAAATAGAAGGGTTGGAAGTAACTCCTAAAAGGCCCTTTTTCTGGACAAATTCTTTGAGTACGCCGGAGTTTAAAAGCTGACGGCTGATGGTATCAAGCCATGGGCTTTGGCCGGCGGCTTGAAGGTCAAAACTGGAGAGCTGTTTCAATTGAATCTTTTGCATGGAAGCCTCTTTAATTAATGGAATAAAAACGTGTTAAAAACTAATTTGCGAAGGCGAAAGTATATCAAAAAGAGGGTGTGACGTCATCAGCTGCTATGCGGTCTCAGAAGTGCGAGTTTGACGGCTATATTCCGCTAAAACATCCTTCACTTTTTGCATTAACTCGCGCAACCCTTCCTTCTTTTTCGCAGAAATACAAATCGAGTCCGGAAACTCAGAAAGCCACATCTTTTTCTGCTCGGGTGTCAGCAAATCCGACTTGTTTAAAGCAAAAATAGTGGGCTTTTCTGAAGCCTTCAGTGAGGCCAATACCTTTTCCACAACCTTCACTTGCTCCAGGGTGTTCGGATTTGAAACATCAATGACATGAATCACGGCATCCGCCTCAGTCACTTCTTCCAAAGTCGCGTGAAAAGCTTCCACCAAATGATGGGGCAAATCGCGGATAAAACCAACCGTGTCCGTCACCAAAATACTGCCGATGCGGCCATCCTGAAAAAGTCTGGTTTTGGGATCCAGAGTCGCAAATAGCTGATCCATCGCGTATGCCTCCGCCCCGGTCAGCGCGTTCAGCAAAGTTGATTTGCCGGCATTGGTATACCCGACTAAAACGGCCTGCACAAATTGCTTTTGCTTGCGTCCCGCGCGCAGACGAGCGCGGTGCTCTTTTAGTTTGAGTAATTCTTTTTTCACGCGAATAATTCTTTCGCGGATACGTCGGCGGTCGATTTCAATTTGCTGTTCTCCTTGTCCGCCCATCGCGCCGGCACCGCCGCCTGCCGCCCGGGACAATTTTTCCCACTGCATATCCACGCGCGGAAGCTGATATTCCAGCTGAGCCAATTCCACCTGCAATTTTCCATCGCTTGATTTGGCCCGTCGGGCGAAGATATCTAAAATCAGCAAGTTACGGTCAATCACTTTGGCTTTGTGTTTTTTAAGTTGCATCTCTAAGTTGCGAGTTTGAACCGGCGAAAGGTTCTGATTAAAAACAACCCGCCGCGCGCCGGTTTCGAGTAATTGCTGCGCGATTTCTTCCACTTTACCGGCTCCGATAAAAAGCGAGGCGTTCGGACGAAAAAGTTTCACCTGCACCGCCGCCACAACATCGCCGTTAGCAGAACGAATAAGCTCAACCATTTCTTCAAGCTCTTCATCGATCAGAAAGCCTTTGCGGGTAGTTAACTCAACCAAAACTAAAACAACTTTCTCAATCGCCATATATAATTAATCCAATGAGTTCGCGTACTTAAGATGACTGGCGACATACTGCGCAAAAACTTCCGGAGGCGCGTCGTGCGGCCAAAAAACCCAATGAATCCCGCGCTCGCGCTTAAACCAAGTCCATTGCCGTTTTGCCAAATTTCTCGAAGCTTGTTTGATCTTATCTTTCGCAGCATCTAAATTGTCGTGCAAATCCCCCTCCGCTTCAAGCGCTTCCACAACTTCCTTATAACCGACGGCCTGTGCCGCTGTTTTTGACATACCCGACGTTATTAAAATCTCAACTTCTTCCACAAGTCCGCGCTGAAACATCAGCTCAACCCGCTCGTTAATTTTCTCATAAAGCCAATCGCGGTCGCGATCGATCCCGAGCACCACCGGCGCGAACCCAAGTTCTTCAAGACCCTCGCGCTTCTCCCGAACCGTTGAAGGCTTTTGACCGGTAATCGAATGAATTTCAAGCGCGCGAATGACGCGCACAGGATTTTGTTTATCGACTTTGGCGTAAAAATCCGGATCAAGCTTTTCAAGCTCCCGCGCCAATGCCTCCAAACCCTCTGTTTCTAAACGGTGTTCAAAGTGTTCACGCACGGCTTCATTCTGCATAGATACTTCGGGCAGGCCTTCCAAAAGCCCGCGCACATACAAACCCGATCCGCCGGTTACAAAGGGCGTATTCCCCCGCGCGTGAATTTCTTTTATTTTCTCAATTGCGTATTTACGGAAATCATACGCATTGAAAGGCTGGGACGCGGGCACCAAGTCGATTCCAAAATGTGGCACACCTTGCTGTTCTTCCGCTGAGATCTTAGCGGTGCCGATATTCATTCCCTGATAAACCTGCATGGAATCAGCCGAAATAATTTCACCCTTCATGCGCTTCGCGAGTTCAATCGCAAGAGCTGATTTACCGCAAGCCGTCGGCCCGACAATGAAAATCACTTTGGGATGAGTCTTATTCTGTTTGAGCAATTCAGGTGAAAATTCGGGGATATCTTGCGCCATTACATGGAGGTCGGCTGACTGATTCCAAGAAGCTGCAACCCATTACGCAAAACAATTTGAGTCGCTTTGCAAAGGGCTAAGCGGGAATCCGTCAACGCGGGATCATCCGTGACAACCCGGCATTGACTGTAAAACTTATGGAAGCTTGCTGAAAGCTGGCGCAAATAGTCCACCACTCGGTATGGCTCTAAAGTATCGGCGGATTGACGAACATAATCAGGAAACTGAGAAATCATACCGATCAAATCTCCTTCTTCCTGAGTCGTGAGCAAGCTCATATCCGGGTTTTCGCTGATTTTACGGTCTGCCTTTTCAATCAAACTGCAAATACGGGCATGCGCGTATTGAAGATAATACACGGGGTTATCAGCGGATTTTTCTTTCGCCACTTCGAGATCAAAATCTAAATGGCTTTCCTGACGGCGCAAAACGAAAAACAAACGTGCGGCGTCAATCCCGACTTCCTCGTAAAGCTCTTTGTAAGTAATGAACTCGCCCGCGCGAGTGGACATTTTAAGCGGCTCGCCTTTGCGGAAAAGTGTTGAAAGCTGAACAATGCCGACATGAATTTTGTCCGCGTCATAACCAAGCACCTGGCAGGCTGCTTTCAGGCGCGGAATATAACCATGATGATCGGGCCCCCAAAGATTGACGATTTTGCGGAAACCACGGTTATATTTCGTCATGTGATACGCAATATCCGGTGCAAGATAAGTGTATTCACCGGTCGACTTTTTCACAACGCGATCTTTATCATCGCCCAAATCGGTGGATCGAAACCAAACCGCGCCTTCACTTTCAAAAATGTAGCCACGGTCTTTTAAAAGTTGCAGCGCTTCTTCAACTTTATTTTCGGTATAAAGCGTACGCTCACTGTAAAAGTTATCAAAATGACAATGCGTTGCCGCAAGATCTTTCTTAATCCAACTCATGATTGTGTCTTTTGCATAATCCGTACATTGAGCCACGGCTTCGTCTTCGCTTAACTTTAAAAGAGCATCACCCTTCAGCTGGACTAAATCTTTGGCCAAATCAAAAATATAAGCTCCTTTGTACCCGTCTTCCGGAAGCTCCTTCGGCTTTCCCAGATCAGATGAATATCGCGCAAAAACACTTCCGCCTAATAACCGCATTTGACGGCCGGCATCATTTAAGTAATATTCAGCCTTCACATCAAAACCCGCGGCGCGCAAAATACGCACTAAACAATCGCCAATCGCAGCTTGGCGGCCATGCGCGATCGTCAACGGACCGGTCGGATTCGCGCTGACGAATTCCACCACGGTTTTGAGGCCTTTGCCAAAATCCGATGAGCCGAATGCCGCATCTGATTGAATGACTTGCAGCACCACCGCTCCGCGGGCTGACTTCTTAAGCCGAAAATTAATGAACCCCGGTCCGGCAATTTCAATTCCGTCTAAAATAGA
Source organism: Candidatus Multiplicimicrobium inquinatum (assembly GCA_002344825.1). Classification (GTDB taxonomy): domain Bacteria; phylum Omnitrophota; class Omnitrophia; order Omnitrophales; family Aquincolibacteriaceae; genus Multiplicimicrobium; species Multiplicimicrobium inquinatum. Next base: position 50,124 of record DDUN01000055.1, on the reverse strand, counting down.
CGACTGAGAAGCTTCGATTTGCTTTTGAATGGCAAGCGCGGTTTCGCGCGGATTCTTTCCGACAATCTTTGAAATTTTCATCGCGACATTGCACGCCAAATCACCGTGTGAAGGATCTTTTGGGGGCAAAAGTTCAAAGTCAAACCCCGCGGGCAAATTGCCCCCGCATAAGTCTTGCGATGCTTTGAAAATAAGATTTTTAAGTTCAATTTTCATAATTTAAATATTCGAATTTGATCAAAAGGCATCAGATGCCAGGCGTGAACAAGTGACCGCGGAGGCGTATTTAAAGATACGCCGCACAAGCCGCAATACCTGGTTAGTTTGCAAGCAAACTAACGGACGTGAGCAACGACGCAGATGATGTCTTTTCATCAAATTCGCTTTGCGTCTCCCCAGAGGCGTTCAAGAGCATAAAACTCACGAATATCTTTAAGAAACACGTGCACTACCACTGAGCCAAAATCGAGCAAAACCCATTTAGATTCACGCAAACCTTCAACTTGCCAAGCGGGCTCGCCTTTTTTCTTCATTTCGCTTGCTATGTTCTCCGCGATCGCAGTGACATGACGTTCTGTGTTGCCATGCGTAATAATAAAATAATGCGCAAAACTAGACTGTTTCTTCACATCTAAAATTAAAACATCTTCTGCTTTTTTATCTTCAGCAAGCTCTCGGATCGTCGTCGCAATTTTTTTAGGCAGCACAGAATCTCCTCAATTTCATAGGGTTTAAACAGCGGCAATTATAGCAGAAAGCCCGCTTCCGCCGAAAGTGAAGGATGGGGCTTGGGGATAAATACCTTCATGCTTCAAAAGTCTTGTTTTCCAATCTTGCCCCCAAGCATACTGACCTAGGTCACCATCCGCACGAATAACACGGTGACACGGAATCAAAATGGGAAAAGGATTTTTATTCATCGCGTTTCCGACAGCGCGGCTCGCTCTGGGAGAACCGGATAATCGCGCCAGCTCAGAGTACGCAATCGTTTTAACGGATAAGTTCAAAAGTGTGATCAAAATTCTTTCCTGAAACGGAGAAACTTCCGAAAAATCATATCTCAGATTACGGAAGTCATACGGTTTCTCCAAAAAATAATTTTCAAATTGCTCAACCGCCGCGCTTAACACTTCCGACACATCTGCGGTATCTGAAAAACTTGTGGCATCGTCGGGAAAAATAACGCGCGAAACCCCCTTCTCACTGGCTTCAATCACAAAACGTCCCCAATCGGTCAAAACACCTTTACGAACGACAGCCGAGCTCATGCGTTCCTGACAAAGCGGTTTGTAATCGGCATGCGGCGACCAAACCATGCTTTTTCGGTTACGCGAAGAATCGGCGGCGTTTGCCGGCGTTTATACTCCGCTAAATCGGTTTTACGAAGCGTGCTTAAAACAGTTTCAGCGGGAATTTTTTTCTTGGCCATGTGTTTGATCATGGCTTGCGCGGACATATTCTTCTCGATGTAACAGCGCAAAATCTCATCCAAAACATCATATTCAGGCAATGAATCCTGATCTTTTTGATTAGGGCGCAATTCCGCTGAAGGAGCTTTCGTTAAAATGGCTTCGGGAATGACTAATTTGACTGAATTGCGATAACGGCAAAGCGCGTACACTTGTGTTTTATAAACATCGCCCAAGACCGCCAGCCCACCGCACATATCGCCGTAAAGCGTGCAATAGCCCATGGCAAGCTCGGATTTATTGCCCGTCGTTAAAACTAAACTGCCTTCATCATTGGAAATAAACATAAGCTCAAGACCGCGCAAGCGTGCTTGTAAATTCTCAACCGCGAGCCCCAATGTTCCGTCAACGGGAACCGAATCACCGTAACGGCGTTTTTGTTCGCGGTACTGCTTTAAAACAAAATCAAATTTTTCCTGAATCGGATACACACGGCATTGAATTCCCAAGTTTTTAGCAAGCTCCATGGAGTCTTTCCATGAACCTTCAGACGAGTATTGACTCGGCATCGTAATACCGCGCACCGCGTCCGCGCCCAAAGCATCGACTGCGATTGCGGCAACCAAGGCGGAGTCAATGCCGCCGGAAAGCCCGATCACTGCTTTTTTAAAACCGTTTTTACGAAAATAATCCTTTACGCCCAAAACTAAAGCCCGATACATTTCAGGCGCCAAATTCTCTTTGGCCGTCTTGAGCGTTTTTAACTTTGCAGGTTCAAAGAAATAAAGTCCCTCTTCAAAAGCAGGCGCCTGGAAAACTTTTTTCCCGGCTTTGTCATAAACCATGCTGGCGCCGTCAAAAATCAAATCATCCTGAGCTCCGGTTTGATTGACATAAACAATCGGAAGCTTATATTTTTTGGATTGCCGGGCAAGTAATTCTTCGCGGCGTGAACGTACTCCGGCGTAATAAGGCGAAGCAGACAAATTAATCACAAAATCAGGCTTGGCTTTTTTAAGCTCGGCAAGCGGCTTAAGGTCATAGCTGTCATCCCACAAATCTTCACAAATCATCACACCCACTTTTCCCAAGCGGGACTTCACAACCCCGGCTTTGTTTCCCGGTTGAAAAAAAACATCTTCTAAGAAAACGTCATAAGTCGGTAACAGGCGTTTGCGATAAGTCAGTAAAACTCTTCCGTTCTCAATCCAGAAAAGTGAGTTATAGACTTTTAATCTACCGCCAACTGAAGCGGCTTTAGACGGAACAGACTCAATTCCCCCAAAAACAATGGAGACAGCAAGATTTTTTGTTTCCACCGCTATTTTCTTAACTGCTTCAGCCGAAGCCGCCGCAAAGTCAGGATGGTTGGCAAGATCCCAAATCGGATAACCGCAAAGCGCCATTTCAGGAAAAACAACTAAATTTGATTTTTCTGTTTCAGCGCGGCGCGACCATTCCAATATTTTTGCAGCATTTCCCGCGACATCCCCCGCGACCGGGTTCATCTGGGCAATAGCTATTTTAAGCTTTTTCATAGACGAGAATTTTAACCGATCAGCCTCAAGGAACCAAAGAAATACTTCGAATAAAAAAAGCCCCGGGGGAACTCCCCGGGGCTTTTGAACTTCCGTGCGCGATTAAGCGGACGCCTGAATACGTTGTTCGGAACGCATCGCAATTTCAATATTTGTAATGTACGAAGCAACGTCGATAATGCGGTCTTTACCCACGCCCTGCAGATTTTCCGCTTTATCAGTCATCATCACAAACTGTCCGATAAATCTCGAAATAATCATACGCTGCACACGGGCATTTCCTTGAATTTTCGCCGTACCAAGAATACCAATTGCAGTATTCAGCTGAGCGTTATTTTGCTCTAAAGCAACCGCCCGCACCGCATTGAAGCCCGAATCCATTATTTTTATCTGGATACTGCCGTTAACAGGCAAGCTAAAACTCTGCTGACTTACCGTAGAGGCATTCGCCAAATAAATCACAGCCTTTTTGCCCAATTTCTGGTGCTCATCAATCATCACATTAATATCCGCGACACTCATGTTGGTCATATCAGCAACAACAACCGTTGCTTCGCTCGCAACCGCATCATTACCGAAAGCTCCAACGGCCTGATCAATACGCTGATCAAGGTAATCCGCAGCGGCATCCATTTGTAAAATCTCAGGCAAGCTTTGGGTGCGTACCGACGCCAAAGCTGCTTTGAGCATTTCAATATCCATCGCGTCCTGCTCCGCATCCGAGGTCAATCCCTCTACCGGTGTGGATTGCGATCGTAATTCGCTTTTTTTAGTCGTCTCATCATCCGCAGGAAGAACGGGTTTTGGCAACACCGGTTTAATTTCCAACTCGTTAAATGTCTTTCTTAAAATACTAAGAGCTTCACTCGGAGATTCGTTCGGAGAATTGGATGCCCCAAAACCAAGGTGCAATTCTTCTGAAACTTGCGCGGTCGCTGAAGGATCCTGCATTCTGCGAATATCATCTAATGAGTATTTATTATCCGTATCTACTTCCCAAGTAAACGGTCTCATGTGTGCGTTATTTTCATCACGTGGAAAAATTTTCATGCGGCTGATGCGTATTCCATCCTTAACCGCCTTCACTCCGATAACCCGATGAAGCTCATTATCTCCATTCTCAAAATCAAGAGGAAGCGACACCACAACATGCTGCAGTTCACCTTTCTCGTTCCGAATAAAATAACCCTGATTATAGGTGTTGGGCTGAGCGACAAAAGGTTTATCCTCGGAGAGAGAAAAGACATCCACAACAATCGCATTCGGACCCACCTTCAATTTTCCGGCAGAGTTGGCAACAAAAGCGCGCTCTTCAATTTGACTGCCTGAATCAATAAGTGAATTAGAAACAAATGCCGTACCTTCAATGTGAACGGATGAATCAACCAGGCTTTGCTCAATACCACCCGCACCCTCAGCACCGGCCGTAATATTGAGCAGCAATCTTAGATTTTCATCCTCCTGCACTCGGTGAAGCAAATCCCTAAGTTGGTCCGGGCGGTTGACATGCGCATAAACCGTTCCGATGCCCGTGTTCACCATATCAAAACCAAATTTTTGACGAGCTTCAACGGCAATCTCGCGTATCAGCTGAACCACCTCAGGATGAATCCCCCCCTGAAGATCTTCCATTCGCGAAAGATAAAAAGGCATTAAGTGCTCGGGCAAATGCGCCAACTCAACTAAATGCTCAAACCAGCTGAATAAAACTTTATCATCACGGTATTCAGCTCCGCTGTCAGCATGAATTCGGGACAACAAATCACGGATAACTTCGATTTTTTCAGACA
>DDUN01000055.1:0-45080 GCA_002344825.1 Candidatus Multiplicimicrobium inquinatum | reverse complement strand
CTCAAAACGCCTTGTCGAGCCAAAGCGGCACGCTGAGATGTTATCAATTTTTCTCCCGCAAATTTAATCGTCTGCGGCTTCATTGAAAAAGGATCTTCAACCCTAACCATTCCCAATTCGGACATCTCGGTTGAACTTGTCTGCATCGGATAGCTTATAATTTGAAAAGCGCTCCTTCCCATTTGAATATTCGCTGTCGCGGGAATGCGCAACGCGTCAACCGATAAAATAATTAACGCGCCGCTGCGAGGCATTTCACGCAAATAAGAAAAGCGCTCCTTCAGCACTTCCTCCAGAAAAGTCGTCCCTCCCGGAAGAGAAATAAGACCTTTTCCATCCCGAGTCGGAATTCTTCCGCCAAAACCATTCAGAGAAACCATAGCAATACGCTTTCCCTCAATCCCCTGCCAGCCTTGATTTCGAAGAGCTTCCTGCGCCGTAACAATTGCGTTTGTGATGCTTCCCTCGGGCTCGCCCGGAATAACAAGAACAGGTGTATTTTCGTTATAAACCCGACCCCGCATTGCCTCCACCGCGGCCCGCACCGAAGCTTCGTATACCGGATGAACACCAATCACAACGGCATCATAATCCTTCGCGGGATCTCTCAGCGCGCTTTCAAGCCCCGCTTTTCGAACTCTCAACGCAGTTTTCAAAAGGCGATCGCGTTGTTTTAACTCACGCCGAAGTCCCTTAAGCAGGTTTTTAAAGAAAAGCGCGGCAAACTTTTGTGCCAATTGCTGTAACCGCTCGGATTGCTTTGCCGGATCATATTCCCATGAATTAACAAGAATGTGACCTTCCCCGTATTCTTTGCGGGTCTGCATTTGAACCACACCTTCAATAACTCTTTCTAACCGGTTCGTCTTCTTACCCGTGGCAGGCTCAAAAAATGGCAGCACAGGATCACGGTCAATTAAGCGCTTATGAATTTCATAAGCCATCGCACGGGCAAAATCAGAACGACTGCCCTCTAATTGTCCGCGGCCAAATCCATTTAATGCTTCATTCACGCCGTTGATAAACTCGGGTGACTCAATGTACGCGAAGTTGTTGAAAAGCATTTCGACGCGATCTTTCGTCTGCTCATAAAGCCACGCGCGTGCGCTGTCATAGACCGCGTCCCGGGAACCATTCAAATGAGCCCGATACTGTTCCATTTCATGAATCTTACCCTCAAGCGCGATTTTATTAGGTCCCTGAGGTGTTTTACTCAGCAGTTTTTGAGCGGTCTTCAGGTCTTTCTCTAAAAGCCAAATTTGTAAATCATAGTCGCCCTCTCTGCCATACTCCGCAGTCAATTCCGCAACACGCCATTCCGCGTTCGGATCATTCGCAATATCCACTTCACCGCGGCGTTCGCGGATTGTCTGAAACATAGCCCGGTACGCTCTCCACCGCTCCCGTTGATCAGCAAACCGATTTTTGATCCAAGCCTGATTTTGCGCCCGCACATCAATTTCAGCGTCCGTAAACGGTGATATAAAAATGGTCAAAATCGTCGGGTATTTCTTCAAAATCTCTAAAGCCCAGCCATACCCTGCCTCGAGAATAGTTAACTTAGAGCGATCAAATACCTCTCCCATTCCTTTAACGGACCGCCGTACTTCAATTTCTTCCGGACCCGAAATTTTTGAAACGATATCGCCCGGAACGAGCGCGTCTTTAAATTCAGGCGGAATAGCCAACCCTGAAACCTTCGTCTGGACCCCATTCCGCGCAACAACTGTTTCACCGGTTTTCCCATTCCATGTAAGAATCGTATCACCAACATGTAAATTATCCGTACCAACTGTGGCTGCTGCATCTCCATTTTGAGTCGGTTGAAAATGTGAAACAACAACACTCTCATCAAATGTGAACGTTGCTAACCCTTGCGGCTGATTATTAACAAAAGCGCGCATCACGCCCTTTTCGCGCACCAAAGCATTGAGCGCTTCCACCGAGCGATAATTGTAGGTGTAGCCGTCTTTTTCTCCCTCTGCAGGGCGATGCGCCCGTGTATGGTAAAGCATTAACTTTTTAATTAATTTTTCATAGGGTGCTGTCCTGCCGCCTTCACCCTGGAAGGATTCCGCCATTAAGGCGCCTTTTCCGGTGCCGGGCGCAGCCGAATAAAGTAAAAATTTTTCGATCAATCCGGGAAATTCTGCCAAAAGCCCCTGATCTACCACTGCTTCAACAAGTAGGGCAAGGTCTTCAATGGACATATTCGCGATATCGCTGTCGGACAAGTGAATAATTTTCTCAAAAATCTCACGTGCCTCTGAACGGGCTGTGATATTGACGCCTATCAATTTTCCGTTTTCTGCATTTGTAAAACTCCAGCGGTACTCTCCATCAATCTGATCAGACAGGACTGCTCTGTAACCAATTTCATCAAAACTTAATTGGCTCATGACACCATAAATATCATCAAAATAATTGATCCGAAGATTCTGGTTTACGATAGCCCGCTGAATGTGGTCAAAAATATTTTGAAGATCTTCACCCACAGCGGCTTCACTCTCGTAATCTACCGAGGCGTAAGAAATTTCTAAAGTAACCTGAGCATCGCCAAAATTGGCTTCCACTTGGTAAGCTTCTTCGCCCGAATATCCATCCGGCTGCAAAGAACTGCCAATAGCTCGCAAGCCGTCCTGCTCTTCATCCGATGCGAGCGGATCATAAATTGCCTGACCTGTTGCGCTCGCCCCACCAAAATCTACAACTTCCGGCATAACAGCCCCTCGCGAATCTTCATCCACGAGCACTGGCTTTCGAGACGCAGAAGTAGACCGAGGTGAAACACTTGCCCGTTGTGATGCACTAAAACTATTTATGAGGGCCGTCACCAAGATCATCATGCCAAACGCTGTCACCACCGCAACCCCAAATGTAAAAGCAAAGACCGTTGTCAAAACAGTCAGCGTCACAAATCCCGCTAAAGCAATAACAGTACCTCTCATCATTAAATTTGAATAACGAATCTTGCCATTCAAATCCTTGGATTGCCCCATTCTTGCTAAGGCCAGCCCGACCAAAAAGAATAAAGAAATTAATGTCAGTTCACTGGATGCCCAATCAATTGACGAAAGAGATTCAACTGCCGCTTTTGCTGAATCAGAAGTCACCGCGCCCAATTTCAGTCCGCTAAAGATACTGCTTAAGAATTCAGGGTTTTTAAATGCCGCAACAACACCCCAAGCGGCGGCTCCCATTCCGGCAAGAATACTTAGATTTTTAACCACGTTCTTCTTAAAATTTTTGAAGAAATTACCAATCGACTGAAAAAATGCAGAGACATAATCAATAAAACCGAAAAAATGCCCGAATGTTACGAGCACAACAAATGAAGCCAACATAAAGACTTGCAGCATAACAAAAAGAGGATGCGTAAAAAGCATTTGTCCGAGACCGGGAGCCGTGACCGTCATACCATCAGCTGAAAGCCCCCAAGACAGAATGGGGAAATTCTCCAAAAGAAGCTTTACAAATTCAGGCACTTTTTCAATATTAGCATAGTAAAAACTCGTTAAAGACACCATCAATACCGCTAAAAATGTTCCGAAATACCGGGCTGTATTTTTAAATACTTTTGGGACGCGGCTCACAAGGTAAGAAACAGCGGGTCCGCCAAGAAAAGCGACATGAATTGAAACCGCAAAGCCAATCCAGTGTTGATTAATATACGAGCCAACGAAAGCGGGATTAAGCGCGGTTAAAATAAGCAATACCGGATGCACCGCTGTTTTTAACAAATCAATATAATTTGTTTTTAACTGACTTTTAAGCGTATCATCCAGCTCCGTTTGAAGCATTCCCGCTAAATTAAAATCTTTTGCCGCCTTTGCGTCGGCGATTTGCTGTTCTGTCGCGGCGATTTGCTTACGCAGTTTGGCAATATTCTTAAAAATTATGGGATACTTCAATAAGAAAACAAACGCTAATACACCCGCGAAAACCAACATCCCCACGGGAGACAACTGGAGAATCGCAAAGCCCGTGGCGCTCATCCAACCCGATCCCATGCTTCCCAATAAAAGCATCGCGCCAATTGTGACGGGCGTACGCAGAACAATATAATGATCGTGTAAATACTTATTGGGTGACTTAGGCTGGCCCAATCCTTGAATTTTACCCTTTGACACAGCTCTCCAAATATTTTTAAAAGCGGCCGCTAAATAAGTGAAATCAAATTTTAAAAAGTTAAGCAAGAGGTTACCCGAAGTCCCCAATTCAAAAATTCCATGAAGAATTTTAATGGGCAGAACAAGAGGGGTCATGATGGTTGCGGCTAATTTGTTATCCCGTCTTCCTAAGCGAATATCGTCCTTGGATATGTCTTGTTCGCCTATGAGCTTCGCAAAATCCCTGTTAATAAAATGCCCAATAAACGCATAAATAAGCGGAAAAACAAAAAGAGAGAAAACAACCATCGGCCACAGAAAATAATAAAACAACGCAACCGTAACCGGCAAAGCCACCAAAGTTCCCAACCAGCCTATTTTTTTAAAATGATTAATAATAGGTCCTGTTACTTTGCTGTGCAAAAGCATCGCCATCACACCCACAAATACCCAAATCGCGGACGCAGGCATAGCCACTTCGAGTGTCCCGGGGTTATTCACACTGTATCCGCCAATCAAAAGGTATAAAGCAAAAAGCGGTGTGCCAATCATTCCGCGCACAACGACATTATTAAAAGCACGATTAGGAACTTCTAAAACAACGGCTTCACGCAAACGCGCGGCAATGGTTCCGGCATCGAACCACGCTTTCCAACGGCGTAATCGATCAATCCAATTAACAAATCCCTTTTTCGCTTCATCGTGATGCGTAACATCATTTGCGAGCGCGATTGCAACCCCTTCGGATTCAAACTCATCATGACTCTGAATCATACGCGGATTACCATCTTCATTGTGCGGCCATGATTTAGCAATGAATAGAACTAAACTAAACGATACAAAGGCACTCAATGCTCCAATAACAAATCCCGCAAATGCCCAGACAACAAAAGGAGCTATAACTAACCCGGCGAATGCAGCCAAAAATGCACCCGGCGCTTTAAGCGTGTTGCTCGTACGCACAGCCGCGCTTTGATACAAACCGTAAGGGTTTTTAACTGTCGACTTCATATTACCTTCATAATACCGTTCGGTAACAATCAAAAACTTTCCAAATCCACGGATGCGTCCCAATAAACGCATAAAAGTGTTGTGCGTGAACCACAAAGTTCTGCTCGCTGTATCTTCATTAAAGGTCTGCAATGTCTCATCCGCGTTGTAAATCAATTGTTTGGGCTGGATCATGCCGTACTTTTTATTGCTTGGATGATTGGCTTTAGCAATGGTCCAAAGCACATCACTGCCGCTCATACCGATTTCCGCGTCAAAAGGATGAATTGAAAACAACTCGCTTTTTCCAAGAGTTTTGTTGCGAATATCATCCAACAATGGACTATTCATAGACTCAACACCAAGCGTTGTCGGATTTAATACTCCGTCAATCAGATGAATAGGCACAAGATTGTTATTCGCATCTCTTTGAGCATTTAAACCCTCCCAAAGCGGCCAATCACCGGTGACCCCGGCCTCCACAAGCCCTGCCGCCACATAACCGGGTTTATTGATTGCGCCGGACATATCCGCGTCACCCGTCAAAGCCCAACGCATAATTGCCTGATAATCAAATGGTTTCTCAATGGGTCCATTTCGCACAAAGGTCACAACACGATTTCCAAAGTCATTTAATAAATTAAGCGTTTGCCCTTTATGATCGGGGTCAAGTACATGCTGCATGGCATAAAGCATTCGTTCACCCTGCGTTCTGAACGGGCGCCCAATGGCAGCGATCCCTTCGTCGGCTTTCTCATCGGATACCGGCACAGCCCAATCACGGGCAAAAACTAATACTTTAACTTCATCAGGCGTTTCACTAAGAACCCGATATTGATTAAATAAGAAAGTCTGCATTTCTTTAAGAGAATCACGATCCGGGCGAAGAAGGATTTGCACCGCGTTTTGTTGCCCCTTGGGAATATATCTCTTGGGGTCATCTTTAGGATCTACTTTTGGTAAAAGAGTCGGCGCGCCGAAGTGTCCGACAATCGCCCCCAAAAAAGGAGCAAACACGATTTGATAATTTAAATAAAATGTAATCAAACTGCCAATTACAACAACAGGCAAAGAGTACACAACAAGGTTGGTTGTCATTAAAACCACCAGCACACCAAAAACGACCATATTCACCGTCAAAAATATAAACAAGCGCCATTTAATGTTGAATCCATGTTTGAACCCCGCGATTTTTCGGGACATATCACGCAAAAGTGTCAAAAGCGCGATAACGCCCGCAACGGTAAACGAAGCTACCGCGAGTTCCGGTAAACTCTTTTTGGCGGGATTGTTGTCACGAATCCAATTTTTGACAAAACCGTCCACCCCTCTTTCCTCGGGGGGGGTGTACTGTAATAATGACTCCGGAATTTGAGCGGTTGTCTTCTCCCGATGCGCCAGGTTAAGAGAGTAAGCCATATTTTCCTGCCAATGACTAAACTTGTCATCGCCGGCGCTGAAAGTCAATCCAGCCGTCTCGTGCAAAACTTCTATCAAACCAATTTGCTTATCCGGCGATGAGATGGAGTCGAAATACATCATGAGATCAAGAAGTGAAGTTCTTTTCGGCGGCGCTGTTAAATATCTCGGATCCTTAATACTTAATTTACTTTGTTCGTCCACCACTTCATTGATCATATGGAAGGCGTTGACGGCCGAATCAACCACACGGCGCAAATAAGCCGGATCCGCGTTCTTTTGCATGAGCCGGCTTGCCAGAGCATTAAAAACTTTCTCATCATTAATATTACGCATCGCATCCTTCGCGTCACGCAGCCACCAGCTTTGCATATCACTTGCCGTTTCTTTATGCTCAGCAAGTCTTCCCAATTCACGAGCGAGGACGGACGTCATTTCATCGGCTTTCCATCCCCGTGTGGGCACCTGTTCAACCAAGCCTAAACTGAACCATGAATCAGCCAATGAAAATTTCGCGCGGTCAGAAATTTCAGGCAAATGACCATTCCATTTCGCAACAAACCCCATCCACAATTCAAATGAAGCCATTGAAACGCCGTTCGCGTAAAGCAATTCAGACCATAAAGCCGCCTGTTCATTCCGCACGGTTTGACCTGAAAAATATTCAGGAACCTTCTTTTGAATTTGATTGCGAAGAAGCATTTTCTGCTCAACAATTTTTAATTCCTCCCCGTAAACAAGACGCATTAATTGCTGAACGGATAGACCTTCTAATTTATCAGCGGGATATTTCTGCAAAAGCATCTTGCGCAAAGCGTCCGCTTTTTCTTCAGAAACAACCACGTCTTTACCCTCGACCGCAAAACCCGCGTTGCGAAAAACAGCGTCCGCATACGCGCCGACCAAACTGACTTCGGTTGTTGATAATTTGTAGTCGGGGCTAATATTATTGACGGATCGATAAAGTGATTCGACGTCATTTTTAATCACAACATACTGCAAAAATGATTCTTCTAACGAGCGTCCCTGCGAGGCTGCCATTTCAAAAATGAAAGACTGCTCAATCCTTGACAGTTTTTCCGGTACACGGCTCAGAATTTGCTGATCAACCGCCGCCTGACTGCGCTCAAGCCCCGCCCGGTAAGCCGCATACATTCCCTGCACAGAATCAATAGCCGCCTCACGATTCAGCTTATCTTCGATTACCTGACTGCGGATATACTCGACTTTATTAGCTGTCCATTGTGCTTCACGCTCCGAAAGCAATGGCTGCAGCACATCTTTGCGCAAAGCTGTCCATAAGTTTGCGTTTGCACGGCTTTTTTCATTGTTAACATCTAACGGAATGCTCTCAACCAAAGCTTTACCGAAAAATGCCACAAAACCGGTTTCACCCTCGATGTTTTCTTTCCACAAGTGTTCTTCAAAGCGACTCCACAGAGCTTCTTCTTTTGCGCTTGCCTGAGCGCCTGAGGCAACAATGGCGTCATAGTTTTCACCAAAGAAATTACGCGCAAGTGAACTGATCATAAAGTCAAGTTTGGCAACCAGCTGATGCTTCAGCGCGTCGCGCTGATTTTGAGGCAGCTGAGCGAGAAACTCGTTCGAATCAATTTGGCTCCACAAGTCACGGACGACTGCTTTTTTTTGTTCATCGCCGCGCTCGTGAAAAATAAGCGTCCATAATCGGTCAGCCGCTAATTTCTCATTAAACTCATCGCCCATATTCATTAATGAATAATCACGATACGCGCCGAGCTGACGATAGTATTGGCGCATTTGCTCCGCCTCAAGACCCCGCATCGCGAAGTCGTCTTTGGCGAATCTTTTGACCGCAAAACTAATTTGTGACGAATCAACTTCCTGATGCGTAAACTCTAATGAGGTTAATTGAATTTCTAAGGCGGCATTAAGCCAGATTTGAATCCATTGAGCATCCTTCTCCTTCCTAAAAGTATTGTATGCAAAACCAAGCCGCTGCCACTCATCCATTACTGAAACCATTTGGGCTGCATAATTAATCACTCCGCCCGCTTTGGCAACATCTTGATCCACTTGTTTGTTAACCGCTACCACAATTGCCTGAATTTCTGAGCTTGCAGCTTGTGCCGCATTTCGGCGAGCTTCCGGATCGCTTAAATCCCGATTTTGCTCCGTAAGTTTCTGATCAATCAACAAAGCGACCGCTTTTTCGGTTAAGACTGCTTTGCGCGCAGCAACCCACCCCGCTTGCTTTTCCGGTGTTCCCAAAAAGCTTGTTTCGTCCGAAAGCCGCTCTTTTACTTTCTTCAACAAATTTCTTTCTCCGGATTGAAAAATGCCGTCAAGAAAAAGGACTTCACTAAACTCCGCCTCACTGTATGAACCGTTAAGCACTCCGGAAATCCAAGAAGACAAATCAGCGGGGCTCGCTTTCACCGCAAGACCATTTGAGTCCGTGTGGTAAGCCATGTAGACAGCCTGAAGTTTCATTCTTGCCCGTTCATGCGTCTGAACCCAATCAACCACATCCGTAAAAGGCCGACGCTGAGCGGGGTCTTCAAACCTTTTCTGATCATTAATAAAATCGGTAAACAACTGAACCGCATCCCAAAAACTTGTTTCGTCCTTGGGAGCACCCGCCGGCGCTCCGCTAATGGGTTCTGAGCTCTCGCTAAAAAGATGGTTTAAGTTGGTCCGGTAAATCTCATACTCAGATTCACTCATCCAATCGGGACGGGTTTCTTTGCTCAGCTCCTGCGCGGCAACCCCTCTCGCCGCAAAAGCTTTGCTTGATAGCTGAATGAACTGGTCCGCGGTAATTCTGGGATATACTTCCTGAAATGAGAAATATGTTTTCGAAAGGTTCCCTAAAAGCATGCGGTCAAACACGAACCCCGCCCGTTTCACCGCTTCAAACAGTTCTTTCCGCGCTTTAATTTCTTTTTGAATTTCAGTCCACAACTCTTCGGGTGATTGAGCATCTTCAGCCGCCGCCGGGCCTGTGCCGGGAAGAACCGCCACAAGAGAAAACAGAAAAGCCCGGATACCGGTTGGGGTCAGACTATTGAGTGCGGTTTTTAACGCTGAACCTGATTCAAAAATTCCTGCACCGTCGGTTGATTTTCCCTTCAATTCAATACGGCGTATATTCTCATTAATAAAATTTCGAACTGTCGTTGAAATAACGCCCTTTTTGTTGCGCTCATCCTTATCTCCATAAAAGCCAAAGGCATCCGTATCACCCAAGTAGCTTTCGATCTCTTTTAACTTTACAGGATCATTCAAGATGTCAAAAAACAGCTTCACATTCGCTTCCGCTCCTTCTTGAATGGTTCCATCCGCGTTAAAAAAGCCTTCCCATGATGAGGGCTCTTCTAACAAGTCCCGCGCGATAGCCCAAAGCTCTCCCTGGATTTGCATGCGCTTAAGTGGATCGGTCTCGTTATCAAGACCCAAAAACTTTCCGACATTTCCTGATAATTTATCAACAAGATCAAAAAGCTTTTCCATCGTTTCCGCCCGCTCGTCCAACGGCAAAGCCTTCCAAGCCGCCAACTCAGCGGAATCATCGAGGCCCATACCAAAATAAATATGGTTTACAATAAAGCTGGCATCACCCCGAGCGATCCCTCTCAAAAGTGGATCAATAATTCCGTAATAGCGTGTTTTTAATTGCTCCATTCTCGCTTCAAGCCCTTGGCGGGCAGTTGAGTCCCCCGGCGGCAACTTATCCAACTCCGCTTGCGTTTGGTTCATAAGCACTTTGACGCGCTCAGCACGGCTTGGGCTCCAGAGCTGCATCAATTCCGCTTCGGTTATTTTGTAGTGTTCCGATTTTTCAACACGCGCGCGGAACCGCGCAATCAAATCTCCGTAATGGTCCGTAAAAAGGTCAAGGGGCAATCCCGACATTTGAATCATATAAAGAATGGCGGCAACGTCAGCCTGAACACGAGGGTTAGATTGATCAATCCTCATGTCCCTGAATTTTCCTGTTTTCAGGTCATATTCTTTCTCCATGTCACTATAAATTTTTACCGCGGCAGGAAAAAGCGTCCAGTATTGATCATCGTTCCATTGATGCAAAAGAACGTCCACGAAAACGTTGTTCAAGTCCAGAGTGGGCGCCAAAAGGTTGAAGGATTCAACGTGCCGCGGATCATCCAGTATTTGCTCAAAGGACATGGCTTGAATCTTTTCATCACCCAATTGACGATACAACCAAAGAGCAAAAATATCACCGCCCTCAATCGGGGAACGGAAAGAATAACGGTCTCCGGGCAATGCTGATTTTCCGAGCTGATAAATATTTTTTGCGCTAAGCGCTTGCTGCGCGGCGACTAAATCATCAGGGTTAATCGAAACCTGCCGTCCCAAACGAGAAACAAAAAGCTTCTCAAGGCTCACCAGGAACTCCGCAAAAGCAAGGTCGTCAAAGTCAATTCCATTTTCTTTTAAGACCTCTTCTTGCGCTGAAGTCAGCACAAAACCAACACGCCATAAATTAGACCACATACTGCGGAACTGAGACTCCATGCCGTCTTTATGAAATCCGGATTTTTCGCCAAACTTCTTGGACTTCAGCTCACTTAACTTCTCAGCCATTTGCTGAGCGAACGCCACATTTTCAGGCGATCCCGCCTGTCCTTGCTTCAGTTTTTCAATTCGTGCAGACAAAATATTTCCTAAAATAATGACTGCTTCATCGCGGCTGTCTTCGCTGCCCTCACCTATGATGTTTTCCACAACAGGCACTATGGACGGTGCCTGCGCTTCCATCGAATCCACTATAAAACTAACCCCTTGCGCGTCAGTCCCGTTCATTCTTTCGGCCGGATAAAATTCATCCGTTTGCTTAAGATCAAGCTGGCGATTCGACGGAGACAAAGACGCAACCAAGCGATATGCCATATCATTCAAAGTCTCAAAATCCGCATCACCCGCGCCCCGCGCTTTAAGACGAGCCTGAATATCTTCGCGAGCACCTTGTGGAAGCTTCCCATAAAAGGCATTTGTCTTTTCGGTTATTGCGGTTAGAACACCTTGCAATCTCGCATTTTCGCGGATTTGATCTGATCCCATTTTCACCATAACGGAGTCAGGAAAGCCGTCTTGGCGTCCTTGCTGAAATGCCGTTCCGGCAATCGGTTTCTGTAATTCTAAAATTTCTTGTACGTCAGCAAACTCCGACTCCAAATGCTGAATATCATTGGCAAGCTGGGCTAAAACCCCTCTCCACGCAATGACCGACTCCTCGGCTTTGGGTCCGTTCATAAAATCAGTCATACTTTGTAAGTGCTGTTTAACCGCATTCAGATTACGGCTAAAATCAGCGTGCACCCCGATACTCAAAAATGGTTGACCATGACTTAAAGGAGAATCCATGGGTTCATGCCGCAACCCAAATCTCAAATTAAAACCAACTTGATTTTGACGGATAACTTCTCTGGCAGCCTCAAGTTCGGCCGCGCGGCGGGTCGCTAAGTCAGCCTCCGGAGCAACCGCGTTGCGGACTAAATCAAGAGTTTTGGAGTCAACAATCGCCAAAGAAAAATCAACTCCGATAGACTGAGCAAAGGCCATGATGTTATCCATACGCGCTTTAAGATTCAGCTCGGTTGATTTCACAACCGAAGCAAAAGTTTCTTTCGGGAAATATTTTTCGAGTAAAACCTGCAGCTGAGCTTCCTTATCAGCTTCGTTCACGCCGGATATTTCACGATTGATTTGGGATAGTTTTTGCAATACAGCATCAACGGCTTCATAAGATTTTTCATCCAATGCCGCGTCGAGTTTATCTTTGAGAAATTTCTGCGAAGCGCTCAAATTTCCTATTTCACGCTCTAAATCAACAACAGACATTGTTTTTGAATGTATTAACCGGCTCACCTCTTCTAAAATTTGAAGACGAATCAATTCTGAAACAAGACCTGCTCCTTCACTCTGCAGACGAGATACTTTGTCCTGCTCAGCATATTCCCTTTTGGCGTCTTCAAATTCATAAGAGAGCATTAAATGCCGATCGCTCGCACCGGTTAAATCCGCGAGACCAATATCAATTGATTGAACCCGAATACCGTTGGCACCGGGACCGGCCCGCATACCCAGAGATTGACGCAACACGCCCAATTCTTCGAAGTTTTGAATGGACCGGTTGGTCGGATTACGCACCTCAAGCGATGCTTCGGTCGACATAATAATCGCGCGTGCCGACTCCGCGATCGAATCATAAGATTCGGCAACAATAGACCGGGAAGCAAGCAGTCCATCCGTAGATGACCCGGCCCGATCCGCAGCAACACCCAAGCTTTCAAACTGCTGTCCCAACTGCGACACCAGCGCGGCGCTTTCAACCTCGACTTTATCCAGGAGCTCGCTCGAATTCGAATTACCGTCAAACCGTTCCAAGCTATCCAACCCGGCTTGTATCGCGCCCTGAATACCTTTGATTCGGGTTTCAATTTTTATAATTTCTTGCTGGAGTATGTTTTGAAAATTACCTTTATTTTTCAATAATTTTCCTGCTTGCTGATGGATCTCTGTCTGCGCCAAACCAACGGCATCCCTATCCCGTGATGCCGCAGGCAATCCGGGCGTCAACTTTCCGCTAAGTTGTCTCAGGTTTTTAAGTAAAGCTTCATAAATCGCAACTCTCGACATATCACCGACAACCTGCGTGCGTATTTTATCGGCCTCGGCCTCGTCTTCACTGTCAACATCCGCACTTCTCGAAACAGTTTCCGTCAATTTTGCAAGCGCTTCGCCGGCGGCTCTCTTTTCCTGGGAATTAGCGCCAAAAATAGATCGCACGAGCAAACTAAACACATCCGTAACAATCGGGGCAGAAACGCTTGTTCCGCCCGCGCCAACTTCAAACGTAGCCCCCAAACCTATACGGACTCTTTCTTTCAGAGAGGACCAAGCTTTTTCGAAGTAAACATTTCCACGAAAGGCACTGCTGATACGGTCATTGACCGCCTCTGCGGTGGTCGACTCAGCCATCATGGCATTCAAAACCATAACTTCGTCAATCCATGAATCACGCGCTTCAAACGCGCGCACATTTTGTGTTTTATCGCGGAAATACGATGAGATAAAGTAATCGGAGGTTCCCTTGGAAATGTTCTGTGCCAGCTGCGTCAAATTCTGCATGCGCCCTTTGTCAGCCGTTTCACCCGTCTTCACGACTTCCTTCAACTCAGTTTTCGCAGATTCGAAACTGGTCCTTGCAGCGGCAAGCCCCTCGCGCATTTCCTTCAACTCAGCGATGCGTGCTTTGTGCTCTCGAATTTTGGTCTCTTTTTGTTGATTGTCTGCGCTTGCTTTTTCATTCGAGCGTCGAATTGAAGCACCCTCATCCCGGCTGAAAAGTCTGCCAAGCCAGGTCTTTTTGGGCGCTTGTTGCTCTTCGGCGGGCACCGCACGCAACGTCTTTTTCTCAGATTCTAACTTTGCAATTGCTCTTTGCTGCTCAGCAATGTCTTTATCCATTTCGTTTAACGCGGCCGTCATTCCGCTCACAATTTCCGTAAGGCCATTCGACGTTGTTTCGTTAAAAAATTGAGCGGTCGCGGCATGATGCCACCGGCCCTGTGAATTCAAAATCAAGAAGTACGGGTTGCTTAGTTCATCAATCCAAACATTGGTTCTTGCCATACCAAAAACACGGCTCTGCTTGAGATCAGCCGCCCCTTTGGTAATCGTGTCAGACTGACTTAGCGCGCCGGGAGATATCTCCTCTAAAACCAACCCCAGTTGGATTAACTGATCTTCCGCGGAAATAAGAGCCGTGTCAGCTTCGGCCACGGCAACCTCAGCCTGACGGAAAGCAAGCTGCATCCCCAAAGGCAATTGCAACAAAACATCTTCCGACAATACATCAACAGAAGCCTCAACAAGCTTTAACTCTTTCGCGCGGTCGAGCGCATCTTTTTCCGCGATCGCTTTTTGCTCAAGCGCCAATTGATGCGAAATTGTTCTTTGCTCGATCACTTCAGATTGACTCAGCAGTCGCGTGAGCTGATCCTGAATGCGAGCCGCCTGGCGCACCATACCGTTACGCATATCATAGTCCGCTTGATCTCCCGAAGATTGCTTGGAAATTCGTCCAGAGCGGTTTTCAGCCGCAAAAGGATAAACTTTAAATCCAATACCCGCTCCCGACCCTTCAATTCCGGAAGACCCCGTGGATATTCCAAGCCGCGCGTAACCAAACAACTCAAGAATATCGGGATAAACACGGTCATAGGCGGTAACGGTTGTTTGACGATCCAATAATCCTGTTATGGGTGAATTACGCAGCAATTCAAATGCCGTAGCTTCGCTTCCGCTTTGTTTTGCCGCGCTTAAAATACGTGCCACTTTCGATGGAATTGAAGCAAGGTAGGCGGGCAATTGGTCCGCCGAATTTCCCGGCTTCAACTCTTCAAAAGACAAACCTAAAACACGGAGAACTTCCGCGTTGGCAGGGTCACGGCGCGAAAAATCATTCAATGCTTTTCGGGCGAGATCAAGCCGCGAAGCGTAATCCAAATGCATGGATTTCAGCATTTTGATTTGATAATCACTGACAATCTTCGCATCAAGCGCAAGATCGTACTGTTGTTTAAGCGCGATAAGATCCGTGCTTTGACCTACAGCGGGATTGGGATTATTTAGAACCACATCAAGCGCACGTATCTTTTTAGTTAATTCGACGCCAAGTTTCTCTGCGCGTTCAAGCTCAGCCGCAACCGCTTGATTTGCCAATTTACCCTGCATCAGCATATGTTTAAGGGTAAATAAATAATTGACCCGTTCTAATTCCGTTTCAGCCTTAAGAAATTTACTTTCCTTCAAAAACCGGCCCAGCGTCCAATTAAAATCAAGACTAAATATATTCAGCCTAAAAACAGCGCTCGATTGGGTTGAGATGCTTGCTTCGACACCTGAAGTTACCTGTGCCTGAAGACCCGGCAACAAGGGATTCTCTTGAACCTCAGCTAAATTTAACTCCGCGGCGGAATATCTCAGCTGACTCATAACAGCTTCAAGCTGAGCTCCTTTGAAGCCATTTCCTTCCAAATAAGCCTTCACAGTCTCGTACGTAACCCCTTCGATCTGACTTACAAATTTCTTTGTTGCATCCGACTCGGGATTAAGAACCTGAAGCGGGTCATATCCGTAGACATCGGCAAGATCAATGGCAATACTGCGAATATCGCGCGCAAAAACACCTTCACGGATTTCGCCGTTCTTTTTAAGAATTTCAAGCTGGGCTCCCGGGACCAAATTGGCTGAGCCACGAGAATCATTTTGATTAATTCTTCCCGTCATAGCAGGATCCAAATTCCAATCCGTAGCCTCTTTGCCGGCACGAAGAGCATTGGTACGCGCCGCGCGCATTAAGTGAAGTGCAACAAGAAGCTGGGACTGAGCAAGGCTCGATTCAGCCGCTGCCAAATCTCGGGCAGCCTCCGCGTCATAGATGCGGTCTTGCCGGGTATTGTCCGTGGAAACCCTGTAAAAAGCGGAAGCTCCAAACTGCAGCGCGGGTAATCCGGCACCAATACTTGCGGTAGCCCCCAAATTGGCTCCAAGATCTACTTTTCCAAAAGCATCCGCTCTTGTCTGTGAAATTTCGGCATACTGCGCGGCAACCCGCGCCCGCATGGGAACCTGATTAAGTAAACTTTGTAAATTGGGCGGGAGTTTTTCACTTGCTCGGCTTGGGGCATCCGCTGCCTCCTCAACTGTAAATGATTTAACCGTAACTGAGCCGATAGAAACAGGGCCCGAAAAAGCGAATTCGCGAAGTGATTCAACAAAATCAGGACGTCCGCCCTGAAACTTTTCGCGGTAAACTTTTTCCGGAACCGGAACAACAAGCCGTCTTCCATCATCCGCTTTAACCAAGCTCTTTGTTTCTTGGTCGTAAATTTCCATAAGGAAATATTTACCGTCTTCATTATTGGGTGAATCCACATCCATTTCTTTCGGCAGAAAAATCGAAACCGGATCACCGGAAGCATACTCAAGCGGATACCACACATAATCAGTATCTTTTTCAGATGAGAATCTTTCCCACGCAGAGTCATATTTTGTTCCGACAAAGCTCAGCTTGCCCATGGCAGAAGTGTCAAAAGTTGCGGCAGGATCAGACTCATCCAAACTCAGCCAGCCCCCCACCATGGTGATTAACCCCATGACCGGAAGCATCTTTCCATTAACAAAAAAACTTCTGCCTTCCGTAGTCGTCACAAATTGATTCGGTAAATCGACAATATCGTCAAATGAACCCGTTTTGGCCGGAATATTTTTTTGAGTCTCGAGCCACGCAAGATACCGATCCTTAACACTTAAGTTCGGCTTGGTTGGATTCAGCGTTTCAGTCTTAGCGGAATCAAGCTTCACAACCAAATTCCCCTCAGCATCAATGCCCGCAGGTATGACAGGTGTCACTTCAAGATCAAGCGATAGTCCATCACGGTCAATTTCCTGACCGGGTGCCAAAGCAATCACAACGCCCTCACCCGCAAATTGGCTTTTCCAAAACTCTCCGCGCGCATCCGCGTTATTCGCAAAAACGCTTCCCGTACGAATATCGAGCGTCACTTTTTCACCGTCTGTTGCTTCTCGTGTTTGCGGCCACGAACCGTGATCAACCACAACACCCAAAGCACCGCGCGGAAGAACAAGCTGTCCATCACCAAGGGGGCGAGTTCCAACAATTGCAGCACCGCGAGGAATACTTAATTCAGTTGAAATTTGAGCAACTTGAGCCTCGAGAGGTCGGCTATCAACGGCGCTCGGATTCCATGATGCAAAAGATACACCCGGACCTGAAGCCGGACTGGCGCCGCCGTCATAATGATCAAACACAGTTCCATATGCCGTTCGACTAGCTTTAACATATACCAACCGTACTTGATTCTGAGCGGACTTAAGACCATCCATCGAGCCGTCTTTAATAGCGGCATCCATGGTGCTCAATTGCTCTGGGCTCGCAACCATGCGAATAAAATCGACAGGATTTAATTTAATGCCTTCCGGCGCGTAACGCACAGTTTCATCCGAAGACGCCATCGCTGTTTTGGCATCTTCCTGTTCTTGCGAACCTGCGGCAAGCATGGCTGGCGACGGTGAATCTGACAACTGCGTCGCAGGTTTGTCGCTTTTGATTAAAGCCACCGTCGGTACTTTGCCTGCTAAAAATTCATTAACATTGATTGCGGCCAGCCCTTCCGGATTTCGTGCTTGAGCTTCCGCTAATGTCATTGCATATTGATACATGACCTCTAAGCCGCCGGCCCTTCCGCTTGCTTTGATCAACTTTTCTTCAACAACCGCTTCACCACCATAGCCTTCTTTCTCTTGATCACGATGGCCATTGGTCACGACCGAAGCATGGGAGTAATGATTCGTGAGGGGAATTTCGAGAGAATGCTCCAAAAAGCCCGCCCAAAACGCCGCGCCAAACAACTGCTTAGGCGTTGAAGCGATTGTGCCCGGATTGAAACCAGGCGCATCATGGTCGTGTTGTAACGGATTCCCGAGATAATCAACCCCGCCCTCGTCAGCATTATCCGTCCCAAGCATAACGCCCTGAGGAGCTGTGTTATTTTGAACAAAAAGAGTTGTAGGATCTCTATTTCTGCTTGCCAACACACCGTTCGTGGGCTGGTTAAGCGGCGCCAAAACGGCAACTCGCCCCTCTTCATTATCCGTGCGGCCAACCGCTGAACCATATCCCACCGGATGCCCGGGATGATTGGTTGCACTCTGCACTTGTCTAAACGTCTTTTCATGCCCGGTATGCCATAAAAAATAATCCATTTGATCCAGGGGTCGCGGTTGATTTTTACCGTACGACACTACCTTAGAAACTTGCTCGCCATGGATCGTGTAGCGGCCATTGACGGGGATTAAATCCAAAATAAGCGGCTGACCGTCTGAAAGAACAGGGCTTTTAGGATGTCCATCCGGCGTTACCGACATATCCTGATAAACCATTTTATTTAGAAAAACAATTTTTTCAGGTATAGATTTAGCCTGATTGATTGCCTGAATCCAATCGCGAAAGTCACCTGCATCTTTAAGGGTCGCACTCATTCGTAGCGCATAAGCTTCTTGATAGATAGACGGGACAATCGGATCTAAGGCTTCCGCCTCTGCGCCGCCCAAAGCAAGTATCCGCTCAGGACTGCCTTTAACTTCTTCCCAAGCTAACTTATAAAGTTCATCGAGTTGCGAGCTATCCTTAGGTGCATCCAAAAACCGATTTGCAAAACTGTAAATGGCTTGATCGTTTTGAGCTTGTTCCTTGATCAAATTAGCAACAATTACCTGCAAATTTTGGGGCAATTGATTAAACGCATCCATGGCGCCAACATGCGCGAGTAATTCTTCAGGAACTTCCGCAAGATTCTGATAAAAAGCAATTTGCTGGCGGATTGACTCATCGGCTCCGCGGGCAAGCATCACCTGCTCATCCATATTCGCCTGATTAAAAGCAATAAAACCTTGGGAAGCGCTCTCCTGATCCATTTCTCCTTTACGGACTTGCGCCATTATGGTTTCAACTTGTGCTTTTGCTGATTCAATGAGTTGTTTTTGTGCATCGGAGCTCAAGCGAACAAACAAAACGGGACTGACCCCCAAAACTTCCGCTACTTGATCCGGGATAAGCTTTGAAAAGGCTTCATCCTGAGCAAGCAATTCAATATCACTCATCTTTGTAGACGGAACAAATTTATCCGCTAATGCCATTACTTCATCGGAAAACACCGGAGACCATTCTCCGGGCTCTGCTTTTTTAATTTCTTCGACGGGCGTTGCAATGAGAGGTTGAGATGTCTCCGTGGAAGGCGCCAACGAGGGTAGAGCTAAATCAAGAACAGGATAGAGCCTTGCACGTGAAGGTTGAAAATCAAAATGCCACCATTCATTACTAATCCCTTTAAACCCATGCTCTTCCATCACGCTCCGAAGAAGTGCCCGGTTATCAATCATGGCTTGCGTAGTCTTGTCATCACCTGTTTCATCAATGAAATCAAAATGTGCACGCTCGGATAACTCATCAAAAGCTGACGGCATTGGAAGCTCCTCACCTGTCGCAAGATCGACAAGCGTAATATCCACCGCCATGCCGCGATTATGAACCGAACCATTTTTTGGGTTTGCCACATAACGCTCGTTACCAGAAACGCCGTCGTTATGAACATGATCATACATTTCTCGCGTTACCGAGAGCGGCCGATATCCGTCGAATACCTTTAAACCTAACCCCCTCGATACTAAACTGTCCTGGACTCTCGCAAGCGCATCCGTTGCATCACGATGAAGAAAGCTGCGTGCGTTTTCAGGGTAAAGCCGCTGTCCAGTAAAATTTTCATCCGTTGCATAGGGCAACTTAACAATAATACTAGGAACAGCTTCTTTGACATCAACCAAACCCGCATTTTCCAAATTTTTGACTCGTAATTCATTCTCACGTGCTTCATCAAGCGCCGCAGCAGCAGCGATTTCTGCTTCGGTGGGTGTTTTTTCGGTGTCTGAGGGACGAATCGACTCATCCAACGCGCTTAAAACCGCATCACGGACAATCGCTGTCCCATCCCGTCCGTCAGCTTGACTCAGATGGTAACCATCATTCAAAGAAATGTGCTGTTCGCCATCAAGCTTCGAGGCGACATCAACAAGCCGCACAAACCCCTTATTTTTTTCAGCCAAGTCGGCAAGCGCCCGATTAAGCGCGTTGGCCCGCTCTTGCGCCTGAGGAAAATTATAATCTCCGACAACACCTTTTGAGGCTTTGACCGGAGGAACCGTCACAATAAATACCTCAATCCCTTTTGCCTCAGCCGCCTGAATTACTCGTTCATAACCCTTGGCAATATAATCAATTTGCGCGGCGGAAAAAATATCATTGGTACCGTATGCCAAAACCAATCGCTGCAAATTCGGATTCTGCTGCAGCGCTTCTTCAAAGCGCTGCTCCATTTGCCAAACCGCTGTCTCACCAATCACGACCTGCGGAAAAAGATTGTGTGCTTTATCTTTTTTCTTTAAGTCCGGCTCAATCGAATCAGCACCGGCCCAAATATAAGTATTTGAATCAGCAAGAAAAACATCTCCGTTCGCACGGGCGGTCTTAGCCATTTTTTCGACTTCTTCTGCAGAAAGCGGTCTGCCCTGAACGCCCAACAATTCAGCATAAGTTTGGGAAGGACGTTCGGTTGCGACACGCTCGGGCACTGCGCCCGCGTCTAAAAGAGCAACAACATAACTTGGATCAAGCTCACTTAAAACAGCCGCTGACTTCGTCCCCAAGTCTGCGCTGGCAACGCGCCAGCCATTTCGACCATAATAATCTTGATTTTGATTGATATAGCTGATCAGTAAGCTTTTCAAATTTGGATCCGATACAAGCATCTCCGCAACCGCAGACGCATCTCCGCCTTTTATTTTCAACAAATCCCGCAGCGCCATATCAAAATTCAAAAGGTTTGGCTGGTTTGACTTAACCTTTCCGGTTTCCTTAACCTCTTCCGCGATCTCCGTTAAGGTCGGCAGGGTTTTTCTAATTGTCTCAAGCGCGGTTCTTTCGGCGTCCGTCAATTGCACCACAGTGGGCTCTGCGACCACAGAATCTTTTTCCGCAGATAATGTCTCTCTAACAGCCAATATGTCCGAATCAATCATCCCTTTAACGGCCGCAACAGCGGCTCTGGTTTGCGGACCATAAGCGGCAATCGCAATGACATTTCCCTTTTCATCCTGAATCGGCTTTAACGCGCTCAATTCAGGCAATTGCTGAACGGCTGTGTTATAAGCATTGTGAAACGCGATAATTTCGGCACCTGTCGCGCCGCCGGTACTAAGATTATCAAGCGCCGTTTGCAACGCGATAACAACCGCGTTTCTTTCGCTCACCGCAGCTTCCTCAACAAGTTTTTGTGCTTCAATCGCGGACTGCTTTTCCTGCTCTTCCCGTGCGAGCCTTGCTTTTTCCAAATCCGCTTGAATTCCTGCAACAACCGCAATCAGTTTTGCCTGCGCGGCATTTAACGAATTGTCACCTTCAAAAGAAATAGAGTCTTCAATCTCTCTGGCACGTTCACGCGCCAACTCCTGCTGTTCGGCCGGCAAACTTGCAATCTGCTGATCCGCGAAAACATTAAAATCATCCAGGATTGATTCGAGCTGATACTGTTTCTCAGCTTCCGTGGCAGGCGCTTCAATGTCTGCTTGCGCGGAAGTGCCCCCAACGACTGCTTCAGTTGGTGTCAGCGATGGCGGTGTGTCCACCGCGGAGGGGGCAACGCCGTCAACCGGCCTTAAAGTTTCATCCTCTTTTTGTTTTCCTTTTTGAAACATCGCGCTCAATTCGGCGGCAAAGTCCATCTGCCCCTTCATTTGCAAATATTCCCCAAAAAGCTTAACCCCTTCCGCATTACCCAAATTTTCGATCCCCATTTTCTGAGCCTCTTTCAGCAATTGGGGATCGGTTGCGTCTAAACCAAAAACTCCGGCCGCGTCATTCGCTATATTAAGAGCGTTAATTTCAATCATGATAAAGAGCATTCGCCCATAAGCCAGGCTATTTGACTCTTCCTGCAAAATATGCTGAATTTTAGCAATCGCGTCTGCCTCTTTCCCCTCACTGACCAGCGTTGTAATTTCATTGGCATGATGTGTTAATTCACGGAGCATAATCACTTCGCGCGTATCTAAATAACCATCCGCGTAGGCTGCTTGCACAACCTGTTCCGTGACCATTTTTGCCGTATCGGTACCATCTTCCGCGGGCTTACCTGCGTCAACCAAAGCCTGAGCAGCCACGGAAGCGGCAGGCGGCTCAATTCCAACAGCGTCGGCAGCGGCATTCACACCGCGATCAAACCACCCCATCAGGATATCGAAGAATAGAATTTCCAAAGGAAGCATCACCGCCATAGAAAGCGCGGTCATGAAAACCTGAAACCAAAAATACTTGTCAAAAAAAGCTTCCAGCACAACCCCTTTAAAAACCTGGGCCTGAGAAAAAGGAGAAGATTTCGAACGCATGGAGAAAAACTGAAAGAAATCGGAAAAAATGGGAACGCGCAATAAAGCAAAACGAATTCTTAACTGGCGATCATTGGGTGCGTTTGCTTGGACAACATTGCGCAATTGCTTTGCCAAATAAAAATTATAGCTGCTGTCTTGAACGCCCAAACGCTTATTCATGATCAGAAAATTCAGCATTTCTGCGGCTTCTTGGTTCCGTCCCGCGAAGTCAACCAGCTGATTCACAACGTTTTCATCGGCCAGCAACGACGGATCATCAATCGCCTTCGTCATCAGCGCGAGAGCCAGTTCGCTGTCTTTAAATTTTTCTTTAAGAAAATTTTTGATCCGCAGATTTTCTTTTTCACGCAAATGCGCGCCAAATTTCATCAAAAATGCCGTTACCATCGCGCCCAAAATTGCCGCCAATGAAATTGCCGCCAACGCAGGGACAGCGGGAAATAAAAGAACTAATGACGCACCAAAGATACCGCTAATCCCGGAAAAAACCCCCAGCTTTTGCAATTCATGAGAAACTATTTTTGTAATAAATCCGGACAAACCTGAGAAAAGATACATAGTTCCGCGGCGATCAAAAAAGGCCCAAAAACCACGCGCAACGACTGAATCATCCCACAACACCGCTTTTAAAAGACGCGGAATAAAAAACACGGCGGCTTTAAGAGGAGCGGACTGAGTGTCGCTTGCACGTAATGTATAACCAACAACCGCTTTGAGCTCTGTCGGATTGAGTGCTAAGTTAAATGGGGGCTTTTGCTGATGCGGTGCTTTGTTTTTATTTTCTTCCGCCCGCTTCTCATTCAACTTGTTAATCAAACTTGAACGGTCGCTATAGCGCCACAAAAAACGCGGGATAAAGAAATCCAATAAAAACATTTTTGACAAATGCCAAAGCGCATTTATGGCGCCAAACGCAATAAAGGGAACTAAAAATAAAACAGCAAGCACCGGGCCATTTTTTGTCAGCTTGGCCCAATTATGTTTCATCCATCCGGACATACCGGTTCCAACTGCTTTCCACAAACTTCCTTTTTTCCCCAGATCCTGCTGAACGCGCATAGCACGCGTAATGAAGCCGGTTAACGTATCTGTATGCGAGCCAAGCTCGGTATACGCAATGCGAAACTTTTCTTCCCCTGCTTTATCAAGACTGTTGGCATGCTTGTAAAGTGCGGCTTGCGACAAATCCGTCCAATTCTCAATTGACACGCCCGATTGCTGATATTGCGCCTTCACTTCGTCCAGCGTGACGCCGTTTTGAATCAAATAGGCAATAAGAATTTCTTTAGAAGAAGAAAAAGTGGGTGCAGGGATATAAACATCTGCCAAGGACTTGCCTTCCAGAATAATTTTTGAAGCCTGTTCCTTATAACGCTTACGGTCATAAGTGAGTGCTTTTGCATTCAAGAAAAGTGTATCAATCCAGTTACCGGCAAAAAGATAAAACAACGCCATCGCCAAAACACCGGTTAGCAACGCCAAGGCGGGCGCGGGTAAAGCGGCAAGACCGATGATTCCCGCGGCCACCTTCAGAACACCAAGAAAACCAACGGAAACCGCGCCACCAAACGACAAAGACGCAGCAAATCCGATCCCAATTCGTGCCCATCTCATCAAGCGGGAACCATTGTTTGAACTAAAATTATTAGTTGGCACTTCCTGCTTGGGAGCTGTCAAATCCTGCAAAATCAAACGCTCAGCAACTTTGCGCATTGATTCCGCCGTTGAGTCGTCAATACTCTTGATATCTTCGATGCGCTTTAAAAGATCGGAAGCTGAAATAGGAGCGTTATTGGGCTGAAGAATGGCTAGTACCTTATCAGCAAAAGTAATAATACCTTGAGACGTGGGGATTTTTCCTTTTTTCGAGCTTTCAAGAAAGACTGTCATGTCAACTTTTTGGTCTGAACCTAAATCCAAAATCACATCTTGATTCCAATTCATTGCATTTTGCGTTTTAAGTTTTAACTGATTCAAAAACTGAATAACGCTTTCAATGTTCTCCGCGTTCGCAACAATCTGATCAAATAAAGCATCTACTGCGCCCACGTTTTCAGAAAGCACCCGGATTTTTTCTTTCGCTTCCCGCTCTTTTGCTTCCCGCTTCACGCGCTCCGCCGCGGCTAATTGCTCTATTTCTTGAATCGCGGCACCAAGAATGGTTACGCCGATAATTTTCCCATTCTCATCGAGTTTAACTTCAAATTTCTGCGCTTTTCCATTATCAGCTTGAGAAAAATAATTAAGAGCATCATACAAATCACCCGCGTTTATTTTTTTACCGACAATTTCACCGGGCAAGACAATACTATCGCTAAGAGTTTTAATAAACACATCCCGCAAAGCTGCCTCATCGAAAACGGTGGTGTTTCTTGATTGAGAAGCTACAAATCGATTGGCAACATCGGCTAAAAAATCATGGGTTTGGCGTATGCTAATAACCGCTTTTTTACCTAAAGGATCATTGTTTTGACCTTCAACTTCGAAGTAACGCCGTGCTCGTTCAATCTCAGGCGTCAATTTAGTTCCATTTAAAATCGACACTCCAAAAATCAACCCCAATCGCGCGTGAACAGACAGCACCGCATCCGGCGCGGCAGCGGGAAAAAGAGAATGAAGGATCGGAAATTTTCTATCTAATTCATCTTCGATTGTTTCGCGTGTTGCCCGGCCTTTATTTTTCTCTAAAACATCCGTAATCACGTCAATGATCTGCTGATCAGAAACATCCGCAGGGCTTCGCAATCTATATCTTTGATTGCTTCCATCCTGCACTAAAGTCGCTCGCACCTCTTCGCTCATTGCACTTAAATATTGATCCGCTTCAGCGAGAGTTACACCATCACCTTGCAGATCGGCAGCACCAACAAATCTTGCTGTGTTTTCTGTCAAGAGAGCAGCAAACCTGCCTTCTATGAGCTGATTTCTAGCGTCTTCACTTTCCGGCATCACCGGTTCAGCAGACACAGTGGCTTCTGTCTTAAGAGAATAAACAGCGCTATCACCTTCTCCGTTTTTATTGAGCTGTCCATCCGCAACGAGTGCGTCCAAAGAATCCCGCAGTTCTAAAACGCGAACACCTTTGTCATAATTAAGATAATCCATCCAGTCACGGAGAAACGCGATGCGTTTACTATCCCGAGTAAAAACAATTTCATCCCTTAATTCTGCAAAAGCAGCTTCTTCGCCATCAGATAAAAGAAGACTCAAGACTTTCATGGCTTCAACTTTTTCTTGAGCTGACACTTGTCTCTTTTGAGTTTCAACCCCTCCCCTTTGCGTTATCGGAGCTTCCTCCTGCCGTCGCTCAACACGTGATTCCGAGCGGGAAATTGCGACCAACTTTGCGCCTTCGGGAAGCTGCGCTCTAACAAAACTGTATGTCTTACTGCCATTCGGCAACGATAAAGTTTCTAATGCTGATTTTGCTCCCTCGCCTTCTAAATTTGGCGTTAACTGATAAACAATTTGAACTCCATCCTTTTCGGCTACAAACAAGGGCAGTACTTTGCCGCTTTCATCATGAACCGCATAGATTTTGAAGCCATCTTCCGCTTCGACCAAAGCAAATGGTTGTCCATCTAACTTCAGCTCTCCATTTTCTACTTTTGTCCCAACCATGGGCGCAACTGCGCCGGCAGCGTTAGCAAGACTCAGCACATCAAGTAAAACTTCAAAGTCGGGGGATGCTTTCAAAAGAGCAAGCATCGCCGCCAATTGAAAACGCGGGTCGTTCAAAGCCGCCTTTTTATGAGCTGCCATGGCTTGATCAATTTGTTTTTCAATCTTAAGCGGCACGCCTTTCAGAGCATCTTCGTAAAGCTTGGCATCTTTGGTTTGGTCGATGGCTTTGGTGATTTTCGGCGTAACAACGAGGTAGGAAATTCCCTGATCCTGCAAATGGCGTTCAATACCCGGGGTATGAAAACCGCCGGTCACAATCGCAGAAAGCGCGTGTTTCCCTGATTTTGCTTTGGCAAGGGCGTTCTCAATCAGGACGCTATCACGCTTGATGGCGAAGTCGTAAAACTTCTCAAGGCGCGGTAAGTCCCGATCAAGAACCTCCAAGGACGGCAGTCCGTAGGAGAAATGGTACTCTTTGAGCTTGGGCTCAAGATAAGCTTTAAAAGTTTGGCTGCTAAATTCAGCGCGGTGATCAAAATAAAACTGCGCGTCGTCTTTCGTCAGAGTGAAATCAAAAAGCTTGGAGGAGATGTCATAAATTCTCCACAAGCGGTCCAAACTCTTTTGGTCATCCGTCGAAAACTCAGCATCACGCACCGATCCATCGAGGCGCGAGATTTCTTCAAAAAGCCCGGAATCAATGTTCTCATAAACCTGAATATAGCGGAGATAGCTTAAAGCATTAGCGGAAGACTCCTGCTTATCTCTCGGCAACACTGTGCGGGCCAACCCCAAAAGATAGCCGTAGAACTGCCCGCGGCGCATTTTCTTCATGCGATAGTGAACGGTTTTAGTCAAAAACTCGGTCAGCATTTCGCCAGGCAAAAGTTTTTTGATACCGCGAATTAAAGCGTCTGTTTCTTTTTCGGCTTTATCAAAGTTGATTTGATTTTCAAGTTCGGTAAGCTCAACCAGGGATTGCATTCCGGGGTATTCAGCAATGTTAATTTCATTTTTTTCGGCCATCGCCTGCAAAGCGCGCACGTAGGCGACCAAATCATGACCGCTTTGCTGAAAAACAAGGCGTTTCGCATTTAAATCGCGAACTTCTGTGGAAAAAATAAAACGGCTTACGTCATTTAAAACTTTGTGGAGCTGAACTAAAACCTCTTCCCCTTTGGCTTTGAGGTTGAGAGCGTCCAAATAGGCTTGTTTATTCTGATAATAAAGCGTCTCATCTTCAACGCCATAAACGGCAGACTGAATATGGTCTGCGATAACGGCATATTCCGTTCCGCTTAAACGTCCCTGGCGCAAAAAGAAATCCGCGACGGCAGTGCGGACTTCCTTATTCTTAACAAATTGAAACTGACGGGTATTGATATCGCCCCACGCACCTTCCACGCTGACAAGCCCCAGACTGTGCTTATCTTCAAAATACTTAATCAGCTTTGCGATATTCTTCTGGGCATCTTCGTTGATATGCGCGTCCTGGATATGAACAACAAATTGATCGCCGCCCTGAAACTTAGATTTAATGGTTCCAAACTCAGCCGGGAAATCAGAAAGAAGATCGAGCCGGCTAACAGGGGCAGAATCGATACGCGGCGTTACCGGCTGTGAGCCATGGCCGATGGCAGCGGCTGTATCCGCTTGGACAACACTGGTGAAAGTAAAAAGAGGCAGAAGAATCATCGCGGAGAGCTTGAGGCACTTGCGAAAGATACTGCTTTGGTTAAACATTCTGCCGTCCTTGATTTGCTATTGTATTTAAAATAATCTTTTTAAAAATGTTTTGTAAGCTCGAGAATATTAATAATTTTAAATTTTTTTTCAACCACAAAAGTAAATATAATCACTGATTCTTATAAAGTCAAATTTTAGCTAAAAATAACTTATCTCTAAGTCATTTAAAATAAACAACTTACATAAACATGTGAAATTTATTTAACTTTTTTTGATTTTTTGATCTTTTTTGCTATTTATTTTGAATAAAAAGGCTAAAAAGATTCTATTTAGACTAATTTATGGTAGGCAGTCAGAGGGTATCAATTTCTGTAAATCATGAAAAACTCGGAGCTGATCTGTCTCATTAAAAATCTCATGATAAAAGTTTTTATAAATGTTTAAGGTCTTAGAAGGTGCTGTAACGCGCTCATAAATTTTTTGTGCCGCTTCCGTTCGAACAAGACGATCTTCCCCCGCCAATAAAAAATGCACCGGTTTTTGAAAATGAATAGCGCTCAAATCCATAATCTTTTTCCCGGCAAGCACCATTTCATTTAAAAGCCGCGCGGTCATTTTGTGCATAATCCAGGGGTCATTTTTATACGACAGTATTTCAAATTCACAATGGGATAGATTTTTGTAGTACACGGGATTGTGATAGCAAAAACGCGGATTAAAGCGATGAATCCATTGATTAAGCACCAGCGCCGGAGAAGGCACAGCAACACGAAAACAGGGTGCGGAAAAAATAAACCGCTCGCCTTTCAATTGATGCTGAACGCATAAAAGCATCAGGTTTAAACCGCCCATGCTATGGCCCAGAAAAAGGCGGGGCGCATCTACGGGATAGCGGTCGCCGATAAATTCAAAAAAATTGAGCGCGTCAAACTCATATCGTTCAAATGAGTCAACAAAAACCCGCTCCCCCTCAGACTGCCCCATACCGCGCATATCAAATATGGCAATTTGAAAATCGGGGAAATACTGGGAAAACTTTTCGTATCGGTGCGCGTGCTCTCCGAATCCATGCAAAATAAAAAGCACGCGTTTGGGCGAAGCCGGCTGATAAATGCGGTAAAAAAGATTGATTCCGTCAGAAGCTTTGAAAAATCCATCCTGCCACAATGTGGCGCTCATCGGAGGCACTGTTTCACTTCCGGGAGATAAGGATAACCTTATGACGATGTATAAAGCTGGTCGATGATTGCACAGTATTTTTCCATCACATGCTTGCGTTTTACTTTTAATGTCGGGGTCAATTCGCCGGCGGCAATAGAAAACTCTTGGGGTAAGATAGCCACCTTTTTAACGGATTCGAATCTTGCGACCTCTTTCAACTGGACCTGGACGCGCTCTTCAACCCACGCGCAAAAACGCTTATCAGACAGCCATTCTTCATAAGGCTTTTCGGATAAACCCAAAGCTTGTGCCCCCTCGGCTGCCGCAGCGCGATTCAGCACAACCAAGGCAATGATATAAGGCCGCTTATCCCCTAGCGCCACAACCTGCGTAAAAAGAGAGTCCCGCTTCATCAAAGCTTCCAATTTTTGCGGAGCAACTTTTTTACCGCCCGCGGTCACAATCAAATCTTTTTTCCGGTCTGTTATTTTTAAATAACCCTCCGCGTCCAATTCTCCGATATCACCCGTATGAAACCAGCCGTTTGCAAGAACTTCCGCGGTTGCGGACGAATTATTCCAATACCCCTTCATCACGCATGGGCCCGAAGTTAAAATCTCACCGTCCTCGGCAATTTTAACCGAAACATTATCCAGCACCTTTCCTACCGTTCCAAATCTGTGCTCGGCCTGAGTATTCACCGCGATCACCGGCGAGGTTTCCGTAAGACCATAGCCTTCCAAAATCAAAACACCTGCCAAATAAAAAAACTCCGCGAGCTCTTTCGACAGAGGAGCTCCGCCCGAAATAAAAAAACGGATTCTCCCACCAACCCCCGCGCGAATTTTACTAAAAACGATTTTGTCGAAAAACACATCAGCCGCTTTCAGCCGAAACGGAACGGCTACACCGGCATCTTTGATTTGATTTATTTTTTTGCGGTTAGCAAAAGCCTTTTGAAACAAAAACTGAGCGGCCGCTCCGCCTTGTTGAAGCTTAGCCTGAATCACAGCATACACCTTTTCATAAAAGCGCGGAACGGCGGCGGCAACTGTCGGGCAAACCTGCTTAATATCCTCTGCCACAGTCAGCATGCTCTCCGCGTAAACAATTCGCGCTCCGGAAAAAGCCATAAAATAATATCCGGCTAATCTCTCAAACACATGGGAAAGAGGCAAAAATGAAAGCGCAGTATCATTCTCGGTAATCGTGATTCGTCTTGCTGAACCGCGATAATTTTCAATAAAATTTCCATGGGTTAACATAACACCCTTAGGAATGCCCGTTGTTCCCGATGTGTAAATCAAGGTCGCCAAATCCCCCTCGGAAATCTGATTCAGCCGATCTTCGATTAATTGAGGGTGATGCTCCGCATACTTCGCGCCATGAGCTTGCAAAACTGAAAGACTGGTTGTGTGCGCGGGCGCGTGGTTATAAAAAGTAATGATTTTGATTTCATTTTGAAAGCAGCGCACTTTTTCATATTGCTCAGGGGTAGAAACAAAAACAGCTTTTAGACCTGCATCCTTCACAATAAAAACCAAATCTTCCGCGGAAAGCGTGGGGTAGAGCGGCACCACAACAGAGCCCAATGTAAGGGCACCCAAATCAGCGTAGGTCCACGAAGGTGAGTTTTCCGCTAAAATTCCAACCCGATCGCCGCGCTCAACACCAATCGCTGCAAGCCCGAATGCCGTTTGTCTGACTTCGACAGCCCATTCCGCCCAGGTAATTTGCCCCTGAAATTTTCCGGCGTGCTTATATCCTAAGGCAACCCGAGTGTTGTATTTTTCCGCCGTTGAAAAGAAGATCTTGGGAATCGTCTCAGACATGGAAGCCCTTATGAGACGGTTTTTGAAGCAGGCTGAATTTTTTCGAGAGTCTTTTTATTACGCAGAGTTTCTTCACGAATAATACGAAGCTTTTCCTGAGCCAATAAGGCCTCACGCGATGGCATTGACTTCGTGGGCATAGAACTCATCTGTTCAATGTTTGCCAAAATTCTTTGATGAATAACTGCCTGCTCTTGAATTTTCAGCAGCTGCGCGGCTTTGGAAGAATGCGTTTGATTGATTTTCTCGTTTAAAGCCATCACACTTTGAAGCTCGCGGCGAATTTCATCAATTGCCTGCTTCGAAGACGCGTCATTGGGTGGTTGAGGTATCGCTATGTTCTTAGAGACCGCCGGCGCGGAAACCGACTCAGCCTTCGCCGGGGGTGCTTTCGCTGAGTTCGCGGGCTTCTTTACGATAAAGTAATAAGCGGCGGCCACAAAACACAAAATCGCCAAAAAAGTAAAAAGCAATAATTTCTTTGTCATAGTATTTTATAACGAATTATAATTATAAGAATAGCATATCCTACTAACCCAATACCAGCTGTTTGATATGTTGAATTTTAGCTTGAGCTTGTTTTTCACCTTCATTAATGAACTTCTGCGGATGAAAAAACTCAATCCAGTTTCCCTCGGGAACCACTGCGTGAACATATACATCGGCCTCATTGGCCCAGGTTTTAACCATTTCGTATTCCATAAACTGAATTGTATTCATAAGCACGTTGAAAACATTGGCGCTATACCGCTTATTTAACTTGTACAAGACCTTCGCAAAAAACCGTTTCAATGGGTTCTTTTGATTGATTTGCTTGTGGGCATGCTCTCGGTCAAGTTCTTGTTTTTTAACCCGATCTCCGGGTGAAGGCAGTACATTCACCGCAATAATTTTATGAATACCGTCCTCGACTAAAGTTCTTACGGGCAATGGATCGAGAACTCCTCCGTCAATTAAATGACTCGACCTGTAGGGAAAAGGCTTAAACACCCCGGGAATAGAAATACTCGCCCGCACCGCATCCAAAACACGTCCGCTTTCAAAGATCACTTGCTGTGAACTATACAAATCAACCGCAACCACTTTGGTCGGAATATTCAAATCCTGAAACGTTTTTTGTCCCAAATACTTGGCCAAGAAACGGCAAATTTGATCTCCTCTAAAAAATCCATGATGAGGCAAAAGAAAATCAAAAAAACCAATCAGCTCAAAAAAAGCTTTCCGCGGACTGGCAATTCCCTCAACCAGTTTTTCAAGTTCCGCGGCACTATATCCCGCGGCCCAAAGTGTTCCGATAAGCGAGCCGATACTGGATCCCGAAATCACGTCGACCGTAATTCCCTCACGCTCTAAAACTTTAAGCACACCAATATGAGCAAGCCCGTAAGCCGCTCCACTCCCCAAAGCTAACCCAACCAGCTTGCGCGACCACTCTTTTGCCAGGTAGCGGTGCACCCTCTCATAATCAGTCGGATGGTCAGTTTCAGACGGAATAAAAATAGTATGAGCCGAATCATGCAGGGATTGATAGTCAACCTCCCGGGTTTCCCCAATCTGAAAAATCAACTTAAGCTCTTTGCGGGAAAACCCATAGGCTTCTTTCAAACTGATTACTTTTTCTTGCGCAACCTTAACACCCGTCTCATCACCTTGCCCCCACAAATAAACGCGGTCTGAGTAATGCAGCGCCATTCTCGATAGCGGATGCTTCAGATCGGGCAGCAACAGCATCATGTAATCGTACCTGTAAGTTAAGTGCGTCAAAATCTCTGAAAACACTTTTTCAAGATTAAAGTCTTGCGATAAAAGCTTAAGCTGAATTCTGTCAAAATCAGGGTGCGGCGAATGCACATAAGAGTCGGTTTGATCAATATCAAACCCCTCTTCAACCCCTAATGAATCCGGAGCATCTCCTTCGGGTAAAAAAAGACCAGCCTGAGTCAAGTCCACAAAAATAACTTTCCGAGGATCCACCTGCCGTAAAGTATGGGTAAAGCGGCGCATGACAGATTCACAATGAGAGTAATCGGGCATCGCCAAAACCGAAGCGATATGAACTTCACGCCGATGCTTACTGTGCCCGGGGTCCGTCTGGATCAGCCGCCGTCCGAGGGAGCGATTCAACTGCAATGAAAGCGCGGGAATTTTCTTAATGAGCTTTTCAAATTCCTCTTTGGCGACAACAATCAAAACACCGTCCGTCTTGGCGCGGGCAGTCGCGGTGCGATGCAAATTCCCCGTTAAAATAGATGTCTCACCAAAATGATCTCCGGGATAGAGATCCACGATCTTTTTTTCAATCCCGGTGGATTTCGACAAAGCAGTCAGCCTGAAAAGACCCGATACCACAACGTAAAAAGCAACCGGCTCGGCGCCTTCTTCAAAAACAAAATCATCTTTTTTGTAATCAACCAGCTTTGAGGCTCGGCTTACCGCATCTTTCTCATCTCGGCTTAACTCTGAAAAAATGGGAACATGCTGGATAGCGTAATCTTTTTGAGACTTAACTTCGAATTTTCGATTGAAAGGTAAAAATTTCATGTACCTATGTATCGGCACTTTGGTGAAATCTTTTACGGGTAAGATTCTCTGATTAATTCAGCGGATCAATCCAATTTTTGGAGGAATTTACTTCTTAGACAAAGCAAACTGAACGGCACTCATCCAATCTGCGCGGATTTTTTTTCTGCGGGAAAGGCTAAATCTGGGAACATACTTTCGATACTTTAAAAATGATCCTTTTCCCTTCCAAAAACCAACTCTCTCGCCGGCTAAACGCGCGACCCCCCAGGCGGTAAGTTCCGCTTGTTCCGAGGCTTTAACGGTCAGTCCCGTAATATCCGCCTGAAACTGCATCAGAAACCGATTATGACAGGCTTTTCCATCCGTACGCATTTCACGAATTGGCAACCCGGAGGCTTTCCGCATCGAAATCAAAACATCCGCTGATTGCTGAGCAATCGACTCCAATGCCGCCCGCACAAAATGCGCCCGCGACACGCCCCTTGTTAATCCGCTGATCGAACCGCGAATATCCGCACGCCAATAGGGCGATCCCAATCCCACAAATGCGGGAATCATCACCATTCCATGCGTGTCAGAAACGGAATTGGCAAGAGCTTCAGTTTCTTCGGTAGTTTTAATCATCTTAAGCTCATCGCGAAGCCATTGAATCACCGCGCCGGCAATAAACACAGCCCCTTCAAAGGCATAAACCGGATGTCCGTCTGATCCGGCTGCCAGCGTTGTCAATAATCCATTCACTAATTTTGGCCTTTTATTGCCCGCATTCATCACCATAAAACAGCCGGTACCATAAGTATTTTTAACATCACCCTGCTTCACGCATCCTTGACCATAGAGAGCCGCTTGCTGATCGCCCAATATCGCGTGAACAGGAATACCATCCGTAAGCCCCTTCAGGCCGCGAGTCACACCAAACAGCGCTCCGCTGGGCATCACCTGGGGGAGAATCGCTCGAGGCACCTGAAAAGTTGTGAGCAGTTTGGGGTCCCACTCTTTTTTGTGGATATTGAAAAGTAAAGTGCGGGACGCATTCGTGTAATCAGTTGCGTGAACTCCTGTCAGCTTCCAAAGCACCCAACAATCAATCGTTCCCGCTAAAACTCTATTTTGACGTAACGCAGATTTGATACGGGGCACATTCTTCAAAATCCAATCAATTTTGGTAGCTGAAAAATAAGGATCTAAGACAAGTCCTGTTTTAGAGCGGATAAGAGGTTCTTGAGACCGATGCTTAAGCCGCTTGCAAACATCTTCCGTCCGGCGATCTTGCCAGACTATCGCTCGATAAAAAGGCTGTCCGGTTCGCGGATCCCAAACAACAACGGTCTCACGCTGATTGGTAATACCAATGCCGGAGATTTGCGATGAGTCACAGCCCGCCTCTTTTTGGGCCTGACTAATCATACGCAAGATGCAAGCATAAATCTCAACGGCGTCATGCTCGACCCAGCCTGGCTTTGGATAATATTGGCGGAAAGAAGTATAAGCGGTTCCGGCAACAGAACCTTGGGGAGTATAAAGAATCGCCCTCACCCCGGTTGTCCCAAGGTCAAGAGCCAAAATCAATTTGGAAGGCATATCGGAGAACTGAATCTTATCCGATTAACTCCGAGTCTTCGGGGTCATTGAAATCAGTCACTTTGTTTTCAAGCCAGTAGTTGTAGGCATAATCCAGCACGCGAAATTTATCCACCGGATCCATCTCAAGCAATTTAACGCCATGGTCAAATCCCTGATTTTCGCCCGTGGAGGGCCGCGCCCACATAACACGTCCTGCGGTATGGATGGTTTTCGGATCATCCGGAATATTAATTTCTAAGTCAAGAAGCTGCCCTTCCTGAAGCACCGCGGGCGCGTTAATACGCAAGCCGTCACGGCAAAGATCCTTGCTCAGACTCATCCCATGCAAATGTTTATCATCATGCGACTTAAACTTAATGCTCATATACGCATCAAATCTTTTAAATTTTCTTCTGTCTTTATTCATAATTGCCTCCTACGAGACTTTCTAAAACTTAGTACTAAAATGAAAAGAACTTGCCGTCCATTGGAAAACGTAACACACGAAAAAAGGAATTACAAGAGCTGAACAATAAAAAAAGAGGCGCTCAAAATTTAGCGAAACAGAGAGGAAAAAAGCTAAAATTAGCCCGCGTGGCCAGCTAAAAACTGCATCAGGCGTTTTTGTCCGTCGCTATCAAACTCAGTGAACTCAATGCCGACATCATAGGTTTTTTGCGGGTCTTTTGCCATTTTACGGGGAATGACCCATACAACCTTCCCCTTGCCGTCAATTATTTCAGTTCCGGGAATCTGTATTTTAAACTTGCAGCGTTCAAAGCGGGTTACTTCCTCTTCCGTAATGAGGCAAACTCCGCCGGCACCAAGATTTTCAGTCTTCGAGCTTAAAACCTTTTCTTTGCCCTGAGGAGAAACAAAAACTTGGCAATCTAAGCTAATTCGAGGAAATTTTCTTTTATTAAAGCCATCCCACATATTTAGGGCTCCATGGTTCGGATAAAAGCGTCCTGAAAGGGGCGCGCAACCGCAGCTTTCCGGAACTTTGCCAGTGCTTCTTGTGCGTTGGTATAGGACTCAAAACGTCCCAAACAAACCGTAAAAAAAGAGTGCCCCGTTGAATTGCGGATCTGCTTCTTATAAAACGACTCAAATCCGGCTTGATTCAGATTTTGAATAATTCGGCTTGCGTCTTCTAAAACAGCATAAGTTGCCACCTGAATAACATACTTACCAGCCGGTGCCGAAACGGAAGCAACAGATCCGTTTCCCAACGCGGGGGTCAAAGAAGTCCCTGCAGCAACTCCTGCCGAATTCTCTAATGCCTTCAAAATCATTTCCTGACTCTCTTCGCGTTGAGTCAACTCAACCGCTTGGGTGCTTTCAGAAACAACAGGCTGCTCGGGATCCGCTGAGACAGAAGGCGCTGAGACGGGAGAAACAACAACTTTAGCAACCGCCGGAAGCTCGCCAAGCATTGCCTTTTTCCGCTGATTATTTAAGCGAAATACACCCATAAAGAGAGCGGCAACCATCACGCACGCCGTGATGGAATAAAGAAGCCGGCGCGCTTGCGGTTTGCGAGGATCTAAAATACGTAAAATAAAATCTAAAATCTTGACCAAGTAAGAACCCGCTTTCCAAAGAATTCCCGCTAAAAAACCCAATACCACTCGTCCGGAAGTTTTGAGGGTTTGCTGCCAGTTTTTTTTGGGTGAGCTTGATTGGACTCGATCAGAAAAAGGAACCGATGCGGTGGATGGGCGCGCAACTGTCGCAGGACGGACACCCGCCCCCACTCCGATAGCCGCGGAGGCAACGTTGACGCGCGCGTCTAAAGTGTTTTTTTTGACGGCCTGAGACTCAAAGGCAGGTCCGCTCATTTTAACTTCATGCGCAGAAGAATGAGTTCCGCCCGAAACCGTTTCGTATTCGCCGTAAAGTTTTCTTTTGATTTCTGCTTCTGTTAGCATTTTAGAACTGCTTGTTTTTTTATCCCTGGATGAAAACAACATAAACTTTTACTTATTTAAAGGATGCAAAGCCCTTACAAACTTAAAAAGCTCAATCGGCCCGAGCTGAATTTTTGCGCGTTGAACAAATCCATTTCTCTTGCACAATTCAATCGCCTGAGTCATTCGTGAAGTGGTGCGAAAAACAAATTCCTCGTAACCAACCTCTTCACAAAACTGCAATGCACGCTGTACCAACTTGGAGCCAATCTTCTGTCCCCGGTAGTCCGGTGAAACAAACATGCGGCGCAAAAAAGCAATACGATCGTCCTCTTTTTTGATACCTACGGTTCCGACAACTTTTTTCCCGTCAATCGCGACAAAAAAAGCTTCGCCTAACCCGCCGTAAGTTTCATTGATCGCGTCCAAATCTGCCGTCGGATACGCGTACGCATCCTGGGAAAACTCTTTGCTCATGACGCCCTGAATCAATGCCACGACATCATCATGATCGCCCTCGGCAAACCGACGAATCGTGATCATAGATTACTTCTTTGCTTTTGCATCAGTTTTAGCCCCTGCCGCTGCGGGTTTCGCTGCTCCGGCTGCCGATTTTGCTCCCGCGGCACCTGCTGTCTTTGCCTCGGCTCCTTCAGCAGCCTTTTCTTTGGCTCCGCCACCCTTCACCTTGATTTTCATGGACTTAACTTTGGGGAGCTTATAGGCGGAACTGCTCACTTTGTCCCACTTACCCTCTTCTTCAAGTCTTTTAACTTTTTCGCCCCGTTTAAGGACGTTGCGGTGTTTTACACCTACGCTATCAATGCGAAGACTACGATGCTGTGACATATTGAAATACTCCTGACTAATTAAAATAAAGTGGGGAAATTATATGGAAGCGGACAAGAAAATACCAGCTGTATTTTATAAGACGCGAAAGAAGCTAAAAATCAGGAAACAGGCATATTGCGTATATAGGAATCCGACGAAACAATCCCCTTCGTACGTAAACTCTTCATAGCCTCATTCGCCGACTGACGGGACTCAAAACCGCTCACGCAAAGCTGATAGTATTTTCCGCTGGAAACAACAAATGATTCATATCCCTTTGACTTAATGCGTTCAATCTCTTTCGTCGCCTGATCCTTTTTCACGTAAGTCATATGGGCAATCGTATACTTTGCGCTTGCCTGAACCGTAGCGGCATTAGGCACTTCAACGTCTGCTGTGGGAACAGCTTCAGCTGTGTTGCTTTCTAAATTTTCAGAGCTGGGTGCATTGACTGTCGCGGGAGCTGTTTGCTGAGTAATCACTTCGGTCACAGAAGGTGCCGTAACTGAAGCGGCTGTTTGCTCAACTGCCTTGGATGAAACAACGCCTTCACGCACCATTTCACGGTGCGAAACAGCCTTACCATGCTCAGCCCCCCAAGCGAATACCATCACAAAAAAAACAATAAAAGCAATTCCGGCGCCAAGCAGCTGATCAAAGCGGAAAGTATACTTCTGTTCAAAGAAAGAACGCTGAAAAGCTTGACGCTCATACGAGTTGGACATCGACAAATTAAAGAGATCGGATTGCATAAAAACTCCCCAAAAAATAAATAATATTTCGTGAC
The DNA here is from genome assembly GCA_002344825.1 of Candidatus Multiplicimicrobium inquinatum. Lineage (GTDB taxonomy): Bacteria > Omnitrophota > Omnitrophia > Omnitrophales > Aquincolibacteriaceae > Multiplicimicrobium > Multiplicimicrobium inquinatum. Next base: position 6,613 of record DDUN01000055.1, on the reverse strand, counting down.
GCTAATTTGTCGGCAAAAAAAGAAGATTTCTTAAGCTTTTTCCGGGAGTTTTTTACGGAAAGACAGACGCTCTTACTTTACGGATCGAATGCGTGGCACAGGCCACCAAATAAACTTGGCTTTTCCGATTACATCGCGCCGGGGAACAAACCCCCAATTACGACTATCCGATGAATTAGCGGAGTTATCGCCCAAAACAAAATAAGACTGAGAAGGAACTTCAAAAACCTGTCCGGTATGACCCAACTTCCAGTCATCCCTGTCCACATTATAATAGTACGTTTCCGCAAACGGCGACTCATTTAAAGGATTTCCGTTAACAAGAATGACCCCGCCGCGAATCTCAACCCGCTCACCGGGTAACGCTATCAATCTTTTCACGAAATCTTTTTTCCGATCCTGCGGATATTTAAAAACAATAATATCGCCGCGCTTCGGCTCATGAAAGCGGTAAGAAACCTTTTCGACAAAAATCTTATCCCCGACCAAAAGAGTGGGAATCATCGAACCTGTCGGAATTTTATACGGCGCGAACAAAAAGGTGCGGATAACAAGCGCAAAAATACCCGCCACCAAAAGCGGCTCGCCCCAGTTTTTCCAAAGCGTCCGTCCAAATTTCTTCGGATCTTGTTTCAATGTTTGAAAATCGCGAAATAAATCCTTAAATAATATCCAGCCAACCACCGCGGCAATCGCGCCCCAAGTTAAAATTTTAAACAAAATTTCCTGCATTAGGTATCCACTCGTAAAACGGTAATAAACGCTTCCTGCGGCAATTCAACGCGGCCGATCTGCTTCATGCGCTTCTTACCTTCTTTTTGCTTGTCCCATAGCTTACGTTTGCGGGAAATATCGCCGCCGTAACATTTCGCGGTCACGTTTTTGCGCAGCGCCGAAATTGAATCGCGCGCGATAATCTTACTTCCGATCGCAGCCTGAATCACCACTTCAAATAACTGACGCGGAATCACTTCTTTGAGTTTACCTACCATAGTCTTGCCTTTTTCATACGCGTTATCGCGAAAAACAATACAAGAAAGCGCGTCGACAGGCTCCGTATTAATCAAAATATCCAGCTTCACGACGTGTGCCGGGCGGTGACCGATGAGTTCATAATTCAAAGATCCGTAACCCGCGGTACACGATTTGATGCGGTCATAAAAGTCTAACACCACTTCAGCAAAAGGAATTTCATATTCTAAAACCACGCGTGTGGGATCCAAAAAATTCGTGCTCTTATAAACGCCGCGGCGGTCCTGACAAAGCTTCATCACCACACCCAAAGAATCCGCCGGGACCATGACATGCGCTCGAATATACGGTTCGGCAATTTCAGCAATCATGGAAGGATTCGGTAAATCACTCGGGTTTTCAACCATCACAATATCGCCATTGGTTTTAAAGACTTCGTAAACTACGTTCGGCGCGGTCACAATCAGCACCTGATCAAACTCACGCTCCAGCCGCTCACGAATAATATCCATATGCAATAACCCTAAAAAACCGCAGCGAAAACCGTTACCGAGTGAAGCGGAAGACTCAGGCTCATAAGTAAAAGAAGAATCATTGAGTTTTAATTTCGCAAGCGCTTCACGCAAAGCAGTAAACTCATCTTGTTCAATCGGATAAAGCCCGCAAAAAACCATCGGCTTAATATCCTGATACCCGTCCAAGGGTTCTTTGGCGGGATTTTCCACATGCGTAATCGTGTCCCCCACTTTCACATCCGCGACATTGCGAATCGTGGCGGTCAAGTAGCCGACGGAACCGACCGTGACGGCATCCACCGGAGTTGCCTTAGGAGAAAAAACGCCGACTTCTTCCACTTCATAAGTGACGCCGACCTGCATCATATTAATCTTTTCTTTCGCGCGGATCGTTCCTTCCATAACACGAAAATAACAAATCACACCTTTGTAACTGTCAAACTTCGAATCAAAAATAAGAGCTTTCAGCGGTTTTTTCGGATCCCCTTTCGGCGGCGGAATACGTTCAATAATGGCTTTTAAAATTTCGTCTGTGCCTTCACCCGATTTGGCGCTGGCGCGCAGAACTTCTGATTCATCAATGCCGAGAAACTGCGCAACTTCCTTGCTGACTTTATCCGGCTCAGCCGTCGGTAAATCAATTTTAGTAATGACGGGAATGATAACAAGGTTACGCTCCATCGCTAAATAAAGATTGGTTACTGTCTGCGCCTGAATGCCCTGCCCAGCATCCACCAAGAGCAGGACGCCTTCGCAAGCGGCCAGACTTTTGGAGACTTCATAAGTAAAATCAATATGTCCCGGAGTATCGATTAAATTTAAAGTGTAATCGCCGTATTTAATGCGTACTGCGGCAGATTTGATTGTGATACCGCGCTCACGCTCCAAATCCATATCATCCAAAAGCTGATTTCGGAACTCACGCTGTGTAATCGCGCCGGTATGCAGTAGCAGACGATCTGCCATGGTGGATTTACCATGATCGATATGCGCGATAATCGAAAAGTTGCGAATTTTATCGGCTAAAATCATTTCAAGCACTCCGCTATCGTGCTGCGAAAACTCTGAATTGCCGCTGCGCGGTCTGGTTTAGCAAAAATCGCGCTGCCCGCGACCAAAATATCCGCGCCTTCGGCCAGAGCTTGTTTCGCGGTAACAGGATCAATTCCGCCATCGACTGAGATCAATCCCTGAAAACCCATTTTACGCAAAGCGGAAATTTTCGGCATTTGGTCCGCCATAAACGACTGCCCGCCAAATCCGGGCTCAACCGACATGACCAAAACCAAATCAAGATCTTTTAAATAGGGTTTCAAACTTTCAATCGGAGTTCCGGGGCGCAGTGATAAACCCGCTTTTTTACCCGCGGCCTTAATGAGCTGAATGCCGACCACGACTTGTTCCGTCAATTCCACATGAAAAGTAATCCAATCCGAACCCGCTTTAATAAATTCGGGAATGTATTTGACCGCGTCGGTAATCATTAAATGTACATCCAAAGGCATGGTTGTGGCTTTACGGATTCCCTTCACCACAATGGGGCCAATCGTCAGATTGGGGACAAAATGCCCGTCCATGACATCCACATGAATGACATCACATCCCGCTTTTTCGACATCTTTAATTTCATCGCTCAGCTTACCAAAATCCGCTGAAAGCAAACTGGGCGCGATCCAGACTTTCCGTGACATTACAATTTCTCCTTAAGAGCCGTTTTCATCTTACGCTGAAGATCCGAAGAAATAGGGCCCACCGCTGAAAAATAAAGTTTTGAACTTTGAAAAATTTTCGCCGCGATCCGGCTCACCTGCTGAGGCGTTACCGATTCAATATTTTTACGGATATGATTCAAATCGGGCACGTCACGTCCGTTTAAAACACGGTCGCCCACCCACAACAGATGATCCAACGTATCCTCCACACCCATGCAAATCTGGCTCATAAAAAAATCTTTGGCCCGCTTCAGCTCTTCCGCGGAAGGAGGCTGTTTGGCAATTTGCCGCAGCTCATTCAAAACAACCTGAATACTGTCAGGCGTTTTTTTGGCTTCCACTCCGGCCGAGATAATAAACGCGCCGGTATCAAGATAAGACACTAAGCCGGATTTAATTTCATAAGCTAATCCGCGTTTCTCACGCACTTCTTCAAATAGACGGCTCGACATATTGGCACCCAAAAGAACATGCAGCAGACTTACCTTGTAACGGTCCGGATGGGTTCGGGCAAATCCCTCAAACGCCATCACCCAATGAGTTTGTTCGATCTTTTTATTTTTAATCCAAACCTTTTCACCGCCGCGAGAAAACCCAGCTTTCTTAAAACGGCTTTTGGGAACTTGCGATTTAAAGACAAACCATTTTTGAGCAAGCTTCATAACTTCCGCATGCTTCACATCGCCCGATACGGAAACCACGACATTCGCGGGGCCGTAAAAACGCTCTAGGTAATTGACCAAATCATTGCGTTTGAGTCCCATCACGCTTTTCACGGTTCCGGCGATCGGCCGGCCCAAGGAATGATTTTTCCAAAGCAATTCCGACATTTTTTCGTGCGCTTCATGCGACGGAAGGTCTTTATACATTTTAATTTCTTCCAAAATCACGGACCGCTCTTTTTCAACCTCTTCATTCGGAAAAGTGGAATGAAGCACCATATCCGCCAAAACTTCCATCGCCACCGGCATATGCGGCCTGAGGAGCTTTGCGAAATAACAAGTCATCTCTTCGCTTGTAAAAGCATTCATCACTCCGCCTACGCCTTCCACCGCCTGTTTAATCTGCTGAGCGGACCGGGTGACGGTTCCTTTGAAAAGCATATGCTCAAGAAAATGGGATATACCTGCCTCACGTAAAGACTCATAGCGAGCTCCGGCACGAATCCAAACGCCTACCGCGCAAGATTGGCGTCCCTGCATAGGCACGGTCAAAACCTGCACGCCATTTTTTAATTTTGAAACCTGATAGTCGGTCATTTATTTAAATCCAAATAACTTTGTAATATGTTTTGAGCCGCTAGTTTATCAATCACTTCTTTGCGGCGTTGACGGCTGACTTTCGACTGAATTAAAAAATCCTGAGCTTCTCTTGTTGTATAGCTTTCATCCACAAAAATCCATTCGCCGCCGGTCACCGATTTAATTTTCTCCACCCGCGCTCGTATTTTTTGCGCCGCAATCCCCTGCGCGTGATTCAAATCGATGGGTAATCCTACCACAATCGTCTGCGCTGAGTGTTTACGCATCAAACTCTCGATTTCACGCGCCAGCTCCGCGTCATCCTTATGCGCAATCACCACAAGCGGTACGGCCATGCGCTCAGGCATAATTGCCAAAGCGACTCCGGTGCGTTTCTCGCCCAGGTCAATTCCCAGAATGGGTTGATTATTAAGCATCTCTTGCAGTTGTATACCGGTTACGCACGCGCCAAGACAAACGAAACAGCACAGAGCTGAACATTACCGCGCGGATTTCGCGGCACGCACCATCCGCGCGACGAAAGCACCGAATTTTTTTGCAGTGAATCCCGACTTTTGAATTTCCTGAATCAACGCACTGCCGACAATCACTCCGTCTGAAAGTCCGGCAATTTTTTTTGCCTGATCGGGTGTCGAGACTCCAAATCCCACCAAAACCGCTTTCTTCGTCAATTTCCGCACTTGCTGCAAATGACCGTACAAATCCTGCGACAAAGCCGCGCGCGCGCCGGTAACACCGCGCAACGAAACATAATAAATAAATCCCGAAGAAGTTTCGGCAATGACGCGGGCTCGTGCCGGCGGAGTTGTCGGAGCGATCAAAAACACAAAAGACAAACCTTGCTTGTGGCAAAGCGCCTGAAGCGACGCTTCTTCATCCGGCGGAGAATCGGGAATCAATACCCCGTCAAATCCCGATTGCTTGGCTTCTTTGACAAATTTTTCATAACCGTAGTTCAGAACCGGGTTTAAATAAGTGAAAAAAACCACCGGAAGTTTAAGGCCTTGCTTACGCATTTTTTTGATCAACGCAAAAGCATGCTCAACCCGTACTCCGCCGGCAATCGCTTTTTCCGACGCTTTTTGAATCGTCGGACCGTCCGCCAAAGGATCGGAAAAAGGAAATCCCAATTCCAAAACATCGACACCCGCTTTTTCGCATTCCCAAATGCAAGCCTCGGTAGTTTTCAGATTCGGAAATCCAGCGGTTAAAAAAGCGCAGAAAATTTTATCGCCGCTTTTGATCGCCGCTTGCGTTGTCCACTCTAAACGATTTTCTAAAAATGTTTTTTTCATATTACAAATATTGCTGAATGGTGTTGATATCTTTGTCGCCGCGGCCGGAAAGACAAATCACCACAGTTTCACTTTTTTTAGTTTTGGGCATAAATTTGGATAAATAGCCGAATACATGCGCGGTTTCAAGGGCAGGCATAATCCCCTCTATTTCGGTCAAAAGCTTGAATCCTTCCAGCGCTTGGGCATCCGTCGCTGTGTCATACTTCACGCGGCCTGTGTCCTTCAGCCAAGAATGCTGCGGTCCAACCGAAGGATAATCGAGCCCCGCGGAAATCGAATGCGCCAGTTTGACTTGCCCGCCGTTTTCCTGAAGCAAATAGCTTTTCATGCCATGCAAAATACCGGGCTTCCCTTTTGTAATCGAAGCCGCATGCTCTTCCGTGTTCACGCCTTTTCCCGCCGCTTCAATGCCAATGATTTTTACTTTGGGTAAATGCAGAAAGTCATTAAAAAATCCGATTGAGTTGCTGCCGCCGCCGATACAGGCCAATAAGTAGTCGGGATTACGACCGGTCTTTTTCAGCATTTGCTGTTTAGTTTCTTTTCCGATAATGGCTTGAAAATCGCGCACCATCCCCGGATAAGGATGCGGCCCAACCGCGGAGCCGATTAAGTAGTGGGTTGTGTCTACATTGGTCACCCAATCACGAATAGCCTCATTAGTCGCATCTTTTAAAGTTTGCGAACCTGAAGTCACCGGCACAACTTTGGTTTTAAGTAATTTCATTTTGTAAACATTGAGCGCCTGACGCTCCACATCCAAAGCTCCCATATAAACCACACAGTCAAGACCGAGTAAAGCAGCCGCGGTCGCGGAAGCCACGCCATGCTGTCCGGCGCCTGTTTCAACGCAA
>DDUN01000019.1 GCA_002344825.1 Candidatus Multiplicimicrobium inquinatum | reverse complement strand
CTTTGCGATCCCCGCCGCCTCTTCGATTAAGGCTCTGCGTTCTTCGGGTTCGGCACGAAGCAGGTGATCAATTTTCCCCTGCTCAATCATGGAATATTGGCGCGTTCCAATACCTGTATCTAAAATTAAATCCTGAATATCCTTCAGGCGGCACGAAGTTTTATTTATAAGATATTCGCTGTCACCATTGCGGTGTAAACGTCTTGTAATAGTTACTTCCGCGTATTCAAGTGGAAGCGTCTTATCAGTATTATCAATCGTGAGAGAAACTTCAGCAAAATTGAGGGGCTTACGATATTCAGTGCCGTTAAAAATAACATCTTCCATGGAGGCGCCGCGCAACATTTTGGGACTGCGCTCACCAAGCACCCAGCGAATGGAATCAGAGATATTACTTTTGCCGCAGCCGTTCGGACCGACAACACATGTCACGCCCTCATCAAAAAGAATTTCGGTTTTATCCGCAAAGGATTTAAAACCTAGAATGGTGAGTTTTTTGAGTTTCATGCGGGTATTCTACTAAAAAATTTCGTATTAATAATCTAATTTTTCTGTTTCGAGCATTTATTTAACCCGCCCTAGGCGCGCGAATAACAGAGCCGAAACGACTAACGGTATCGGCGAAAAGCAAGACAGGCGTTATGTCCGCCAAAACCCAACGAATTAGAAATAACAACTTCGATCTTTCCTGCCTGCGCTTCATTAGGAACATAATTCAAATCGCAGTCAGGATCGGGTGTTGAGTAATTGATTGTCGGAGGCGCAACTTGATCACGAATGGCAAGAACACCCGCAATCGCTTCGACAGCGCCGGCAGCACCTAATAAATGCCCCGTCATGGATTTGGTCGAACTGATTTTAATCTTACGAGCATGCTCCTCACTGAGCGCGCGCTTAATCGCGAGCGTTTCACAACGATCGTTAATGTCAGTTGAAGTTCCATGCGCGTTAACGTAATCCACATCCTCCGGCTTTAATCCGCCGTCTTTAATCGCAAGCTGCATACAGCGCATCGCACCTTCACCCGTCGGATCCTGCCCTGTGATGTGATAGGCATCCGCGGTCATTCCATAACCGACAATTTCAGCATAAATTTTTGCATTACGTTTTAGAGCATGCTGCAGCTCTTCCAAAACCATAATTCCGCAACCTTCTCCCATGACAAATCCACTGCGGGTTTTATCAAAAGGACGGGATGCTTTTTCAGGAGTATCATTATGTGTTGAAAGTGCTTTCATAGCATCAAATCCGCCAAACCCAAGATTCGTAATACAAGCCTCGGTTCCGCCGCTAAACATCATATCCGCGTCACCGCGCTGGATAAGACGCATTGCGTCACCAATTGCATTTGAACCGGTCGCGCAAGCCGTAGCGACACAGGAATTTGGACCTTTGAACCCAAAAGTGATTGAGACCTGTCCGGGAGCCATATTGACAATCAACATGGGAATCGTGAATGGTGAAAGACGATCCGGTCCTTTTTCCACCATCACTTTATACTGAGCTTCAATCGTATGCAGCCCGCCGATTCCTGTTCCGATTAAAGTCCCAATGCGATAAGGATCCTCTTTCGAAACATCAATTCCGGAATCATCCAATGCCATTTTGGAACAAGCGATCGCCAATTGGACAAAGCGATCCGTTTTTCTGGCATCCTTCGGGGAAAGATAAGCGGTAGGATCAAAGCCTTTAACTTCAGCGGCAACTTTTGAGTTAAAAGGATCGGACGGAATACAGGACAACAAGCCGGTTCCGCTCTGACCGCGCAAGAAACCCTTCCAAGTTTCTTCCGCGGTATTGGCAACGGGCGTAATCATCCCAATACCGGTAACAACAACACGACGCATAAGTACTCTTTCTAAAAAAAGAGCCGGGTCGAATTACTTCGAACCCAGCTTTTCTTCAATATACTTAACAGCGTCGCCAACTGACTGGATCTTTTCGGCGTCTTCGTCCGGAATTTCTGTTCCGAATTCTTCTTCAAATGCCATTACCAACTCAACGGTATCAAGAGAATCAGCACCCAAATCATCCACAAAGGATGCTTCAGGAACAACTTCCTCAGGTTTCACACCGAGTTGTTCTACGATAATTTCCTTGATCTTGTCTTCAACAGCCATGATTCCTCCTTGTAGCGAAATCGTTATAAGTTCTATTTAAACAAACAAATTTTTTTAGCTGAGCTAAGCTCAGAGCCTTTGTGGTTGGGCGTAGCCCAGAACCAACTTAAATCAGATGACCAAACCACCATCTACAACAAGGACTTGCCCTGTCATGTACTTGGAGGCGTCAGACGCTAAAAATGCAACAACCGAAGCAATCTCTTCGGGCTCACCAAGACGCCCTAAAGCGATTTGTGCAGCCACTTTTTGCTTAAGCTCATCGGGTAACTGATCCGTCATCTTGGTCCGGATAAAGCCCGGCGCTACTACGTTTGCCCGCACGTTCTTCTTAGCTAATTCCTTAGCAACGGATTTAGTAAAACCAATCAACCCGGCTTTGGACGCCGAGTAGTTTGCCTGTCCCGCGTTACCGGTCAAACCTACTACCGATGAAATGTTAATGATCGAACCGCCCTTTTGCTTAATCATGGGGCGAGAGCAAGCTTTGGTGAATAAAAAAGCGCTTTTTAAATTCGTGTCCAAGACATCATCCCACTCGGATTCACTCATCAAAGCGAGCAAATTATCACGCGTTATGCCAGCGTTGTTCGCAAGTATATCGATGCGACCATAGGTGTCAATACAATTCTTGACCACGGACTGCACTTGCTCCGCGTTTTTTACATCGGCCGCGATACCGATAAAATGCGAGCATCCCATATCACGCAATTTATCTTCCGTGTCCTTTAAATTCGGCGCGGAGGACGCTGACAGAACCAGTTTTGCGCCTTGTCTCGCGAGTTCCAACGCAATTGATTGGCCGATTCCGCGGCTCGCTCCCGTAACAATCGCAACTTTATCTTTCAAACTCATTCCATGCTCCTTATGATTAAACTTGTGGTTGCGCCGAAGGCGCAGAGCCTAAAAAAGCAAGCGTAAATGGCTCAACATCTTCAGCGGTTCCAAAAACTTGTACGGCAAGAGGGACTTCACAGCTTTTCGCCAAACCCTTCAAAACTTTTCCGGGCCCTACTTCAATTAAATGAGTCAAACCCAGCTTCGAGAATTGCGCCATCGTTTCAGTCCAGCAAACAGAACTGACAAGCTGTCGACCCAGCAAATCACAGATTTCAGCGGTATCACCCGTTACTTTTCCAGTTACATTGGGAATAAACTGAGCCGCTAAAGGGTTCGTTTTAATTCCTTGAATCGCGGCAACAAGATCGGCTTGGGCTTGCTTCATTAATGTTGAATGAAATGCGCCGCTTACTTTAAGCTGAATGGCGCGTTTGGCGCCCTTTTTCTCGGCGATTTCCAGCGACTTTTGAATTGCTGCGGCCGTTCCGGTCAAAACAGTCTGACTGGGCGCGTTAAAATTAGCAACCTCAGCGCCGGATTCTTTTGCGACTTCAATGCAACCTGATTGATCCAACCCTAATATAGCCGCCATGGCTCCCGGATTTTGGGAAGCAGCCTTCTCCATCGCACGGGCACGAACCTGAACCAGACGCAAACCATCTTCAAACGAAAAGAAACCCGCGGCAGCCAATGCTGAAAACTCTCCCAAGCTATGTCCGGCAACGATCGCAGGCTGGATCGAAGGCCATTTTTCTTTTAATGCGGTCAGTGCGGCATAACTGCAAACATAAATCGCGGGCTGCGCGTTAAGCGTCTGAGTTAAAACATCTTCCGGCCCCTCAAAGCAAATTTGGGAAATAGAGTACCCAAGAACATCATCCGCCTTCTTGAAAACAGCTTTTACGGAATCAAACTGATTAAAAAGTGAAAGCCCCATCCCCACAAACTGGGAGCCCTGCCCAGGGAATAAAAAACCAATTCTCTTTTCTGTCATACTAAATTCTCCCCTTACCAACGAATCAATGTTGCGGCCCAAGTTAATCCGCCGCCGAATGCAACCAAAGCGACATAATCGCCCGACTTAATACGTCCCTTCTGAACCGCCTCACAAAGCGCAACAGCCGTGGAAGCGCTCGACATATTTCCGTAAATCTCAACGTTTGTATAAACCTTATCGGGTCCCATCCCCAGACGTTCGCCCACAGCACTCAAAATACGGCTATTGGCTTGGTGCGGAATCAGACAGTTGATTTCCTCGACCGTAATACCGCCGCGGCGCGCCACCTCACGCACAGCCTCTTCCATTGTCCGCACAGCAACTTTAAAAACGTCAGATCCTTCCATCTTTAAATAATGCAGCCCCTGACTCACTGTGTCCGGTGTTGTCGGATTAGCGGAGCCGCCCGCGGGAATTTTGAGAATATCCGCTTGAGTTCCGTCTGACCCCAAATAAGAAGCAATAATCCCGCGCTCACCATCTTCGGATCGCGACAAAACAGCCGCACCTGCACCATCACCAAACAAAACGCATGTAGAACGATCCTTCCAATCAATGAAGCCTGACAAAACCTCGGAACCAATCACAAGTACGTGTTTATGAATTCCGGCGGCAATAAATGATTCCGCAACCGAAACAGCATAAGGAAAACCGGAACAGGCGGCCGCCATGTCAAAAGCGCCGCAACGTGCGCCTAACTTTGACTGAATAATACATGCCGTTGACGGAAAAAGCATATGCGGGGTAATGGTGGCAACAATGATGAGGTCTAAATCCTGCGGAGTAAGCTTAGCATCAGCTAACGCAGCCTTCGCGGCTTCAAGGCCTAAATCACTGGATGATTGTCCCTTTTCGGCAACATGGCGTTCACGAATTCCGGTACGGGTGCGAATCCATTCGTCGGTGGTCTCGACCATCTTTTCGAGATCAAAATTGGTAAGAACTTTGGGCGGAATAAAAAACCCCAACCCGCTGAAGCGAGCCTTATACGGCGCCGCCATTACTCTTTCCATCCCCGCTTGCCAAATCCGGCGCTGAGGTTTTTAAATTAGCAATGACTTCCACTATCTGCTCGTTAACCTGAGTGGATACAAATTCAGCACCTTTGCGAATCGCGTTGCGAATGGCTTTTGCGGAAGAAATTCCATGCCCGATAATAACAGTGCCATCCACGCCCAGCAAAGGCGCGCCGCCTGCTTCTTCGTAATTAATATCTTCTAAAACGGATTTGATCGCCGGCTTCATAAAATAAGCTCCGACATAACTCAGCGGATTTTTTTGCATATTGCGCTTCACCAAAATCTTACTGGTTTCGAGCACACTTTCGAGCAACTTCAGAACAACGTTACCGACAAATCCATCACACACAATGCAATCCGCTTTGCCGTTAAAAAAATCGCGGCCTTCGATGTTGCCGATAAAATTAAGTGAAGTGGTATCACGCAAAAGCTTATGCGCTTCCTGAATGACATCCGTCCCCTTACATTCTTCTTCTCCGATATTTAAAAGACCGACGGAAGGGTGCCGTTTCTTGAAAATCGATTTCGAGTAAACGCTGGCCATAATCGCGTAATGAAGCAATTCATTGGGAGAAGGGTTTAAGTTTGCGCCAACATCCATCACCACACTCATACCCTGAAGCGAAGGAGTGCTGATGGCAATACCCGGACGTTTTACGCCCTTAAGCATTCCAAGACGGAGAGTCGCTCCCGCAACTGCCGCACCGGTGTTTCCGGCGGATACAACCGCATCGACTTCCCTTTTTTGAAGCAGGTCAATGCAAACCGCAATCGAAGAATCTTTCTTCTTTTTGACTGCTGCAACCGGAGTATCCGACATGGTCACTACTTCCGAAGCGTGCTTAATCGTCAGCTTTCCGCCAACTAATTTGTGCTTTTTGAGCTCGCGCTTAAGCGCCTCCTCTTGCCCAACTAAAACAACTTCAATATGCTCGAAGTCATTTGCGGCCTGAACCGCTCCGGCAACCACTACTTCGGGGGCGTAATCTCCGCCCATTCCGTCAACGGCAACTCGAATCATGATTTATTTCTCAGACTTTTTTTCTTTGGATTTTACTTCAACCGTCATAACTTGCTTACCGCGGTAAGTTCCCGAAGCGGAAACGCGATGACGAAGGGTAATTTCACCTGTCTTAGGGTCACGGTCATACGCAGGAACCGCAACGTGATGATGAGAACGACGAAGTCCCGAACGGCGGTTCGACGACCTTCTTTTTGGTGTTGCCATTTTATTTACTCCTCTTTTTTACTATTTTTGCTCTGCGCCGCGCGCAATCGCAACAAACTTTATTTTTTGGGTTTAATCTGCTTTTTCAATTCTTCAAACGGACTTTTCTTCTTAACCTCGGGATCACTGTATTCCACCGGCTTATCGGCTTCGGGCGCGCGAAAAACCATCGGGTGATCCAAAATAATCAACTCGCGCAATTCTCCGTCAGTCTCAACAAACTCGGCATTTTCGGTTTCAAAAAACCAATCAAAGCCGACCGACCAATTTTCCGGAACTTCAACAAGCGTACGTCCGCAAACCCGAACAATTTGAGCTGTCGCCACCCCATAAAAACGCAACGTTTTCTTTTCGCGTTCAACAGTACCCTCCAAATCAATCGGTGTCATAAACCGCATATCATCAAAAGCAACGTCAAGATCAGCCGCAACACACTGATAGCGCAACTCGGCCGGAACGCCCTCTTTATACGAGGCTACGCGAATCTTCATATCTCAATTACTTCCGTACTCTTAAAATCCAAATCGCCGGCGAAGTTCCTGCTCCACAAATTTCGGAACATAACCGGAAACATCTCCGTGCAAAGCGGCTATTTCTTTAATCAACCGCGACGACAAATAAAAATGCGACTCGGACGGCATTAAAAAAACCGTATCGACTTTGCGGGCTAAACGGCGGTTGGTCAGCGCCATTTGAAATTCATAGTCAAAGTCCGAAGTCGCCCGAATTCCACGCACAAGTGCTTTAGCGCCATGCTTTTCAGCAAAGCGAACCGTCAAACCTTCAAAAGCCTGAACTTTAACACCCTGACACCCTTTCAGGGCACGCCTCAAAAACGCAACTCTCTCCTCTGGTGTAAAGAGGGAGTTTTTTTCTGCGTTCGCAGCGACAAGAACAATCACTTCATCAAAGAGTTTTAAGGCTCTTTGAATCAGGTCGAGATGCCCGTTGGTAACAGGATCAAAGCTGCCCGGATAAATAGCCCTGCGTTTGCTCATCCGAGGCGTCCAAGCGAAAATAAAATGACAAACATGCTTGCCCGATCTTCTTTGTTCGCACACACTTAAGAACTTGCAGGTCATCCGGCAACGGCTCTTTGGCCGGATGGCCCACAATGACCTGCGCGAAGGGCAAGACTATATCAGAACGATCTAGCTTCATCAACGCTTTTTTGACCATACCGGAGAAGAACGGAGGGTCCACAAAAATGATAGAAAAACGCTCATTTTGCTTCTCCAATTTAGTAATCGCTTTCAAAACATCGGTTTGCATAATCTTGGCTTGCGGCTCAAGTTCCAGCGTCTGAAGATTCTTCTGAATCACCTTAACAGCCCATATAGCCTCATCCACAAAAGTCACATGACGGGCCCCCCGGCTCAAAGCTTCTAGCCCAATTGATCCGGAACCGCTAAAAAGATCGAGAATGTTTTTTTCAAACACCAAACTGCCCAGCATATTGAAAAGGGTCTCTTTAGTCCGGTCCGTCATGGGCCGGGTTAGCTTGTTCTTGGGAAAGTCTATTTTTCGTGACTTAAATTTACCGCTAATAATACGCATGATATCTTTCTGCTTTAAAACAACAAAAGTGTACGCATAGTCTAATAATTTCGCAGTCTTTCAGCGAGATATTTTTTAATCCAAATCTGCTCCGCGCTTTCTTTGACCACGGCAGCCGCTAACTCTTTAGCGCGCTGCAAAAGATCCAAATTCCAAATCGGGTGCGCTAATTTAAAGTGCGGAATACCGGATTGCCGCTCGCCCCACAAGTCGCCCGGCCCGCGTAAATTTAAATCCTCCTCCGCAATTTGAAATCCGTCCTGGGTTTTGGTCAGAAGGCGGAGCCTCAACTTCCCTTCATCCGTTGTTGGTTCACCAAATAAAAAACATTCGGAGGCATGTTCCCCGCGTCCGATTCGCCCGCGAAGCTGATGCAGCTGCGCCAATCCAAAACGTTCCGCGTTTTCTATAACCATCATCGTCGCATTCGGCTGATCGACCCCAACCTCAATCACCGTGGTCGAAACCAAAACATCCACCTTCCCCTCATAAAAAAGACGCATAGATGATTCGCGCTGCTCTTGGGGTGTTTTTCCATGAACCAAAGCAAGTTTAAATTCTGAAAAATAGCTTCCTTTTAACTTTTTAAACTCCGTCTCGGCTGCTTTTAGATCCGCTTTCGATGATTCCTCAATAATCGGAAACACCACGTAAGCCTGGCGTCCTTTTTTTAGATTCAACTTAATATGCTCCCAAACCTCAGGCTGTTTTTGACGGCTAATCCAATAAGTTGAAATCGGCTGCCTTCCCTTCGGCAATTGACGAATGGTGCTGAAATCCGCGTCGGCATAAACAGCCAAAGCCAAAGAGCGAGGAATCGGTGTCGCTGTCATCACCAGACAATGCGGCACGGGCTTTCGCTCCAAAAGACGGCTGCGCTGAACCACGCCAAACTTATGTTGTTCATCAACGACAACAAGCCCTAGCTTTTTAAAATCAACTTCATCTTGCAAAAGCGCGTGTGTTCCGACGACCAAGTCCACCTTGCCTTGCCGCAGCTCCGCCAGCAGTCTTTCACGGCGTTTCTTTTCCGTGCTTTTTGTTAAAAGTGCAATTTCAAGCTTAAAGGGTGCCAATAATTTCTTGAGGGTTTGATAATGCTGTTCCGCTAAAATTTCAGTCGGAACCAAGAATGCGCTTTGCAATCCGGACCTTTTCATCAACAAAAAACCAAAGGCCGCTACCGCTGTCTTTCCCGACCCGACATCACCCTGCAGAAGACGATTCATAGGCCGAATCCCCCGGCAATCAACTTCAATTTCGGTCATTGCCCGATGCTGATCCTCAGTCAACTCATAAGGAAGAGAGGCGGCATAATCTTCGAGAGTGCCACTTGCAGCGTTGGCAGCAACGCCATCCTGCCGCATATGATTCTTTCGAATTTGAGACTGGAGCGATAATTGAAACGAAAAAAACTCGTCAAAAATCAATCGACGTTTTGAAGACTCGAGGTGCGGTTCAGATTCCGGAAAATGAATGCCACGAATCGCGTCACGCAAAGAAACAAAAGACTCGCTCTTTCGGATGCTCTCCGGTAAATGATCAATGAGCTCCCCTATCTTTTCGGATTGAGTCAGACCGTAGATCAACGCGCGTAGGCTTTTCTGATGCAATCCTTCGGTGAGCCCATAAACCGGAACAATACGTCCCGTGTGAATACCAGGGGCGGCGGAATCAACAAACTCAATTTCGGGGTTAGAAATTTTTATTTTCGCTCCGTCTTTTTCCACCTTCCCGTAAAGAATGGCAAGCTTTTCAGGCAATAACTGCTTTAATAAATAAGTTTGCCGATGCCAAACCACACTAATTAATCCGGTGTCATCGCCGGCCGTCATTTCAACCATAGGCATGCGCGGAATCGGTTTAAGGCGGGCTGAAATAATTTCAACCTCTACCGATACCGTTTGCCCCGGTTGAAGATCTTTTATTTTTGAAAAAAGCGTTCGGTCTTCATACCGAGAAGGAAAATGATACAGAAGGTCATGGATAGTGCGGATTTGAAGCTTCGCCAACATCTCAGCGCGCTTGGGACCAATGCCCCGCACATACCTCAAATCACAGGCAGGAATAATAGGAATAGAATCTCGAGAAGTCTCCGAAGTAACGCTCTTACGAATCAACCCTGCCATAAAAAACCAAGGCAAACACCCTTGGAATTATATTTACGCAGCAGGCTTCGCCTCCACAGGAGTGGCCTCGACGGCTTCCGCCGCTTGTCCGGCCGCTTGATCCACAACAGCCTGAACTTCCGCAGCTGCGGAAGTTGCGGTTGTTTCCGCCTGAGCAACAGCCGCTGTTGACTGTGTCGCAGCTTTTTCTTCGGCTTCTTTAACAGCCTTTTGAATCTGCTCCATCGTGATCGGCGCCTGATTCTGGAACTTGGAGTAAAGCGAGCGTGATTTATTTGCCGTCATCGCGCTCAAAGTAATGCAAGTGACGATAAACAAAACTGCGGCTACCGTAGTTGCCTTAGTTAACACGTCCGCGGTTTTTGTGCCGAACACGGACTGCGCGTCCGTGCCGCCGAATGCCGCGCTTGAAAGCCCCATTCCTTTTCCGGGCTGAAGCAAAATAATTCCGAGCAACAAAAGACAAACAATCACGTGCACAATGCTAACAAACAAAATCATGACGGGCTCCCTGCTTTTGACGAGGCGGCACAAGCGGCAACAAGCTGGGCGAATGAATCCGCCTTCAGCGACGCACCGCCGACCAACGCTCCGTCGACATTTGGTTTTTCAATTAAGGATTCAATATTATCAGGCTTAACACTGCCGCCATAAAGCACGTAAAGCTTATTGGCAACATCTTCGCCAAACTTTTCACTCAGAATTCCACGAATAAAAGCATGCATCTCTTCTGCCTGCTCGGGTGAAGCTGTTTTACCGGTCCCGATGGCCCATACAGGCTCATAAGCAATCACGACTTTCAGGATTTCATCGGAAGAAATATCAGCCAATGAATCATTCATTTGCTTCGCAACAACTTCCCAATGCTTCCCTGATTCACGTTCCTGCAAAGTTTCTCCAACACAAACAATCGGCAACAAGCTGTACTTCAAAGCTGTTTTAAGTTTTTTCTGAATCAACGCGTCCGTTTCTTTAAAATAAGTGCGGCGTTCCGAGTGTCCCAAGATAACATAACGGCAGCCAATCTCTTTGAGCATCGGCGGTGAAATTTCACCGGTATAAGCACCTTCTGTTTCATAGTGCATATTCTGCGCGCCTAAACCAATTTCAGAATCTTTTAATTCATCCGCAACCGTGGAAAGCGCTGTGAACGGCGGACAAACTACCGTAATCACATCATGAAACTTATAAACCCCCGCTTTAATTGTTCGGACAAGCTGAGTGGCTTCCGCGCAATTCATGTACATTTTCCAGTTTCCGGCAATCAATGGCTTTTTCATTTGTTTCTTCCTAAACGTACTTTTTATTGTTTAAAGTTGCCGGTTGAGTCAAAGACCCAGAGGCGTCCTAGTTATCGAACCGCCGGTTGCGGCGAAGCCGCAGAGGCCTTATCTAACAGCGCTGCGACACCAGGCAAAGCTTTTCCTTCAACCAGCTCAAGCGAAGCGCCGCCGCCCGTTGAAATATGCGACATTTTATCGGCAACTCCGGCCTTATTCACTGCGGACACAGAATCTCCTCCGCCAATCACCGTAATGCAATCCGGCAACTCAGAGACGGCTTCGGCAATCGCCAAAGTTCCCTTGGCAAAATTAGGAAATTCAAAAACACCGAGCGGCCCGTTCCAAAAAACAGTTTTAGCTCCATTAATCGCGACGCGGAACATTTCAATGCTTCCCGGACCGATATCCATACCCATTTCATCGTGCTGAATCGCACCGCGCACCGCAATGCGTGACGGCGCGTCCGGCGCAAAATCTTTAGTAACAAGATTATCAATCGGCAAATAAACATTCACATGAGTTTCATACGCGCGCTTTAGAATTTTGCGGGCAACGGGAACCATATCCTCTTCAATCAATGAAGTTCCGACGGGAAAACCCTTTGCCTTGTAGAAAGTGTAAGCCATACCGCCGCCGATAATGAGCTTGTCCACTTTGCTGAGCAAACTCTCAAGCACCGCCAATTTGGAAGAAATCTTAGCGCCGCCCACAATCGCGACATAAGGATGCGCCGGATTCTTGGCGATTTTACCTTCGAGATATTCCAATTCTTTTTCCATTAAAAAACCGGCCACCGCGGGCAAATAGCGCGCAACCGTCTCGGTTGACGCATGAGCACGATGAGCCGTTCCAAAAGCGTCATTCACGTAAATATCACCGTATTGCGCCAAAGCTTTTGCCATTGTTTCGCGTTCGGCGGCTTCCTTCGAGGTTTCTTCTTTATGGAAGCGGGTATTTTCAAGCATTACAATTCCGCCAGCCGGAAGTGAGTTAACTAATGCAAGAGTTTCAACCGTCATGCAGGACGCGGCCAGCTTAACATCTTTGCCAAGAAGCTTTGCTAAATAAGCCGCTACGGGAGCCATACGATGCTTGCCATCTAAATAGCTTTTCTCATCAAAAGGCTTTCCTGCTTTTTCAGCTTTTTCTTTGGCTTTCGCAGCGTCCTTTTTTGGATCACCGAGATGCGACATCAGCACCAAGCTTTTGGCACCTTGATCCAGCACATATTTAATCGACGGCAGCGCCGCACGAATGCGTGTGTCATCCTGAACAACGCCGTCTTTCATCGGAACGTTGAAGTCGACACGCATTAATACGCGTTTACCGGAAACTGAGATATCGCGGATCGTCTTTTTTTGCATCATTCAGCCTTAAAAGTTAAGCCGTTAGTTATTTGGATCCGACCAATTGCGCCGAAGATACGCCGTCTTTTTTGGCAATATAACGAACAAGGTCAACCACACGGTTGGAATAACCCCATTCATTGTCATACCAAGAAACCAGCTTAAAAAAGCGCTTCTCACCTTTCAAGTTATTCTGAAGTGTTGCCAACGAGTCATAAATGGATGAACGCTGGTCATGGATAAAATCGGAAGAAACAAGCTCTTCATCCGTAACACCTAGAATCCCCTTTAAGTAGCTCTTGGAAGCACTTTTGAGAAGTGAATCAATTTCCTCAATGGAGGTGTCGCGTGTCGAGCGGAAAGTTAAATCCACAACTGAAACGTCAGGGGTCGGAACGCGAAAAGACATACCGGTCAACTTCCCTTTTACTGCGGGAAGAACTTCACCCACCGCCTTTGCGGCACCGGTTGTCGAAGGAATGATGTTCATCGCTGCCGCACGTCCGCCGCGCCAATCTTTCTTCGAAGGACCGTCCACGGTCTTCTGTGTGGCGGTATACGCGTGAATGGTGGTCATCAAACCGTTCTCGACACCAACTCCTTCTTTTAAAAGCACATGAACAAGCGGCGCCAAGCAATTAGTGGTGCATGATGCATTCGAAACAATATTATGTTTCGCTGAATCATATTCGGTTTCGTTTACGCCGATGACAAGCGTTTTCACTTCACCTTTAGCGGGAGCGCTGATAATAACTTTTTTTGCGCCGGCGGTGATATGACCTTGCGCTTTTTCAGATTCTGTGAAAAGACCGGTGGATTCAATCACATAATCCACGCCCAAAGCCTTCCACGGTAATTGATCGGGAGTGCGGGTTGCCATGACACATTTAATTTTATGGCCATTGACAACCAAAATATCAGCTTCAGCAAGCGACGGAGAACTTTTTTCCGTTGCGACAGTATGTTTGAAGTGACCGTGAACGGAGTCATATTTCATCTGATACGAGAAGTAATCCGCATCGGTCGAAATATCTACAACGGCAACAACGTCGATTTCTTTGCCCAACAATCCCTGATCGCAGATGGCCTGAAATACCATGCGTCCGATACGTCCAAAACCGTTAATTCCAACACGAATTGCCATAAAACCTCCAAATACATTTTGAAAAGATAATTTCGAAAAACGAAGGTGAAATTATAGACCCCAATAAAGGGGTGTCAAGAGCTTAAAAAGATCTTTAAAAATGATTTAAGCCGATTTAAAAAGACACGGATCAGCGCTTTGATAAAGCATCACGGTAAATCTGCGAAATACGCGCTGACATAACCTCACTGTCAAAAAATTTCTTAGCGGTCGCCTGAGCTGCATTTCCCATTTTTTTTACGCCGGCAGGGTCTCTTAACCAACTTTCAATCGCGTCTTTAATTTGTCCAACATTCCCCTTTTCCACAAAAACACAGCATTCCTGATCCTGAAGAAGATCAAAAAGAGCCCAATGCCGCGTCATCAAGACGGGCAATCCCGCGCTCATCGCCTCAACAATGCTTAAACCAAAGGCTTCAACCCAACGGGCGGGATGAACAAAAACATCACTTACCGCCAATGCTTCCGAAACATCATCCAGGCGTCCGGCGAAAATAATGCGTTTTTCCATTCCGGCGGCATTCACTTTTTGCATTAACAACTCTTTTTCGCGTCCCTCTCCCACGATTAACGCCTTTAAGTTTTCATACTTCGACAAAAGTGGAAATAACGCA
>DDUN01000043.1 GCA_002344825.1 Candidatus Multiplicimicrobium inquinatum | reverse complement strand
TATTTTTTAGAGTCTTCCCGTCATGCGCTTCAAACTTTACCGGTTTGCCGGAGAGTGACCGGGGGCGGTACCGTGATTCACGGGCAAGATTTGATTTTTGCTCTCTGCGCGCGCAAAGAAGATGACCCTGCTAAATTTGAAAGCGTTGAAACCAGCTATCGCCACTTGCATGAGGCTGTCAAAATCGCCTTTGAAAAACTGGGTATGAGGCCTGAGTTTTACCGTGATCAGTCATTGCAGATCGGAAGGGATTGTTTTTTGTTTCCGGTAGAAACCGACTTGAGGCTTGAAGGAAAGAAAATCGCGGGAGGCGCGCAGAAAAGATCCGGAAACGTGTTTTTGCATGAGGAATCGGTGCAGCCCCCGGAAGAAATTTCACTTGTCCGTCTTGAAGAGGAAATTCTCAATGCTTTTGAAAATTATTTTGAAATTAAAATGGAACGAATTTTAATTGAGCCTGAGTTAATCGCCGAAGCCGAAAAAATTGCTCCGGATTGTGTTTTGAAAGTTTCAGAGATGAATGTTTGGAATTCCGCGGTTTAAGCATGAATGATTTACTTAAAAATTTAAATCCCGCCCAACTTGAAGCCGTGACCTGGCCCAAGGATAAACCGCTTTTGATCGTGGCCGGCGCGGGCAGCGGCAAAACCCGTATTTTGACGCATCGCATCGCGTGGTTAATTGGGCAGGGGGTTCCGGCTTACAGTATTTTGGGCGTGACCTTCACTAATAAAGCCGCCAAAGAAATGCAAAGCCGTATTGAACGGCTTGTTTCACAGCGGGTTTGGATCAGCACTTTTCATAGTACCTGCCTTAAAATTTTGCGCATGGACGGCGCCGCCATCGGGATTGATCCGCTGTTTACGATTTTGGATGAACAAGATCAGCTTTCGAATATCAAAGAATGTTTGGCCGCTTTACAGATGAATGAAAAACAAGTTCATCCCAAAGCGGTACGCGAGCGCATTCAGCGTGCCAAAGATTATGTGATCGGGCCGGCGCAATACCGTGCTGATGCTCAGGAGTATTTTGAGGAACAGGTTGCCAAAGTCTACGCGCTTTATGAACAGCGCCTTGAGAAACAAAAGGCGCTCGATTTCGGCGATTTGATCATGCGTACGGTGCTTTTGTTTCAGCAAGCTCCCCAGGTGCTGGAAGCATGGCGTTCCCGTTTCCGCACGGTGCTCATTGATGAGTATCAAGATACCAACCACGCGCAGTACAAATTGATTCATTTGATCGCTTCGGCGACCAATCAAATTACGGCGGTGGGTGACCCCGATCAGTCTATTTATTCATGGCGCGGGGCGGATATTCAAAATATTTTACGTTTTGAGCACGATTATCCGGGTGCGGGGCATATTCGGATGGAGCAAAATTACCGTTCGAGTCCGGTTATTTTGGATTCGGCGAATACTTTGATTCGTAATAATGTGAACCGTAAGCCCAAAGAGCTTTGGACGGAGCGCAAAGATAATGATCCGATCGAGGTTTATCAGGCGTCTGATGAAATGGATGAAGCTCAGTTTGTTGCGGGCCGCGTTCTCGGGTATCGCCGTGAGGGAATCGAGCTCGCGCATCAGGTGATTTTTTACCGCACGCATGCCCAGTCGCGCGCGATTGAAGATGTGCTGATGAAAATGAATATTCCGTACAAGATCGTGGGCGGAGTACGTTTCTATGACCGCAAAGAAATCAAAGATATTGTCGCTTATTTAAAAGTGATCGCGAATGCGGCGGATGAAACAAGTCTTAAGCGCATTATTAACGTGCCCGCGCGCGGCATCAGTAAAAAAACCGTCGAAGAAATTGAAGAATTAGCGCGCATTTCAAATGTGACTTGGGACGCAGCCTTGCGCCGAGTGAACTCCATTCCGGATTTGATGCCCAAAGCTAAAAAAGCCGTGACGAGTTTGGTTTATTGGCTTGATGGTATGCGCTCAAAGCATCAGCTGATTACCTTAAGAGCTTTAGTTGAAAAGATGCTGCAAGACACAGGGTATTTAGCGGCGTTAGAAGCAGAAAAAACATCCGAGTCTTTGGCCCGCATTGAAAACATCGAGGAGTTTTTCAGCGTGATTGATCACTTTGAAGAATCTTATCTTGCCTCCGGCGGTGCTTCGGAGCTTGATAAAAATATGCCAATGGATCCGGCGGTACAAAAAGATTTGTTGCCCCCGCCTTCAAAACTGCACGCTTTTTTGGAGCAGATTTCTTTGGTCACTGATTTAGATAAATGGGAAGCCGGTACCAATGCATTAACCATGATGACTTTGCATACAGCAAAAGGTTTGGAATTTCCGGTGGTGTATATGGTGGGTCTCGAAGAGGGGATTTTTCCGCATAATAACTCCATGGGCGCCGATACCGAAGAGCTGGAAGAAGAACGCCGTCTTTGCTATGTCGGTATGACACGTGCCGAGAAAAAATTGCATATGTCCTTCGCTAATTGCCGCCGTTTATTCGGTTCTGTTCAGCATAATTTGCCGTCCCGTTTTCTCACCGAAGTTCCGACTGAGCACATTCACTCTGCCTCCGGAATTCGCCAAACTTACGGTTCTAAATCGTTTCGAGATGAGCTTGTTGTTGAAGATACCTTTGACGATATTGATATTCCTGACTTCGATTCAAACTTTTAATATTTCCTGCCCATACCCGCTTTACTCTTAAGCGTCTAGTAAAACTAGCATTAGATAGCAAAAACAATCAAAAAAGCCTGTTAAATTGCTTTAATAAGCTAACTAAGTTAAATTTTTTTTAGGTGGGGAGTGTATAGAGAAAGCAAAATTATGATGCTAATAAGTCAAAGGTTAAAACGATGGGTGGCGCTAAGTACGTGTGTGTGCTTTATGTCCACACTCTGTCCTGATGCTCGTGCGGCGTTGCCTTTAATTGAAATGGCGGCTAAAGCTGAAACTCCTCGCATTCTTAACATTGATATTCCCACTGAGCTCGCATCGGTTGATGAGTGGTATCAGGCACCCGGAAAGCCTAATCCAAAACTGATTGTGCATATTCAGGATGCCCACGCGAATTATGAAGCGCAGACGCATATTCGTGATGTCATTAAACATCTTAATGTGAATTACGGTTTTAAAACTATTCTCGTTGAGGGTGCGGCGAGTGAGCTTGACCCGAGTATTCTAAAGCTTTTCCCCGATCAAGAGCGCAATCTTAAGTTGGTGGATGAACTTGCAAAGATCGGCGAAGTGACGGGTGCGGAAATGTTTCTTGCTGAAAACAGTGATGCTGCAAAGGGGGTGGGGATTGAAAAGCCGGACCTTTACCGCAGGAATTTTGACGCGCTTCAAAAGGTTTATTCCGAAGATGAATTTGTTAGCGCCTATTTTGAAGCGTATGAAAATAAGTTGGGCCAAATTGCTTCACGCAGTTTTGGTCCGCGGATGATTCAGGCCTTAGCGGAATGGCGTAAATTTGAAAACGGGCATCGTGATTTTTTACCTTTTGTCTCCGCGTTGGCTGAACTTTCTAAGAAGGCTTTGGAGATTGATTTGGGTGTGCTGTACTCACAAATTGAATGGCCGCAACTAACGAGGCTTCTAGTTCTTCAGCGTTTAGAAAAAGAGTTAGTTCCGGAGGCCGGAGGTCCGAGGCCCAAGGCTAATGCCATTCAATCTGCGGGTCGCCGGTCGCTGGTCTCCGGCCTAACATTGAAAGAGCAAGCGCTCGCGGAAAAACAGCAAATTATGGATTTACTGGAGGCCGCAAAGGTTTCGGACGGGTTGATTCAAGCATTAGAGCGATTTGATGAAAAAACAGCCAACCTCAACCGTATCGGCTCTTCCGAGGTTTATCAGGCAAGCGCGCCGCGCGCTTTGATGGAAACACTTGTGGAAGAAGGCGGCAAAGTTGGATTTAACATTCGTGAGTATCCTGCTTTTGCGAAATACGCAGGCTATTTGATTTTACGCAGTGAAATCGTTCCCGGAGAACTTTTTGAAGAAATCAAAAGGTTATTCGATCTCATTCTTGAGTCTCTGGTAAAAGACGCTCCATCCGCGGCGATGGAAAAATCCGATGACTTGGCTTCTCGCAAGCGACTTCTCTTACTGCATCGAGATGAAATGCTTGCTCGCAAATTACTTAAGTTGGAGCTGACGCACAATGAATGGCTGGCAGTGCTCAAGCGTCAAGACCGTTTTTATCCGGAAGATTTAAACCGCCGCATGCTTGAGCAATTAGGACAAAACACTCGCCTTCAAAGCGTGAGTGAAGAAGAATCAGCACAAATGAAAAGACTGAATGAATCTTTTCGCGCCTCGTTTACGTTCTATTCAGCCGCCGTCAATCGCGATACTTTTTTCTTTCAGCGCATTCAGGAAGTTTTAAAGCAGGAGGATAAAGCGATTCTTGTTACCGGCGGTTTTCACGCGGAGGGGATGAAGTATCTCTTCAGAAAGTATGACATTAATTACGGAACTCTTACTCCGCGCATCACTCAGAATTTTTCGAATGATCTCTACCGCAAAGTGATGATGACCGGTGCGGCGGAAGAGCAAGTTGAATCGGGGAACGGGACTCGCGAATCGAAAAACAA
>DDUN01000053.1 GCA_002344825.1 Candidatus Multiplicimicrobium inquinatum | reverse complement strand
AGAAAAAAATCCGGAAAAAATAAAAAATTTTCAGAGAAAAAAATTTCTGTCAACGCTTAAAAACTAGCATTTGTTTTCATTTGTTTTTTATAAAAAGTTTTAAAAAGATTTTGTGTAAAAAAAGTGCAAAAAAACGCAAAAAACCGCTTGCGATTGATCGAATTTCTGACATAATTTGCAACGCTTGAACACACCAAAACAGTTCTGCAAAATAACTCTCAAGGTTCTCCCCGATAGGACGAATAATGAGAGGAGCAGTACTAGATATAGGTGTTTTGATTTTTTAACATACAACCAATAGAAGTATGCTGAAAAATCAAACTTTCCGAGAGGAGAGGCGGTTGGAGTGAAAAACAGTCTATTTTGTACGTCTAAGACCGTTTTATTTTATTTTCACTTCCGCGAGTTTTTGACCCACCGTCAAGCGCCTAAAGTTTTTCTGTTTTTTTAGTTTTTTTAAGAGTTTTTGTCTTTAAAAGTTGAGGAGATTTCCAGCATGCAAACCCCGTCTTATGTGAGCTCATCGCTTACGGTTAAAAAACGCAACGGACAGCAGGTTCCTTTTTTTGATGTGCGAATTTTTAACGCGATTGAAGCGGCTTTCAAGTCTCACTTAGGCATTCCTCAGGAATCTGAGCTCGACGCTGACTCTCAAACCAAAATCAAAGACATTACCGGCAAAGTAGTTGCCTGGTGCGAAACCGAAGGCGCCAAGGGCAGTATTGTGTTTATCGAAGATATTCAAAACACCGTTGTCCGCGAACTTCAGGCCGCCGGCTTCGAAGATATTTCAAAAGAATATGACAATTATCGCCGCGAACATGAAATGCGCCGTTTTGAGCATGAGCGTCTTACAGTGAAGAAGCGTGACGGACGCGTGGTTTCTTTCAAGCCTGAAAAAATCACGATCGCGCTCGCGAAAGCTTTTGCCGCCTGCAAAAATCAATATCCTCTTCAGCCTGAAACACAGCAAGTTGTTTTAATGCTCTCCGATAAAGTTGTGAATTATCTTAAGAATCAATACACCGGCGTTCATACGATTGATATTGAAGAAATTCAGGACATCGTTGAATTGTCTTTGATGGAAACCGCTCAGCATGATGTCGCGCGCGATTACATTGTTTACCGCGAAAAACAGCGCCAACAGCGTTTTACCGAAGCGAATGAACAAGCTCAGCCCCTTACCAGCCTGACGAATATCCGCGTGGCGCATGAAGACGGTTCCACGGAGCGTCTTGATGTTGAGAAGTTGAAATTGATCATTGCTGAAACTTGCCACGGCCTTGAAGACAAAGTTTCGGTTGAAGAAATTTTAAAGGGTACCGTCCGCAATTGTTTCAACGGTATCAAAGAAAATCAGCTCACGGAAGCGATGCTGCTCGCGACCCGCGTTCTGATTGAAAAAGAACCCGCGTATAGCTCGGTTGCGGCGCGCATTCTTCTTCGCAAGCTCTATGCCGAAGTCGTCGGCCGTTCGCTCACGATGAAGGACATGAAAAAAGAATATCCTATTTCTTTTGTTGCTTCTTTAACCGCGATGGTGAAGTTTGAACGTCTTTCGCCTGATCTTCTCGAATTCGACCTTGAAAAAATCGGCGCGGCTTTGAAGCCTGAGCGCGATTTGCTTTTTGGGTATATCGGTTTACAGACCTTGTATGACCGTTACTTCATTCATGAAAAGGGCCGCCGTCTTGAAACGCCGCAATCATTCTGGATGCGCGTGGCAATGGGGCTTTCGCTTGTTGAAGGCAAAAACAAAACCGAACGCGCGATTCAGTTTTACGAAGTGCTTTCGTCTTTCCGTTTTGTCAGCTCGACTCCGACGCTTTTCAACGCGGGCACTTTGCATTCCCAGCTTTCTTCTTGCTTTTTAACCACGGTGGATGACGACCTTGATCACATCTTCAAGTGCGTGAAAGACAATGCCCAGCTTTCCAAATGGTCGGGCGGTCTCGGCAATGACTGGACACGCGTGCGCGGCATGGGTTCCATCATTAAGGGAACTAACGGACGCAGTCAGGGTTTGGTGCCGTTTTTAAAGGTTGCCAATGACACCGCGGTTGCGGTGAATCAGGGCGGCAAACGCAAAGGCGCGGTTTGCGCTTATCTTGAATGCTGGCACATTGACGTTGAGGATTTTCTCGAGCTTCGTAAAAACACCGGTGATGACCGCCGCCGTACGCATGATATGCATACCGCGAACTGGATTCCCGATCTTTTCATGAAGCGCGTTCTTTCTAACGAAGATTGGACTTTGTTCAGCCCGAATGAAGCCAAAGACCTTCATGACACTTATGGCAAAGATTTCGAAGCGCGTTATACCGCTTATGAAGAAAAAGCCGCGCGCGGAGAAATCAATCTTTTCAAAAAGATTCCCGCCGTTCAGCTTTGGCGCAAAATGTTGACTCAGGTTTTTGAAACCGGTCATCCGTGGATTACTTTCAAAGATCCTTCGAACATCCGTTCTCCGCAGGATCACGCGGGCGTGGTGCATAGCTCGAATCTTTGCACGGAAATTTTGCTCAATACTTCCAACGAAGAAACCGCGGTATGTAATCTCGGTTCCGTTAACCTGGCGGCGCATACGACTGAATCCGGTCTGAACCAAAAGCTTTTGGCTGACACGGTTCAAACCGCGATGCGTATGCTCGATAACGTGATCGACATTAACTTTTACCCGACCGTTGAAGCGAAGAACGCCAATTTGCGTCATCGTCCGGTAGGCCTTGGAGTGATGGGCTTTCAGGACGCGCTTTACATTCAGGCGATCAGCTACGCTTCTCAGGCGGCGGTGGAGTTTGCCGACGCGAGCATGGAAGCCATTTCTTATTACGCGATTTTGGGTTCAAGCAAACTCGCGAAAGAAAAAGGCGCTTACGGCAGCTATAAAGGTTCCAAATGGGATCGCGGCATGCTTCCGATTGATACCATTCAATTGCTGAAGGACGAACGCGGAGGCTATCTTGATATGGATACTTCCAGCCGTCTCGACTGGAAGCCGGTACGTGAACATATCAAGCAATACGGCATGCGCAATTCCAATTGTATGGCCATCGCTCCGACCGCGACCATCGGCAATATTGCCGGCGTGACGCAGTCAATTGAGCCGATGTACAAGCACATTTACGTGAAGAGCAATTTGTCGGGTGAGTTTACGATCGCGAATCCTTTCCTTGTCGATGAGCTTAAAGCGCTCGGCATTTGGGATCAGCAAATGATCGACGACCTCAAATACTTCGACGGTAATTTGCAGGAAATCAACCGCATTCCTGTGGCGATCAAAGAACGCTATCTCACGGCGTTTGAAATCAGCCATGAATGGATCATTGAATGCGCGAGCCGCCGTCAAAAGTGGATCGACATGGGCCAATCGCTCAACTTGTATATGGAAGAACCGAACGGAAAACGCCTGAGCCAAATGTATCAGCTCGCGTGGACCCGCGGTCTCAAAACCACTTACTATCTCCGTTCTCTTGGCGCAACACGTATTGAGAAATCAACGCTCGATGCGAATAAGTACGGTGATCCGCTCGGCCGCAATAAAAAGACCGAAGCGCCGGCTGTAGACGCGGATGCGGAAGCCGCGGCACGCGCGAAAATGGTTTGCAGTATCGAGAACGGACCGGATTGTGAAGCTTGCCAATAAGCCGAAGGCTTATTGACAGAAGCAAGAACCAGGCACCAAGAACCAAGTGAAATGCTTGGTTCTTGGTTCTATGCTTGTTGGCACGCAATTTGTAATAGCTTCTATGATCGTGTAAGTTTTGGCGGTTGAAGCGTTTTAATTTTTTAAAATTTAGGTTAGTTAAAAAGGCTAGCCGAAAAAAGAGTAGATGCAAGGCGTAGGCGAGTGACCGCGGAGGTGTAGTGATAATCTACACCGCACAAGGAAGCGAAGCTTACAACGAAGCAGATAACTTTTTACGGCGCCTTAGGAGAGAAAAATGTTAGATAGAAAAGAAAATATAATCCCGTTTACAACGGATAAAATCAGCAAAGAAGATAAAACGCTGATTAACAACAAGTCCGACGTAAACCAGCTCATCCCCATTAAGTATGAATGGGCATGGCAATATTATTTGGATAGCTGCGCCAATCACTGGATGCCGCAGGAAGTTTCCATGCAGCGCGATATCGAGCAATGGAAAGATCCCAAAGCTTTTACCGACGACGAGCGTTTGATGATTAAGCGCAATCTCGGTTTCTTCACCACCGCCGATACTTTGGTTGCCAACAATGTTGTGCTTGGAATTTACAGACACATCTCCGCGCCTGAAGTTCGCCAATATCTTTTGCGTCAGGCTTTTGAAGAAGCGATTCACACGCACGCGTATCAATATATTCCGCAGTCGCTTGGTTTTGATGAGCCGGAACTTTACAACATGTACCGCGAATGCAAAACCATGCATGACAAAGCTGAGTTCGAAGCGCGCTACACCGAAGATCTCTGCAACCCGAATCTGAAAACCGACACGCTCGAAGGCAAACAGCGCTTGCTTCGTAACATGGTCGCTTTCTCAGGCGTCATGGAAGGCGTTTTCTTCTACGCGGCGTTTGTGATGCTGCTTTCTTTCGGCCGTCAAAACCGTTTGCCCGGCACTTGCGAGCAGGTTCAATATATTCTGCGCGATGAATCGGTGCATCTTAACTTCGGTATCGATTTGATCAATTCCATCATCAAAGAAAACCCCGAAGTGTGGACGGATAAGTTTAAAGCCGAATGCGAAGAAATGTTCCGCGAAGGCGTGGCACTTGAAATCGCTTACGCGAAAGATCTTCTCCCGAACGGGCTCATGGGGCTTACGCATCAAATGCTTGAGCAATACATCAAGCATATCGCTGATCGCCGCATGGAAAAACTCAATCTCTCGAAGCAATACGGCAAGACTGAAAATCCGTTTCCTTGGATGAGTGAAGTGATTGATCTTCGTAAAGAGAAAAATTTCTTCGAAACTCGCGTAACTGAATACCAAGTTGGTGGGACATTGAATTGGGATTAAACGAAGTTTAAGACCAATTCAAGTTCGTTAAAATTTGAAAAACCGGTGAGCAATCACCGGTTTTTTTGTTTGTCATTCTTGGGTCATTGCGCAGCGAAGCAATCTGTTCGGCTCAATCCGTTCTTTCGGTCTGCTCAAACAGCTGCGTCCTAACGGCGCAGAACTCGCAGCTTCGAAAGAACGGACCTGAACCACTCGGGTCAAAGAGGGGTGGGGGGCTGTGAAACGGAGAAGTGAAAAACACTTCCCAGTCTTCTGTCCTCGGCTCGGCACAGCGGAGCCGAGGAATTCAATGCGGTGTTTTAAGTGGTTTTCTGCGTGCTGTTGGCTAAATTTAGGAGCTTTGATTATGGCTGATGAATTATTTCAGCTCGGTTATTTTGTTAAATGGCATGAGATCCTGGGGCTCTGCGGGGTTTTGTTCGCCATTTCCGAGTTCATGGAAAAAAATAAATTAAGGGCATATTTCTTTAAATTTAGCGGCACAGCAAGTCTTGTTTATAGATTATTTCTTCTCTCGCTCTTTTTGGTTGTAGCAGCCAATGCAATACATTTATCCCAAAACATAGCTTTACCCAGTGTTGATTTGCCAGAATGGTGTTGGTTAATTGCCAAAAATATTCCTTATCTTAGTGCTCCTGGATGCTGGGAAATAGCCAGTCTTCTTTCTTTGAGTTGTTGTATTTTTATTCTCTTATTTGTTTCGATCCATAATCCCGTACCAAAATTGAAGAAAAATAACTATAGAATTTTGTTGGATAACCTTGCTCGAACTATTGTTAACGATAGAAGTGATGAGAGTATGTCGGCGGTCGCTGCGATTGTGCATGAAAATTTAGATAAAATCTTTCAAGAAGCTTCTAAATACAATGATTGGTGGAATGTCCAAGGCAGCTCTGACACTAGTCCATATCACCTACACAGAGTAAAAGGAAAAAACAGGGAAATGGTTGCGCGGGCGGTAGGATTTATCAAAGAATCTATGTCTGATGAAGCGTTTTGTAAATATGCCTCTAGGAGCAGCTTGTTTTATGTAATTGGCCTTTTCGAAAAAATTCAAAAGTATCAGCTTCCAGACGGATGTAAATTATTTCTTTTGTCTAGCCTATATCGTGAGTTGTTTTGTAACGCGGACTCCCACCTATCCAGAGAGCTGGATTACAGGGGGCTTGGTGTTAGCAAGCCATTGTTTAGCCAAATTTTTTCTTCGCTTTATTTAATTCACATATCGAATCCCTACGCACTAACATTTTTTGAATATGAGTCGCGAAAGGATCCTTGCTTGGTTGAGAAATATACGGAAGGTCTACAAATTACTCTCGAAGAGTATTTCAAACAAGGAAACATGTGGGGGGTAAGCAATGAACTGCGGCAGGCGCTAGAAAATTTGCCACAATTTATGACCTCGCTTTGTTTGGATCTAAAAGGTTTAAACAATGACAAGATATACAGCAATAAGCATGAGAAAAGCCTTCGATGTATTGGGAGATTTTATCAGAGGCTGAATTATTTAATTGCAGGAAACGAAAAAATTTGTCCTTGGCCAGGGGAGCACGAAATATTTGTTATGAAAGATAGTGTGACAGAGGCCATGGCTAAATCGATTTTTGAATATTTAGATGCTCTTACTTGTCTTGATAACGATGATTACGCGCGAATGCTTTCATGTGAAGTTTTTTGGGCTATATATCCAATTGGCGATAAGAATCCTATTCAAAAAAACATAGCAAATAAAATTTTGCAGCTGATAAAAGAAAGAATAATCGAAAATAAACGAGGATTTTATTCGAGCATGATTCGTCTCATGGTGAATATTTATGGATTTAACATTCACAACGAGCAAGAAGAAGATAATGTGATTGGAAAGTATTTACAGCAAGAACTTAGGGCAGGAGACTTGGCGCGATTAATTTTGATGGATTCTAAAAAACATTTACCATCTTCCTATAAAGCAGATTTCAAAGAGCATAAAATTTATAATTTGAATGGCGATTTGATTTTTGAGGGGGCGCAACTGCTTCTTTAATAATGGACGCCGTTCGGCGGGGAGAGGTTAATTTAATGAAAAAAGTTTTTGAGTTGGTTATTATTTTAGGCATGTTGGTTTCGGTGGCTGCGTTTGCTGCTAGTGACGATGTTCTTCGGATAAAAGTCATGAAAGATGGGACTATTTATGCGAATGACAGCACGCTTTCCGTTGATCAGCTGGGGGAATTGTTTAATACGGTTGGTAAAGGTGCCCACGAGGTTTGGTATTATCGTGAGCAGGGAGAAAGTGAGCCCCATCCGAATGCAATGAAAGTTATAAAAGCTGTTGTTGATCAAGGGTTACCAATTTCACTGACTCGTGACTCTAACTTTTCGAACTGTGTGCCGGGCACAGGATGTCCAGCATAGCAGAAAAAAAAGGTACCGGTTCCAGGCGTGCCGGGTTGATTTTATATTTCGAGATGTTTTCTTTTCTCTGAAAGTTCTTTAGCGTGCTCACGGCGGATGCGGCCTTCGGCAAACCGTCTTTTTTCTTCTTTGGTTTCGCATAAAAGCGGGGGGGCGGGTTTCGGCTGGTAGTTTTCATCAAGGCAGACCATCGTGAAATAGCAGGAATTGGTGTGCTGTCTTTTGCCTGTCTTGAGGTTCTCAGATTCAATACGGATGCCGACTTCCATCGCGGCAAAAGGTACCGTTTACCAAGGGGACAGGTAACTTTTCTAAAGATAACGAGACGCCGTCCGGCAGGGAAGCGTTAGTCGGTTAGTATTAATTGGAAAAACGCGGTTTGATATCGCGGAGCGGGGTAGCTTATGGCATGGAAGGATCAGTTAAAAGTCAGCAAGCCAACTTGGCTTTTCGTTCAGACGGCAATTGTTTGGTTTGTGCATTTTACCGTAAGCCAGCCGATGTTTTATTTTCTGTCTTACGTGGGAATTCTGGCGATGGACGGCTCCGGCAATTCTGCTTTGGTTTTTCAAATTCAGTTTCTACTAAGCTTTTTGTATTTCTTTACCGGGTTGGCCCAATGGCCATTTATAGATTTTGCGGTTAATAGTGCGGTGTGGGCGATCATCATCGTTCTTGTGTTGAATATAATCGCCACCTGTGGGAGTGCAATCCGTAACATTCCTGGAGCAAAAAAAGAGTTGATACTATTCGCGTTAGTTTTGTTTGCTTTCGTTTCGGGGGTATTTTTTTGCATGCATCAAATCGAAATGAACAGCATCCGTGAAACACGTATTCAACAGAACTTGACAGCCAGAACCAGCTTTTGTGAAAGTCTGAGACCCGGTATTAAACTAAGTGATTTAGCCGGTTTTTTCGGCGCACCTCAAAAAGAGGGGGACGAGTGGCAATTCCAATCAGGTAATCCTAAGACTGGACCAATCCGTGCCAAAATCGATGCCGACCGCAAAGTTATTATGCTTAATTGCGGAGAAGGCGCTTCCGGCGGTTGGAAATAAAAAGGAAAACCGGACGCCGTCTCCCTCGACTTGGTTCGGCAGAGTTTATCCTGAGCGCAGCCGAAGGACTCACCACAAGTCGCTCGGGACAGGCGGCGGGGAGACGTTAGTCGCTTGCCCTGAGCGAAGTCGAAGGGTTGGTCTTTAGTCTTCGGTCGTCAGCCTGACAAAAGGAATGATTTGTGGATTCTGAATTTTGGATCAAGTCTTGGAAAGAGAGCCGAACGGCGTTTAATCAGCAGCAGTATCACGCGAAGCTGACGCAGTATTTCCCTCAATTGAAACCGCAGGCGGGGCAAAGTGTTCTGGTGCCGCTATGCGGTAAGACGATTGATATGGTTTGGCTTGCGAGTCAGGGGCTTCAGGTTCACGGTGTGGAATTGTATGAGGGCGCGGTGGAGGCCTTCTTTGCCGAGAACCAATTACCCGTGCAGAAAACACAAACCGCCGACTTCGTCGAGTGCTCGCATAAAAATATTAAGATTAGCTGCGGTGATTTTTTTAAATTAGATGCGCGGGAAACTTTTGATTTTGTTTATGACCGCGCCGCCTTGGTGGCTTTGCCTGCTTCCATGCGAGCCGATTATGCTCGCGTGATAAAGCAGGCTCTAAAAAAAGGCGGTAAATATTTTTTGGTTGTTTATGAATATGATCAATCGAAAATGGAAGCACCGCCGTTTAGTATTAGCATCGCTGAGATTGAGCGGCTTTACGCTGACGCATTTGACATTCAGTTGATAGAAAGTGAAAAGCCCAAAAGCGAAGGTCCCCGGCTTTCCGCGGTTGAAGGAATGAAGCAAAATGTTTATATCCTTCAGAAAAAGATATTGGGTTGATTTAATAGTCTGAGGTTTGCCGCAATAAGCCTTCGAGCGCGTTTTTGTGCACTTTCCAGCTTTCGGAATGATCAAGCCTGATCTTCATCAAATAGTCGCGGGCTTTATATTGAATTTCACGTAGTTTGGCGGCGTCTTTTTGCGCGTAGCCCCAATTGTCGTGGTAGTGATTATCCAAAGATCTGATTTTGTGGCTCAGTAGATCAATGCGGCTTTGAGCGGAGGTTTCATACGCGCGTTTTTCCGATAAGGAGGAGGATTTTTTTGAGGAGTCGTCGGTTTCGCTAAGTGCGCTGCTTCCGCCAAGGCGTGCCGCGCTTTCGGCATGAGATTGCTTCAGAACCGCCCGGAATTCTTCGGCGGACATTTCTTCAAGTTTTTTAGCTTTTTTAGGGGTATTTTCCTCGGCGCCGAGAGTGATGGGGCCCGCCCCAAAAACAACCATAAAAATAAGAAACCAGTGAAAGTGTTTGCTCATGTTCTCCTGAGCTAATTTAGTTTAGATTTTAGCGGTCTGACTCGATATTATAGCAACAAAAGCGGAGGAGTATCAGGCTGTTTTATCCGGAAATATTTTTACCCATGATGATTTATAGATAAAAGAATGATGAAACATAAATTGAATTGCCCAAAATGTTCGCACCCTCTTGATGTTGCCATTGAAGGCGAGTGTGAAGTGGATGTGTGTCCTTCCTGCCGCGGTATTTGGGTTGACCTTGCCGAGGAAAAAGAGGTGCTTCAAATTCAGCCCCAGGTTTTTTCCGTGGATGAATTGAGAAAGCTGAGATCGGTTTATGAACCGCTCGGAAAAACCGAGCCGGCGCGGTATGTGCCTTGTCCTCTTTGCCATGAGATGATGAACCGCAGGGTTTGGGGGAAACACTCCGGTGTGGTTGTGGATAAATGTTCCAAGCATGGAACCTGGTATGACGAGGGTGAAATCGAAAAAATCCGCGAATATATTTCCGTCGGCGGAATTGAATTTGAAAAATTGCGGTTAACGGAACGGGGACTGAATGATGTCAACAGCAAGCTGGTGACGGAGATCGGGCGGGTTGACCGAAAAATTGACAGTGCTTATATGCGCGCGCGGTTATTCAGCTTGATGGGTTTTTAAACTTTTATTTATCAACGAGGCAAAAAATGGATCAGACTAATATTTACGAACAAATTTTAAAATGGATGAACCTCCCCCTGATTCATGTCGGGGCATCTCCGGTGACGCTCAGCGGCATACTCACGGCCGTGATTGTTTTTGTGGTATTTCTTTTTCTTTCCGGCGTGCTGCAGAAAGTTTTGATTCGCCGTGTCGCGAATCAGTTCAAAATGGAATCGGGTATGATTTACGCGCCGACCCGCGTGGTGCATTATGTGATGCTCGTTTGCGGCGCGATTTTGGCGACACAATGCATCGGGATCAATCTCGGCAGTTTTGCGGTGGTGTTTGGGTTTTTGAGCGTGGGAATCGGATTCGGTCTGCAGAACGTAACGTCCAATTTTATTGCCGGACTGATTCTTTTGCTGGAGCGCCCGATTAATGTCGGCGATATGGTCAGTGTGGAGGGGCATGTCGGCAAGGTGCTGCAAATTAATATCCGCACGACTGTTATTGAAACCGCCGACCGGGTTTCGATCATTGTTCCTAACAGTAAATTTATCGAAGGCCATGTGATTAATTGGTCGCACGGCGATCCGAAAGTGCGCGTGCATTGTCCGGTGGGTGTGGCTTATGGTTCTGACATACAGAAAGTGACAGCAATTCTTTTGCGGGTCGCTGCCGAAGCTTCGGATGCGATTCAAGACCCGGCGCCGGAAGTTGCCTTTTTAAATTTCGGGGAGTCCTCGCTTGATTTGGAGCTTTTGGTTTGGACCGGTTCTCCGGATAAACAAAAATGTCTGCGCAGTGAGGTCAATTACGCGATTTACGAAGCCTTTGCCAAAGAAGGCATTGAAATTCCATTTCCCCAGCGCGATTTGCATTTAAAAACAACCCCCTCCGCCATTGAGCTGTTTCAGGGAATCGGAAAAAAACAAAAGGAGACAGTTTGAAATTAACCGCAGTTCTGTTTTTTTTGATGACGGCTTTTGCGGGCTTTGCCCGCGCGGAAGAAAGCCCTAAGCCGGAGTATGTTTGGGTTGAGCCTGCTGAAGAAACACCGGCGCCCGTTGCGGGCGAATCGAAGGCTGAGACGAATGAAAACGGCGCCCCGGGTTTTTCGGTTAAGCCGGTTTTTTAAAGCTGCGGAGAGATTTTGAAGTTTCTGCTCTTTTTAGTTTTGGTTTCCGCGGTAGGATGCGCGGGAGTGAAAGGGCCGGCACTTTTGAAATATGAAAGCGCGGTTGCGAATATTGATCAAAGGGCCGCGCGCGGTGAAATTTCATCCATGGAAAGCGATAATTTGAAACTGCAGACGCAGCAGCAATATCTGATGGAAAAGCGCCTTGAAGAGCGGATGCTTAGTGATGAGTCGGATCGGCAGATTCAATCACAAAATCAGGATGTTAATGCCGCCTATTTGACGCGGTGATGCGCGCGAATTCTTAAAAAGCGACAAAAAATGAAATCAAAATTTTGAATCTTTATTCATCAGCCCGTACCCGAGAAGGAGACCCAATGGTAGCATTTTTTGTCGGACTGTTTGTGATTGCGTTGATCGGGGTGATCGCGCTTTTGGGCGCGTTCCTGTTTCCGCTACTCTTATTGATGGGGTTCTTTTTACGGTTTTTTGTCGGTATTTTGCTTTGCCTCGTGATGATTTGGCTTGTCGGTAAAGCGACTTTGATCGCGATTGAACATTTCAGAAAACCAAAGAATTAATTGTTCATGCGTGAATATGAGAAGATGATCGCGGGTGAAATGTATAACGCGATGGACCCCGAGCTGACTGAAATGCGTCTGCGCGCGCGCAAGCTTTTAACGCAAATCAATCAGTCAGTTGAAGATATCCGTACCGGCCCGCGCTTTGAGCTTGTGAAAGATTTGCTGGGGGCGGTCGGAAAAAATGTATGGCTTCAGCCGCCTTTTTTCTGTGATTACGGGAAAAACATTACTTTCGGGGATTCCGTTTTTCTTAATTTTAATTGTGTAATTCTTGATGTCGCGAAAGTGACTGTCGGTTCTTTTGTTTTTATGGCGCCGAATGTTCAAATTTATACCGCGGGACACCCGTTAGATTGGCAGGAACGGCGCAAGGTGGAATTCGGTAAACCGATTACAATCGGTGATGATGTTTGGATCGGCGGGAGCGCGATTATTTGTCCGGGCGTCACGATCGGAAGTAAAAGCGTGATCGGAGCCGGCGCGGTGGTGACCAAAGATGTGCCGAACGGCGTGGTTGTGGCGGGGAATCCCGCTCGAGTTTTAAAACAGCTTCAGTAATTTAAATGGAGGCGGATATGAACGAAGATTTAGGCAAGTCGTCAACGGGATTGAACGCGAATGTCGCGGGACTTTTGTGCTACTCTCTTGGATTAATCACAGGAGTTATTTTTTTTCTGATTGAAAAAGAGAATAAATTTATCCGTTTTCACGCGGTTCAATCCGCGGTTGTGTTCGGAGCGCTTTTTGTTCTTCAGGTTGTTTTGCCCGTGATTCCTTTTTTTGGCGGAATTTTAACGCCTTTAGTCAGTCTTGCGAGCGTGGTGCTTTGGGTTGTGATGATGATCAAAGCTTATCAGGGTGAGAAATTTAAACTTCCGATTGTCGGAGATATTGCTGAGAAAAAGGCATAACCGTATTCGATTTCTTTTCTCTCACCGCGTAAGAAATTATGAGTTCTCCTAGAATCACTCCCGGCGGAGTGCGTGAAATGATGCTTATCGCTCTGCCCATGGTGGTTTCCTATGCCTGTGACACGTTCATGATGTTTACCGACCGCCTGCTTTTATCAAGGCTGGGCCCGGATTTCATGAACGCGGCGGTGGGCGGAAGCATCGCGGCATTTTTACTTTTGAGCTTTGCGTTTGGATTAATCGGGTACAGCACCGCGCTCGTGGCGCAGTATTTTGGCGCCGGAGAACTGAAGACTTGCCCTCGCGTCACGGCGCAGACCTGGATTTTTATCGCCGCATTTTATCCGGTTATTTTATTGATCCGCCCCTTTGTGCATGATTTGTTCCGTGTTTTGCAGGTTCCCGTAACACAGCTTGAAGACCAGATTGTCTTTTTTGATATTTTGGTTTACGGCAGTGTTTTTGTTTTGCTGCGTCAGTCGTTTTGCGGTTTTTTTTCCGGTATCGGCCGCACCGGCATTGTGATGTTTTCTTCGCTGACGGCCTTAATCGTGAATGTGATTGTCAGCTTTGTTTTAATTTACGGAAAGCTGGGATTTCCCGCGCTTGGAATACGCGGTGCCGCGATCGGTACGATCACAGGCAGTGTGAGCGCGGTGCTCGTTGCCGCATTTTTTTATTTCGAAAAAAGCAATGACGCGCGCTTTGATGTTCGAAGTGCCTTCACGTTTAGCTCGCAAGTCATCAAGAAGTGGCTTCGATACGGATATCCCGCGGGCATTGAGATGTTTCTTTCTCTTTTGGCATTTAATGGACTGGTTATGGCGTTTCAGTCAATGGGGCCGGTGGTGGCAACGGCATCGAGCATTGTTTTGAATTGGGATATGGTGGCTTATGTTCCGTTGATGGGGATGGAAATTGGAGTTACCAGTTTGGTGGGGCGTTATATCGGCGCCAAGCAGTTGGATCTTGCGCATCGTTCTACGATGTCAGGATTAAAGGTTGGCTGTGTCTACGCGCTCGGGCTTTTAGCCTTGTTTACTTTTTTTCCGGTTCCGCTCGCACAGCTTTTTCATCCCGCGGAGGCAAGTGTTGCTTTTGCGGAAGCTCAGCCGATTGCCGTCGCGATGCTGAAGATGATCGCGTTTTATGTTTTAAGCGTCGTGATTGTGATTGTTTTTGTCGGCGCTTTGCGCGGGGCAGGCGATACATTGTGGGCGATGAGTTACCATATTTCATTGCATTGGACTTGTGTGGCGGTCCTTTATGTTTCTACGCGCTATTTAGGCGCCTCGGCTGTTCAGGGCTGGGCGTGGCTGATCGCTATTTTTCTGGTTTTATCTTCCGGCGCCTGGCTGCGTTACCGCTCGGGGAAATGGAAAAATATTCATGTTTTGGAATAGATATCCTGTTGCCCGCGGTTAAGCTAAGCGCTGATTCAGCCGAAGTTAAAAAGTAAGAGAAATCTTTGAAAGGTCTTTTCAAGACATGAAAAAAATATTAGTTGTGGATGATGAGCCGGAAATCCGCGCGGCAATCAAAGAAGTTTTAAAAGAGCAGTTCAGCGTGGTGACAGCCAATGACGGCGACATGGCTTTGGAGGCGGTTCGTCAGGAAAAGCCGGATTTGATTTTGACGGATGTGCTCATGCCCAAAGTCTCCGGATATAATTTTTATAAAAATCTAAAAAAAGAAAAAACGGACATGTCGGATATTCCGTTGATTGTCATGTCGGGCCGCCCGAGCATGCAGGAGTTTTTCGACAATTGGTCCATCGTTTCGTTTTTAAACAAGCCCTTTAAAGCTGAAGAGTTGCTGGCGAGCGTTCAGCGCGCGTTGAGTTTTAAAAAAGCGGATGCAGGCAGCCTCTCCGGCAAGGCTTCGGCTCCTTCCATCCCTGAAAGCGCCGCAACAAGCTCTGCTAAAAAACAACGCCTTGCCGTTATCGCAACCGTGGAAGAATCCGTGACGGTTTCGTTGAAGAAGTTTTTAGAGTTTAAAAACTTCGCGATTGAGACGGCGTTGAACGCGGATGAAATCTATCAGCTTGCTTTGAAACGCAAACCGCACATCGTTATTTGCCAGTATTGGGATGATGCCAGTGTTTTTGATGCTTCCGCGGTTCTGCGCCGGCTTTCTGAATCGGAAGCAACGCACCAGATTCCGGTTGTGCCGATTTGCATGGCGGCGTCTTCTAAAAACGCTCAGAAAGTTTTTGGCGCGGATAATTTTGTCGCTTTTGACTCGATGCGCGAGTTACGTGAAAAGATAGAAACGTATCTCTACTGATTCTGCTTTTACGTTCTTCTGAAGAAAAATCACGCCTGAGCCGATAATCAACCATGCCGTATTGAGCGGCGCGTGAAAATCATGGCTAAAGAGATCGTTGATTTTGTTTGGGGAGGGGGCGCCGGGGATGCTTTGTTTAAGGTATTCACGCGCGACAGTTACGGCTATCTCGGGACTGTGGACAAGTCGACGGATATTCTTTGTTTTTCCACCAATCCACATTCGGCGGAGCTTTTTCAAACTCATCCGAATCTTAAGAACTTCAACCTTCACACCTTTGAGATGTATCCTCAGCTTCGGAAAGATTTTGATGCGTTGTCCGCGGGGGATACAGTTGGTCATCTGGGTCTTAAGCTCCGGTTTTTGGAGCAAACTTTCGGGAAAAACTTTCAGCAAAGAATCAGAAAAGATCAGCCGCTTTTTCAAGGCGCGAAGATTCAATTTCATCCGCCGCAGAAAGAAATGTGGAAGATGGGTTTTTATCAGGCGGATAAATT
>DDUN01000046.1 GCA_002344825.1 Candidatus Multiplicimicrobium inquinatum | reverse complement strand
CATAATTTCCACAAGGGTAAAACCTTTTTTATTCACAAGAGATTTCATAGAGTCTCCTTAGGCAGTTAAAGATAAAAAGTGACTCTTAGATTATCGCCCCAAGAGGAAGAAACCTTTAAGAATTAAACATGCTGGGTCAACGATAGAATTGGCAAAAAGAGAGCGATAACAATTCCGCCAATCACAATCCCCAAGAAGGCAATAATCAAAGGTTCAATCAACGAAGTTAATCCGTCAACGGAAGCATCTACCTGCGCGTCGTAAAAATCCGCGACCTTCACCAACATCTCTTCTAATTCTCCCGTTTCCTCGCCAATCGCGATCATGCGGGTCACCATCGCTGGAAAAACAGCGCGCCGTTCAAGCTGACCGGCGATCGTTTCACCTTTTTTTACGGACTCCATAACAGAAACGACCATTTCTTCAATTTTCATGTTCCCCGCCGTTTTGCAAACAATATCCAGCGCCGATAAAATAGCCACTCCGCTTTTAATCAGCGTCGCAAGCGTCCTAGAAAATTTACTCACCGCGACCTTCATCAGAAGCGGTCCAAAAACAGGCATGCGCAAAAGCATGCCGTCCCACTGCAAGCGCAAAGCAGGTATTTTAAGCAGCTGCCCAAACCCCCAAAAGCCGGCGACAATTCCCGGAAGAATAATCCACCAGGTTTGCGCCAAAAACCCGCTCAGATTAATAAGAAACAAAGTCGGCGCGGGCAGCTTTGCCCCCAAACCGTCAAAGATGGTTGCAAACTTGGGAATCACAAAAGCGAGCATCCCAAAAGTTACTAAAAATGCCATCATCGTAACCACGGCCGGATACATCATGGCGGACTTCACCTTTTTCTGAAGAACACTTGTTTTTTCAAGATAGTTCGCGACGCGATCCAAAATCTCCTCAAGGCTTCCACTCTTTTCACCCGCTCTCACCATCTGAATAAAAAGTGAAGGAAAAATT
Source organism: Candidatus Multiplicimicrobium inquinatum (assembly GCA_002344825.1). Taxonomy (GTDB): domain Bacteria; phylum Omnitrophota; class Omnitrophia; order Omnitrophales; family Aquincolibacteriaceae; genus Multiplicimicrobium; species Multiplicimicrobium inquinatum. The sequence goes on along the minus strand of DDUN01000046.1, from coordinate 28,584 downwards.
TTGGGATGTTTCATCAAGCTTTCGGAAAGCGATGCGCCGTTTTGCACTTCTTCATGCACCTTCTTGACGGCCGAACGAAATTTCTCTTTTTCAAGCTGGCTCCCCAAAATATCCAATGTCTGAATCAGCGGAATACCGGCGCCGACAAGCGTCGCCATTTGGCGAGAAAAAACCACCAAATCGTCCAGTTGAACTTTTCCGCTTTTGCCACCGGCCTTTTTACCCGAAGAGCCGCTGGCGATGCCAAAAACCGTGGGAGCCGGTTTGGCTTCGTGAATACTGATAATAAAAAAACCTTCGGTGCGAAGCTGACTCACCAAAGACTCCTGCGAATCCATTTCACGCACGCCCTGACTGCTTTTTCCCGAGCGGTCTTTTACCAAATATTCATAAGTGGGCATAACTTCCATTTACTCCGCGGTTGCAATTCTTAAAACTTCATCTAACGTTGTTTGTCCCGATCGAAAATAACCCAGGGCATTCTGAAACAAAGTTTCCATGCCGTAGCGAACGGCCGTAGCGTGAACGACATCGCTTGATTTACGCTGAATCACTAATCCCTGCAATTCGGGATTCATTGCCAAAACCTCAATCACAGCCATACGCCCCCAATATCCTGTGCCGTTGCATTTCTCACACCCGTCACCTTTATAAGCTTTAACGCCCACCCACTCTTCCGGCTTGAGGTGCAATCTTCGGTAAACATCTTCCGTTATTTCAGTTGATTTTTTGCAATGCGGACAAATTTTTCGTATTAACCGCTGCGCCGCGACAGCAATCACTGAAGACGCAATTAAAAAGGGTTCCACACCCATATCAATGAGACGTGTCATTGCGCCCGCGGCGCTGTTTGTATGCAAAGTACTGAAAACCAAATGTCCGGTTAAAGCCGCTTTAACCGCAATGTCCGCAGTTTCTTTGTCGCGAATTTCCCCCACCAGAACTATGTCGGGGCTCTGACGAAGCAACGATCGCAGTCCGCTCGCGAAAGTAAGTCCGACTTCAGGTTTTGCTTGCGTTTGAGTGATGCCCTCAACCTGATATTCAACCGGGTCTTCGATCGTCATTAAGTTTCGATCCGGGGTATTCAAAGTATTAAGCATGGAATAGAGTGTTGTGGATTTTCCGCTTCCGGTCGGTCCCGTAACCAGCACCATTCCGTACGGAACCGCAATCGCTTTTGAGAGAGCTTCAGTCGGTTTGGATGAAAGGCCAATGTCCGCCAAAGATCCCTTCAGACCCCCTTTGTCTAAAATACGCATAACCACTTTTTCGCCAAAGTACGTGGGCAAAATTGAAACACGAAAATCAATACGCCTATCCTTGCCGAAAACCATGCCAAAGCGGCCGTCTTGCGGGACTCTTTTTTCGGTAATATTGAGCTGTGACATGATTTTGACGCGGGCGACAATCGCTCCATACATATCTTTGGCATGCGAGAAGGAACTTCGAAGCGCACCATCAATGCGGTAGCGCACCCGAAAGTCTTTTTCAAAAGGCTCAAAGTGAATATCCGACGCGCGCAGCTTAAGTGCTTGGTCAAGAATCAAATTAATCATACGCACAACCGGAGCTTCGTCCGAAGAAGACTTCGACTGCAAAACCTGCCCCTCGTCACCGCCTTTTACATACTCAATCCCCTCATCATCCGCGGCCACAAACTCTTTAAGCTGATTGGTTGATTCAGAGTACTTTTCATCAATAAATTCTTTAATCTGTTTCGGAGAAGCCAATACAATGACCACTTCACAATCCGTCACGTTGCGAACATCATCAACCACCTGCAAATCAAAAGGGTTGCTCGTCGCAAGCGTCATCAACTTACCCAAAACTCCGACAGGAAAAACGCGGTACTGTTCAATGACACGCTTAGGTATTTTTTTTAAAATCTCATCATCAAATCGAATCGATTTAAGATTAACAATCGGAAGCTCTTCCTGCGCACTGATAAATTCGAGAACCACTTGTTCAGACACAATTCCATGCGCCATCAAATATTGAAAAATGTTTTGACTCAACTTTCGGCTCTTGACCAGGTGGTCACTCCATTGCTTCTCCTGAACTCCTTGCTCGATTGCCCATTGTTTGATCAGCTCTTGGGAAATCATGAGTTAGTCCCCGCCTTCTTGCGTCACGCGAAAAACCTCTTCAAGCGACGTTTCACCAGCCAGCGCCTTCGCCATCGCGGATTCACGCAATGTATTCATTCCCTCTCCTTTCGCCAAACTTTTTAGCTCCTGAGCTGAAGCTCCCAGCATAATTAATTTTAAAACCGCCGGAGTCATTTGAAAAATTTCGGTAATCACGCTGCGCCCCTGATACCCGGTATTTCTACAATGTGGACAACCCTTCGGCTTCCAAAATGTTTTCTGTGTCTCCGGATTTAAATTAAGCCGCTTAATGATTTCTTTGTCCAATTCGTAAGCATAGCGGCAACGCCCGCAAAGCTTTCGCACAAGACGCTGAGCGGAAATCATAATCACGGTTGAGGCAATCAAGAACGGCTCCAACCCCAAATTAACCATACGAATGATGGAGCTGACCGCGTCATTCGTGTGAAGCGTACTCAGAACTAAATGTCCGGTCATAGCTGCTTTTACCGCAATGTCCAAAGTTTCAGCATCACGGATTTCCCCGATCAAAACAACGTCCGGGTCCTGGCGCAAAATCGATCTTAATGCCGAGGGAAAAGTTAATCCTACCTTATCGCGGACATTCACTTGGTTGATCCCATACACCTGATACTCAACCGGATCTTCCACAGTAGTGATGTTGACATCGGGTTCATCCAAATATTTAAGAATAGAATAGAGCGTTGTCGTTTTTCCGCTGCCGGTGGGCCCCGTCACAAGAATCATTCCGTGCGGACGCTCCGCGGATTCACGAATAATCTTTTGCTCGCGCTCGGTGAAGCCCAACTTTGAAATGTCATGCGCCTGATTGCTGGTATCTAAAATACGCAAACATACTTTTTCACCATGCGCGCTGGGCAGAATAGAAACGCGCATATCCGCTTCACGTCCGCGAAATTTCACTTTAAAACGGCTATCTTGCGGAACCCGGTGTTCGGCGATATTGAGCTCGCTCATAATTTTGATTCGGGAGACAATCGCTTCAGCGTACATTTTGTGCGGAGTCGCAATCACCTCGAGCAATCCGTCCACACGCGCACGGACACGTACTTCATGCTCCCACGGCTCAATAAAAATATCGCTCGCACGGCGGCGTAACCCTTCAATCACAATGGTGTTCACAAGCTTAACCACAGGCGCCTGATGCGCTACTTCTATCATTTCGGCAGTATGCGAAGAATCATCCATATCCCCCGACTCGGACTCAACCATCTTGGCAAGCTCTTCCAAACTGGAATCAGTTGCAATGGCTTCTTCCTGCGGTGTAGGTTTTGAATCTAATTTATAACGGGATTTTATTTCGGCTAAAAGCACGTCTTTAGATACGGCAACAACCTTAATTCGTCTTTTAGTCACTAGCCTAAGCTCATCTTGAGCCGCTAAGTTAAGCGGATTCGCCATCGCAAATGTCACGGTTTCAAAATCTTGTTTTAAAGGAAGACACCCAAGCTTTTGCGCTAAGTCAGGCTTGATCAGATCCAATAAATCAGGGTCGGAAACTTCGGTATCCGGATTAAACAACTGATACAAATACTTAGTTTGGTAAAAATCGGTCAGTCGTTTTTGATCAAGCCGGCCATCCTCAAGAATCAAGTCAATCAAATGCCGTTTTTCTTTACCCTGTTGTTTAGCAAGGCACTCATTCAAAACTTGCTCGGTCGCTACCTGCGCTTCAATCAAAAGATTTTTAAGATCATTTTTGGGATTTGCCATAACTACACTTTGGAATAAACCTGTTCGATCATTTTTCTGATTTCATCGGGCGTGGCAATAAACATAAATATTTTCTTCTTAAGCAATGACTGTAAAGTATCAATCGGATTTCGGTCGAGCGGATTTGAAACGGACATATAAAAAAACTTCTCATCCCCGTCAAAAGGAACAACCAAATATTTTTCGCAAAAGTTACGTCCAACCCATTTCGCAACCTCCGGATTATGGGAATATTTAGACAGCGGAATGTACGGGATTTTAAGCTGACGTCCCAACGCACTTGCCAACTGATTCGCATCGATAAACCCCTGAGAAACAAGAATCTCACCAACAGGATTAGGCATGGTTTTTTGCATATCAAGAGCCTGCTCAAGCTGCTCCTGAGTAATGAGACCATCCTCAATGAGAATAGTTCCAATTCGCCGTCGTTCTTTTTTTCTATATTCCATTGCTATATTAAACTCCAAAAAAAGTATATATGCTTGTTTTTGAGTTTGCAAGATATGTATTGCTATATATTTAAAACTTATTAATAATTATAAAGCTAATGTTTTAAATAGGTTACAGAAAATAGGCAAAAGGAAGGAATGAGACAAAAATCAAAAAGGAAGAGAACTTACAAGGAAAGTAGTCGCCAGAGCTGCTCGAGGGACTTCACAACCGATTTGCGCTGAATCTGCTCCCGATTCCCCCAAAACAAATGCCGCTCAACCTGAGCTGTCCCGCCGCAAGCTACAGCAATATATACCAACCCAATCGGTTTATCGGCAGAACCGCCGGTAGGCCCCGCGATTCCCGTCACACCCATTCCATAATCGGACTTCCAAAAACGGCAAGCTTGAATAGCTAATTCAAAAGCAACCTCAGGCGAAACTTCGCCATACTTTTTAATCACAGACGAAGGTACTCCAATGGCTTGCTTAGCCTCGGAATCATAAACTGTCGCCCCTCCCCGAAAAAAGCGGCTCGCACCCGCAAACTGAGTCCATGCATGCGCTAAACTTCCGCCGGTACAGCTTTCCGCAACAGCGACCGTTTTCTTTTTTCGTGTTAAAATATCGCCGATAGTTAAAGCAAGCGGCAAATCACTCCAACTATAAATCCACGGGTCGAGTCTTTTCTTTATTTTTGATTTAAGATCATTTAAAACAGCTTGAGATTCGGATCGAATGCAAATTTGCGTCTCTCCCTCTGAAGGATAAATCCCAAACTGAAACGGACAATCAAAAAAACCCTTCCCGAGCTTTTCCATAATATTGGGTTCAGAGATGCCGACAAGACTCGCAACAATTTTTTTATCCGCTCTCAAGCCTTTGAACTTCCTTTTAAGCAGCGGAGAGACATCATGAATAAACATTTTTTGAAGCTCAGTCGGAACCCCCGGCAAAACAACAATCAGCCGTTTCTCATCTTGAATCCAAAATCCCAGCGCGATTCCAAAACGGTTAATAAGCGGACGCGCATTGGCCGGATAATACGTTTCACGCTTTGAAAGAACGGGGATATTTCGGCCTAGCTTTTTGTAAATAATTCGCAACGCCTTAAACTGCTCGGGGGAAAACTTGAGAGGGACTGAAAAATAATCCGCGATCGCGTCACGCGTCAGGTCATCGGGAGTTGGTCCCAAACCGCCGGTTACAATCAAAAGATCTGCAGAGTTGATTTGACCCATTGCTCCCGATATCTCTTTGATACTGTCAGGGCAAACACATTGCTTCGCAACACTGAATCCGAGCGCAGTTAATTGCCGTCCCAAAAATGACGCGTTCGTATTAACAGTTCGACCGGAAAGCAGTTCATTTCCTATGGTAAGCAAAGCCGCAATCGGACGAGAAGTTAAATTTAAAGAGGAAGAAGCCATAATACGACCGCGGCGTAAACACCGGCCATCAAGTCATCCATCATAATTCCCCAATAGCCGGGCAAGCTTTCAAACTTTCGCGCCGGAAAAGGCTTCCAGATATCAAAAGCTCGAAAAAGCAAAAAACCGGCAACAGCCGTGCTCCAGTTAATTGACACCAGAGCAAAAGTAACAAAGATCCCGCAAACTTCATCCAAAACAAAAAAAGACGGATCTTTAGAAAATCCCGCACCGAACCGGGCCCAATAAAAATAAGCAATCCACCCGATCAGAAAAAAAACAGCCCAATATAAAATTAAATTCTCCTTCATTGGAATCGCAATTAAAACGGCAAGTAATGACCCCCAGGTTCCCGGTGCTTTTGGCAGCAAACCAACTCCGGCTGCCAACGTAAACTTAGCGAAAAACGGCGTCATAAAAAGATTTCGATTATTCCGCAGAAATAAAAATCCGGAATACCAAGTCAAAAGAACCGATGCCAAAGTGGAAACAATCACGGTGGGCGCTATCCAGCGTCCGAAGTCACCAGCAAAAGGGGCGAATCCATCCAGGCGGAAAAGAAGAAAAAAACAAACCGAAATCCAAAAAACTTGCAGAACAAGTTTGCCTTTACCCGCCAATTCAGCGCCTAAAGTCACGCCTGATAATCCCCATCCTGTGCGGCAAAAAGTAACTAAAACTTCTCTGACAAGCACCAGCCAAAAACCCCACCCGGGAATAAGCCCTTGCGCGGAAAATGCCCATAAACAACCCAGTGTCAGCACCTTATCCGCAAGCGGATCCAGCCATTTGCCCGTCTCCGAAGTTACTGCCAGCTTGCGCGCCAACCATCCGTCAAAGTAATCGGTAATTGCCGCGAGCGTAAAAACTAAAGCCGCCCAGGCATGTAATGCGGAATAAGAAGAGCAGATCATCTGAGGAATAACAAGCCCCATAAATGCGCGAGCCAGACTCAGTAGATTGGGAAGGTACTTAACCATGCTTAATTAATTCGGCATGCAAATCATAAGGTTCCGCCGAAACAATCCGCGTGTCATAAAACTTCCCCGGCAACAAAGATTGCGAACTTTTAACGAGCACAGATCCGTCCACTTCGGGAGCGTCGCCGTAAGATCTTCCCCGGTAGGTTTGTTTAAGCGCGGCATCTCTTTCCTCAATCAAAACACGCACAGACTTACCGATCCATTTCTGTTGATTGGCTAAAGCTATTTCCTGCTGAAGCGCCATCGCGCGATGAAAACGCTCTTCTTTTACTTTCTCCGAAACATGATTGGGCAAAGTCGCAGAGTGCGAACTGGCTTCATTGGAATATTGAAAAATACCCACTCTTTCAAATTTAACGTCCTGCATAAAATCTAGTAGTTGTTCAAAGTCAACTTCTGTTTCGCCGGGAAATCCAACAATAAAGGTTGTACGGATCACAAGACCTGATATTTCATCGCGAAACTGCTTAATCAGATCTCTTGTCCTTCTCTGTGTAATTCCACGGCGCATCGCGGTCAACATGGCATCGCTTGCATGCTGAAGGGGCATATCCAGATAATGACAAAGTTTTTTTGATCGAGCCATGGCCTGAATCAGTTTTTTGTCCACACAGGAAGGATAAACATAAAGCAAGCGCAGCCATTCCAGCCCGTCAATCTGATCCATTGCTTGGAGAAGCTCGGGCAATTGAAACTTCCCTGTTAAGTCACGCCCAAAAAAGCTGGTATCCTGACCAGTCATAATAACTTCCTGAGCGCCTTCGTTCACGAGACGCTGAGCTTCAGTGACAACATCCTCAATCGTTCGGGAGCGATGCTTTCCGCGAAAACTTGGAATCGTGCAGAATGAACAAATATGATCACAGCCTTCGGAGATTTTCAAATAACGGTAATGACGCGGAGTCAATGCAACTCGGGCTTCTCCTGAAGTTGACAAATATCCAGGCTCATTCATGGTAAACACTTTTTCCCCATCCGAAACCGCCTGCAATACAGAAGCAAGTTTGTCATACTCTCCCGTGCCCACAAACGCATCCACTTCCTTAAATTCTCTTTGGAGCTCTTCAGGAAACTTTTGCACCATGCAGCCTAAAACAACCACCGATTTTATTTTGCGGGCTTTTTTCATTTTGAGCAATGAGCGGATATAGTCTAACGACTCTTTTTGAGCCGCGTCGATAAAGGAGCAGGTATTCAGCAACACAACATCACTCTCTTCAATGCTGGAAGAAATTGAAAATTGACCGGATGGAATTTTTCCGAGCAAAACCTCGCTGTCGACCAATGTTTTTGGGCAACCAAGCGAGACCATTCCGACTCTCAAACTTTTACGTGAATTTTGTGCTTTAGGCATAACGTATTCTAAGCTTTTATTCGTTGATTAGCCACTTGAGCTTATAAAACAAAAACCCGCCTCTGTGAGACGGGTCTGCGGTTGCGCGAAGCGCAGAACAAAAATATTGGCGGGAGTGACGGGACTTGAACCCGCGACCTTCTGCGTGACAGGCAGACGCTCTAAACCAGCTGAGCTACACCCCCTTAAGCAAAGCCATAAGGGGAAACTATTCTTTAGCTTCCGTTCTTTTTATTGGATAAAAAATAACCCAAAAACAACATGGGCGTTTCAGGATTCGAACCTGAGACCCTCTGCTTGTAAGGCAGATGCTCTAACCAACTGAGCTAAACGCCCGGAAAACTATTCGATCGGGCATTTGTGTTGCTGTGGCAATCCCATGGCAACTGTTCGCCTTGAGCTTGTCTCAAGGACGAATCCCTCGCGCTGCGGCGCCGGGGAGCTAAACGCCCGGAAAAGTCTAGGTATTATATGGATTCACAATGAGAAAACAAGCGCTTTCCCAACTATTTCCAGGCGTTAATACGCTGAATTAAGTGCTGTAATCGAAAAAAATGACTGCGCGTAAAATGAAAATAGATTCGGGGATGACTATGATAATGCCCCGTTTCTTGTTCCTCTTCAAAAGGCTCCAAAACCTGGCGAATACTGCCCTTACTGATAATATCTTTAAACTCACGGTTCAAAATTGCAAGTTCCGCCCGACCTAATTTTTGCAGCAAACGAATCACTAAACGATCTTTCACAAACCGCATGGAATGATATGTGCGGTAAAAGTTACTTACATAATCCGCGGCTTCTTGCGGATTGTGCGTAAAATAAATCAAATCCATATCCCGAGGATCAATTAACTTTTGCCGCGCGAGCTGCTGCTTACAAAAATCCTTAAAACCGGCCCAGTACTTACTTTTAGGATGATCCAGACAAACAATCGGCCGAGGATCCGCTTTGCCAGTTTGAATTAAAGTCAAAGTTTCAAACCCTTCATCATGCGTTCCGAAACCTCCGGGACATAAAATCGTCGCGTCGGACTCACGCATAAACATCAGTTTGCGCGTAAAGAAATACTTAAAATTGATCAGCTTCTTATCGTCTTGCATAACAGGGTTTGCGTCTTGTTCAAACGGCAAGCGAATATTGAGCCCAAAGCTATGGCTGGTTCCGGCTCCTTCATTGCCCGCCTGCATAACGCCGGAAGCTGCACCTGTAATCACCATCCAACCTCGCTGAACAATGAGAGCCGCAAATTGCTTCGCCAAAATATAATCTTTGTTATCCGGCTTTGTCCGAGCGGATCCAAAAATAGCCACCTTGCGCACTCCGCGAAAAGGTTTAAAAACTTTAAAGGAATACCGCATTTCTTTCAGCGCCGTATTCATAATCTTCAAGTCGGAGCGTTCAAGACCATCCAAGCTGGATTTAATCGCGGTTACGATCATCTCCTTAATCACATCCGCGTTGGCTCCGGGCTCAGCATACTGTTTAACCAACGCGTCAATGTGTGCATCCGCAACGCGGTCACCAATCTGATACTGATGCTTCGAAAATTGCCCTGTCTTCTTTTTCATGCAACCACCTTAATTCTTAAAATTAAATCGCTTTTTTTCCCGGAGAGCAAAAGCTTTCCCAGCCCTTTCAGTCGCAGCTTCATACCGTCGCGGGCATCCTTCGGAATTTTAACCGCAATTATTTTTCCGTCTTTTGACCGAATTTTAACCGCTCCGCCCTCTTTGGCGCGAACTGCGGAAACTTTGAGCGTTCCTTGATCATCATAGTTCTCCGCTTCGGCGGGCTGTTGCCGTCCGGCGCGGCGCCCTTGTGAGCCATAATCAAACTGCGCGTTCATTCCGCCACCGCTGAAAAGCTCCTCAAAGATATCGGCAAAACCGGAATAAGACTGAGAACGATTCGAAGCTCCCCTTCCTTGCCTTCCGTAGGATCTCAGCAAGTCCTCAAAATCAAACCCTTCAGCACCATGGAAACCGCCCCCTCCGCGAGGATCGACACCGCCAAATTTTCTGAATTGGTCAAACTCGGCACGGCGCTTGGGGTCGCTTAAAACATAATAAGCTTCCGAGATTTCTTTAAATTTCTCTTCCGCCTGTTTATTCCCTTTGTTTTTATCGGGATGATATTGAATGGCAAGCTTGCGGTAGTCTTTTTTAATTTGATCAGCTGAGGCGCTTTCGGAAACGCCCAGAATTTTGTAATAGTCTTTTGAATACTTCATGCTTTAAAAATTAGATTAAGAGATTTTGTCAATTTCAACTTAAAAGACCTCATATGCAAGGCGCAAGAAGCGACTGAGGAGACGTAGTGAAACCTACGTCGCACGATGTCGCGCGGCTTGCAACACCGCAGATGAGGTCTTTTCAGTCGAAATTGGAGGTGGGGGGAATTGCACCCCCGTCCAAAAGAAAACTCAGACTGGGCTCTCCATGCTCAGTGTGGCTTGTATCTAATTTCGGTCCGCCGTCACACCGGCTGATTCGAAACGAGCCCCCAAGGTCTTAGCTGAGAAATAGGAGACACTTTCCTCAGAGCAGCCCGCTTTATTCGTCTTTAAAGCCCCGCGAGCACTGGCCTCAAGACGTCGCTGCTGTTAAGCTGCGATTTGTAGAGCGAAAGGCATAGGTGCCGTTACCGGACCCATGGCTCTTTCGTTCCAACTTGCTTTATTAGCATTTATAATTTGCCTAGTTTTTGAAAAGGACCCAGACTACCTTTGCATGCTCCCAATAAGCGTCATTCTCCTGTCGAACCTAGTCACCCCCGCTTATTAACGGTAAGTATATCATGCCGGAAGAGACACAACAATCAGGCGGGTTTACTAGCGGGCGCGCTTCATCGCCGCCTGGGCTTCACGATCCTGCATCCGCTTTTTAATGGCGTCTCTTTTATCATGCAGTTTTTTGCCTTCGGCAAAAGCAATTTCAAGTTTAAAGCGCCCCTTCTTGAAATAGCCTTTCACGGGAATAACGGAAACACCTTTTTTCCGCTCAACCCACTCTTTCAGTTTTTTGATTTCAACCGCATTCAGTAAAAGTTTACGAGTTCGGATGGGGTCAATAATTTCATGCCCCTGCTTACGCGAATAAGGCGAAATATGACAGTTGTAAAGCCAGGGGGCTTCATTCCAAATGCGGATAAAGCTGTCTTGAAGATTGATCCGCCCTTCACGGATTGCTTTAACTTCCGATCCGAGCAAGACAACGCCCGCTTCAAAACGCTCAAGCAAATGAAAATCATGCCGGGCTTTGCGGTTTTCAATCGTAGGGCTAGCGGGAGCTTCCTCCGCTTGGTTCTTAGGCTTCTTCATAACGCGCTTCCATCAAAAGCGGAAAAATATGCGGCTCAGTTTAAGTCATCAAGCGAAACAATTTTTGGAATTTCATTCGCTATTTTTTGTGACTCATTCAGCTTATAGGGCGTTTCGGTAAGATTACCGGTCTCCGTAACTAATCGCGCTCTTTTCATGGGTTCAGTTAACACGGATTGCTTAACAGATTTCGGCGCCTGTTTTACCGCAACCCCTGGCGCAACTCGTGTCTGCGCGGCTTTGTCCGCATTTTCTCTTTGAGTCTTTTGAGACGTACTCAGAGGCACCATTTCAAGATGGCGCATCTGAATATAACCTTTTTTGCTTTGCCCTATACTCTCATTTAAAAACACAAGCGTCACTTCGGTAATCGGCGTCGAAATGGGGGTGAAAAAATCAATCTGCCGACTCTCCCAGTTAGGCTTAACATCCGTAATTTCAAACCGGTGAATAATTTGCCCTTTAGATTTTAATTCAATATAAAAACGGTCGGGATACCCTTCTTCCGGTTTTCTGCGCACGTCAAAACGAAGTCCGCCGTAGTTGCGGGCATCCAAATCACGCGTAAGCACGTAAAGCCCAACAAATGAGTTCGGGGGAAAGACGTCATACTCGGCCTCAAGGTAAACTTCGGCTGATCCTTTGTCTTCATAAAAATCGCGCACAGTGTAACCGACATCTTCTGTGTAAAAAGTACCATGATCAAAAACATATTCAAAAAAATCGCCGGCGCGCTTGGATAAATCTAATTGCATCGCTTCTTCAGCCGCGGTCTTTAAATTCATTTCATAGGTCTCACGCAAAAGCCCCCATTCCTCCTCAGAAACTTTAAGCGGCTCATGTAATGGCTCACTGGAAATGGAAACCTTCTCGAGAGCACGAATGATAATCGGCTTATCAGTGCCCGCTTTTTCAACATCAGATCGAACGCTTCCGCGCAAAACACCAATCCATGGCTCTGCATCAGTTGCCTGCACACGAAAAGTGGAGTCTTGTATATCAAACACCTTATTCTGAATCAGAAGCTGCAGTGAGTTGACGGAATCGCCGCGATATCGTGTCGTACCCAGCAAAGACCCCTTATCGAGACGAAAACGGTAAGTGACGCGATCCTTGCCAGAGTAGGCTTGAGAAACTTCCGACGGTTCTTGGCGAAGCGCTGAATTTGGTTTTAGACGGAGAACATATAACTCTTCGATTTGAATGACCGCCTCACCTGTGGCACCAACCTCAATAGTATCGCCATCAGATAATTTTTTGTTTTTCTCAGTTTTGACCTCACCGTCTTTTCCGATCAGCCGCACATTACCGTAAAAAGAAGTTAAAAGGCTCGAAGCGGACGCAGCAAACGACTTAGGCGCAGCTGCCGGAAAAGCAAGCTCATCGGCTCTTTGCGGCAAATCTACTTCCTGTACTTCAAGCTCCTGCGTCAAAGGCAAATCGACCGCTTCTTCCGCTAAAGCTGTGGCTTCGGCGGGATTTTCATCAACCGGCTTCTGAGAAATCAACGCGAAATTTTCCGAAGCATTCGCTAAGTCAGGATCCTCAACAGCATCACTCGGCTGCACTTTCAAATCAGCGCCTTTCTTAGCCAAAAAAGGCAAGGAAAGAATCGCCAAACCAAAAATTACAGCAAGAAAAATCACCCACGGCGGCAACCCTGATTTCGGTTTTTCAATTTGCATGGCAGTATCCGGATTAAAGTTTAATTTTACTTGTCATTTTCCTGAGCACGACCCAAATAATCGCCCGTATCCGTATTGACCTTAACCAGCGTCCCCTCATCAATAAATAAAGGCACATTAAGTTTCAGACCTGTTTCACAGGTAACCGATTTAAGCGTATTCGAAACGGAATCCCCGCGGATCCCCGGAGGAGCTTCGACAACCTTGAGAACAACCGTTTTCGGAAGTTCAGGCAAAATCGCCTTCTCTCCTTCAAAGTAAATACGTAACTCCATATTTTCTTTGAGGTAATATTTTCCGTCACCGATCATCTCATCGTTGAGAGCGAAAGAATCATAGGTTTCCATTTCCATAAAATGGTAGCCATTATCGTCTTTATACAAATATTGACAATTCTTAGGCTCCAAAATAACGCGATCAACATCATTGTCCGGAGCGAACCGGTTTTGAAAAACACGTCCGCTTTTCAGTCCCTTCATGGTCAGCTGCATAAACGCGCGCAAGTTGCCGGGTGTCCGGTGCTGCGCTTCCGTCACAATGCAAATTTCATGGTTATACATAATCGCGGTGCCCTTGCGGACTTCATTTGCTTTCATTCTTTTCCCCTCGTATGCTGATCACAGATAAAATTCTTTCGCGGGTTTGATTTTCCCGTCTGTAAGAATAAAAATGATCTTGTTCTTTAAAAGTACACCAACCTGTGTCTTGAATATGCTGCGTCAAAATGCCAGCCTCAACCAACCCTTTGCGGACATATCCGGCTAAATCAAAGTAACCTTTTCCGTCCGTTTTGCCCGCTTGATAAAAACCGGGAAACATGGATTCGAACTCCGCCCCAACCTCATAGCTCATCTGACGAATACACGGACCAAAACCGACAAAAATGTTTTCAGGCCGCGATCCGAAATTTTGCTGAAAGGCCGAAACCATTTTCGGGGCAATCCCATGCAAAGCTCCTTTCCAGCCGGAGTGCGCAATTCCCACCGCCCGCTTCATCGGATCACAGAAGAATACAGGAAGACAATCTGCTGTCAAGATCGCAATCACGGCCTCCGGACAATCGGTCATCAACCCGTCCGCCATCATCGAGCCGGTTGATTCAGTCTCGAAACTAACCCGAACAATATTTTCACCGTGAATCTGTTTCACCACAAAAAGTTTTTCTGGGTTCAAGCCTAAGGCGGCAACAAACTCAGCGCGCTTTTCCGCAGTAACGCTTCGGTCAGAGTAAGCGGCAATAAACTCCGTTCCCAAATCTTCAAATACCCGGAAACGTGCTGCGTCTGCTTTGGGTAACACAACACTCATGGTTGAAAATTATCCTTTGAAAAAAGATTTTCAGCAGTTAAAAGCTCTTCCCCTTTTTTCATTTCGGGGTCAGAGTGAAAACGCTCACGAATCGCGCCCTTATTCAGATAATTATTTAACGCGACTAAAATCATTCCCTGATCGAGCGCTAAATATTTGCGCGCAACGACACCAGTCTCGGGATTCACCGCGTCGTAAAATCCGTACTCACCGTAAACATCGTACAACTCGACCAGCTTACGCAAATTCTTCTCTACTTCCTCAGGCGCATACTCGACACCAAGAATACTCGCGTGTGGTGTCACGGCTCCGGCTTTATAGCCTTTTGAACCAAAGGGGTGCGCGCCATACTCGGAATAACCGCCCTCAGGCACAGAGGAAGGGCTCATTCCCCAAACCGGATACTTTTTCTCTTCCATCGCAAATCGAATCTGACCCTGGACATGCATTGCGTTGTTCTTTCCTAACCCTTCGGGCGCAAGTTCTTTTTCTTTTAAAATGAGCGTCGGCATCAATCCCTCAAAAGCGGATCCCCCCCAACTCGGAACATACTTCAAATCTTTCCACTGATAATAGCCACCGATATAAGGTAAACCCAACGCTGTTTTCTCAAATTGATCTTTTGGAGTTTGTCCTTGCCAATCAAACGAAAGCGGGAAAGTTCGGGGTAATCCGCCATACCAATGTTCCTTGGGGACGTCTCCGCGGGCAATTCCGATATAACTTGAGGCACGCGGTTCAGAATAAAAAACGCCGTAATGATAATCAGAATAAACCTGCAGATGATCGTAAAAGCCGTGAAACATTTGGCGTTCGACCGAATCATAAAAAAACGAAAGATGACCGCGGTCAATCAATCGTGTCGCCTGCTCTTTAACTTCTATAAAAGTATTTTTAACGACATAGAGGCCCGCCAAGTACCAACCGCTGTCCACGAGGGAAACCAGGTAGTTTGTCCGCTCACCTGTCGTCGTATCGTAATAATTGTAAGGGAACCCGCTGGAATGATATTCAAGCTTGTTTTCAAGCGTATTCAGTGTAGTTTTAAGTTTCTCAACCGCTTGTTCTTTGGTAATTAATTTAAGATCATAAGCAGACACAATGCACATCAAATAAACACCGATATTGGTTACATTGGTGTAGTCGCCAATCCACGCGCCTTCAGCAAAAGCATTGTCGCCTTCGGGCGTAATCTGAATGGTATCCAGAGGCAGCCCAAGTTCCTTATCCACAATGTTCTCAAAAAACTTCCATGTGTCCGCGGCAACTTCACGGAACAACGCGTCACGATCTTCAGGAAAAACTTTTTTCACCACTGCTTTTTCAGGAAATCCATTCAGACGTGTTTTTAAAAATTTCTGAAACTCAAAACCTTCAATGCGTGTTTCTGTTTTTTCAATTTTACGCGGAGGAAAATCAACCGCGGTCGGCCCCGGATTACCGGTTTTCACAAAACGCAAGTTATCGATATAAATCTTACCCTTGGGTTTTGTAACCATGCGCTTATGAAAGATGATTACAAGTTCATCAAGGTCTTTGCGGCTGATTGAGGGGTTGGTCCAGGCTTCGGGATCGAGAAAGTTAATTAAGCCGGTCATTTTGTTAAGAGGGATTGAAATTGTCTGCCATTCCGGCGATACCTTCACCCGCGCGGATCCTTTAATGGTTTCTATTTGACCTTCGCGAACAACATAAGCATCCCCGGCAGCATGCTCTGTTTTTGGCTTAGGCTTTTTAATTTCAATTTTAAATATATCCGTAAACCCTTTAGCTTCGTCCCCCTTAAGTTCAAACTGCAAGTGATCGTACTCACTCGCGTCAAAACCTTTTAATTTGGACCAGAACCCATTTTCGGAAGGAAGAGGTGTATCAACGCTATAAGTCAGGCTTAAGACTTGTGAATCTTTTCCATCCATACCTGGCATCGTTATGACCAGCGGGTCGGTATAGGAATCATTGATATCCGCGGGGTTCATATTCCATTCGCCGGCGGCTCCTCCCAGTAAATTGGTCAGGTCATCCGGATCCCCCTCGAAATCGTCAATCATCTGGGTTTTAAATGTATCACTTGGAGCTAATGCAGGCACTGTATCGGCTTGAGCTGCCCCCGGAAGCTCTTCAGAATGGGTTGGAGTCTGACCGCCACAGGCAGCCAAAAAAAGGGCTAAACAGAGCACTGCAAGGCGTTTTGAATCTAGAGGGAAAAACATGTGCAAAAGTGTATCAGAAAGCGGGATTTAGATTCAACGAGAATTGCGTAAAAGAGACATCGTCTGCTTACCCACAACACCATCGACGGAAAGCTTATGATCCCGTTGAAAAGCCTCGACCGCGGCCAAAGTCTGGAAGGAAAACTCTCCGTCAGGAGCACCGGCATCATATCCGGCCGCCAAAAGAGCCTGCTGAATCATAAAAACTTCTTCCCGGGCCCAAATACGCTGATTCGTCTGAATGGCCTTAACCATTTTTGAGGATGGATAACCGCACAACTTTCTAACATCAGCCCAAAAATTAGTGCGATTACTGCTCCCCAGCAAGCTTAAATAAACATCTTTATACTTCTCATTAACACGCCCTACAAAGCAATAACTTGAGCTTCGCGTGTAACCGGTTTTACCGATCACATCATACTTCTCACTCCAAAGCATTTTATTGTGACTTTTTAAAGCGATTGACCGCCCTTTCAAGCTCTTAATGGTCACTTCCTTCAAACTCAACGCCTCAACAATAAACGGATACCGCTCAGCCTCGCGCATAATAATGGCAAGATCATATGCGGTTGAATACTGTCCCTTCGCTGGCAAACCATTTGGAGTTTTAAACTGCGTATTTTTGGCGCCCAATGCTTTAGCTTTTTTATTCATCATCGCACAAAAAGCAGGTACGGAACCGGCCACTTGGATCGCAAGCGCCTCCGCCGCATCATTGGCTGATTTGAGCAGAATCGCGTAAATCAAATCACGAACATAATAACGCTCACCGCCCTTAAGATAAATTTTTGAAGGCTGAACCGGCTCCACTTTTTTAGAAACAACAACAATGTCGTTTAAACGGAGCTGATCCAAAACCACCATTGCCGTCATAATTTTGGTCGTACTGGCCTGAGGACGTTTGATATGGGGTGACTTAGAAAAAATAGATTTTCCGCTAATTCCATCGATTAAAATAGCGGATGGAGCCGTAACAAGAGACGATGAGGCAGAAAAAGCATTTTGCGCAGGTATCGCAAAGGTACCCACCCAGCTGGTAATAAGAGTTAAAGCAATGATTTTTTTAATCATAAATGTGTACTTCTATATCGGATCTTGGAGTGAAATCTTAACACTCTGTCTTTCGCAATTCTAGAGCCAATCTCACAATAAAAATCAGCGCAGGTACAGCTTCCCAATCACCGTGCTTTTAGATATAATCCTCGCTCGCTTCTCATGGTGGACGTAGCTCAGCTGGTAGAGCCCCAGGTTGTGGTCCTGGTTGTCGCGGGTTCGATCCCCGTCGTTCACCCCAATTTTCTCCGCTCAAGCGTGACAGCTTAAGGACGATAAGCGTCTTAGGCTTTTCGATTTAAGTCCCCGTAGCTCAGTTGGATAGAGCAACAGCCTTCTAAGCTGTGGGTCGCACGTTCGACTCGTGCCGGGGACATTTTTAATTTAAAGTCTCTCTGATCTGACTATGCCGCCGTAAGCGTTAACCCGGACGCAATTAATAATTATTGATACCGCTTCAACTGCTCTTCCAAAACGGCTTCTTGAACCAAATCTAAGCGACGATCATAACGCATTAATTTTCCGTTGCTAAAAACAACCAATGTTCCATCGGCAAATGGCGCAGCCGCCACTCCTGAAAAAGACCCCTCCGCGGCAGTTCGAGCGGAAGCCTCCTCAGCCGCGGCAGAACCGTTTGCCGGTTGATTTTCAGATAATGAGACTTGACGCACAATATTCAATTGCGGATCAAACTTTAATAGATGTTTTTCGCTAACCAAAACAAACGATCCGTCTTGAAAAGGCGCTAATTGCACCGAACTAGGGGCGGATACACCTTCATCGTTGGAATGAATATGGCCGGGCGCACCATGCGGAGGATTCATTTTTTTCATCCGTTCTTTCATGGCGCGCTCTTGAGCGGCCATCGGACTTCCGGCCGGTCGAGAGGATTTCTCTTCAGCGACAGATTGAGAAAAGAGATGGGACGCTCCAAAAAAAAGAAAAAGAACGACAACAAACAGACTGAGCCTTGAATTCATTTGATCCTCCTGAAAAATTTAAATCGATTAAACCAAACGCGAGGCGGGCTTTACGCTGACAGTTTTGCTCGTGCTGACGACGGTGACCGGTTTCTGAATTCGCGGTGAAACCGGAACAACCTCTACGGTTTTTGTGATTGGAAGGTTGACGGCATCAAGCTTTTGAGCCTGAACTTGAAACCCCGGTAAAGAAAAGGAGGCAGTTTCCACCTTCTGCGCAATGCCGCGCGGAGAACCGCTCAATACGGTCGCGCCGGAAGCGGACAGCAAATCTGATTTAGTTTTGATTCCCGGTGTTTGCTTGGATCGTTGTGCCCCGAACACCCAAGCCACCGCAAGCAAGGCTACTACGCCCAAGATAACCCAATTTATTTTTTTTAAAGCCATTTAGTGACGACTCCTTTAAATTTGATGATGCTTATTGTATCGGCATCCCCAAAATAATCCACATTCGATTTTTTTCGTCGGTTATTTAGCGCGGCACTCGCCCGCAATAAGAACAACCAAGCGGAATTACGCTGAAACCGCCGCTTTTCGACGGCCTGTCATTTCCGCCATAATTTCCTTCATGGCTTGACTGCCATAGACCCCATCCGCATCATAGAGATTACCTGACTTGATGCCGGCAATATCCATGTCCCCACGCAACTTCAAAAAATCATCCAAATGGGTTTTACCAATCGCCGCCACCATGCGCATCATTATTTGTGAACGGTTGTCACGAATATTAAACTGTTTTCCGGAGACAGCAGCGGAATCATAAGCCATCCAAACGCCAAATTCTGATTGCAGCGCCCCCAACATCTCCATAGCAGGCAGATTTTTAGGCAACATAATTACCGTATGTTCGCGGCTTGAATTCTTAACCAGCTTTGCTAATTTTTCCGCCGTCAAACCTTCACGCGATATCACCTGAACACCCATTACCTCAAGTTCGGACAAATTTTCACCCACAATAACAATTTTAGGCTGAACGCGCGACAATCCGTCGTTATAGACCTGTGCGCCAACCCCCGAAGTGATGCCAACTCCCATCAAATACATTTCAATGAATTTAACCGATTCAACTGTATCGCGATTACGTAAAGCACCCAACAAAAGATTAATCAACTCGATATGCTGTCCGTAATACTTGAGATTAAATTTTTTCATTGCTTCTTGCGTCATGTAATACGCTAAGATTTCCTGCATCATCACTTCAGCATGAATGGTACTTTGAGGTTCAAGTGCCAATGCTTTGTATTGCGCGCCAAGACCATCCAAATCACCGAATCTATCAATAATAAGCGCCAACTGATCGATTTTAAGACCATCAAACATCGCGTGTGTCATTTCATGCGTAATTGCAACCGATACTTCGTCCAGCGTCCACGCATGCCCCGGATTCAGCAAAATAGTTTTTGAGCCCTGATGATAAAGTGCGCGCTGGTTACCCTTGAAATACTCTGCGGCTTCAGCGGCTGTCGCAAGACGAGGCTGTATCGTCTCAAGCTCATTTTTGATGAGGTCATACCGCTCCGGTGCAACTTGCTTCAATAACTCCAAAGCTTCCGCTTTGCTTTCCTCAAAATCCCGCGCTTCAGAACGAGAAACCTGCGCCCCGTCTTGTTCGCCCGTTCGCAATTCCGAGCGTTTTTCTTCCGGCACAAACCGTCCCTGTTTTAATCCAGAAACGGGTGATTGATTCAGGGAAGCGGGCGCGACACCGGCAGTTAATCTGCTTAAAAAATGAAGCTGCCTGTCGGCAAAGTTTTGGATATGCGCGGCGATATCGTCCATCGTGTTTTCGTTAAGAAAGCTTTGCATTCCGGCTATTCGCGATTTATTGGTATCACGTCCAATAATTTTTTCATCCTGTTTTCCGGAAGCTGTTTGCACGTAGTGAATCGCATGCGCGATCATTTCCTGTGTGCGAACTTCTTCATCTAATAATGCCTTTTGATCTTCGGGGTTTAAGTCATCTGAAAGATCCTTGTGGACATAATCCTCATTATATTCTTTAGCCTGTCCGCTCGCCCAATGCTTAACTCCGTCATTTTCCATTGGATAAGCTTTGATTTCCCGATGACTTTCTGTGCGCATGTACTGTCTGCCAATCTCTTTATTGATTTTGCCGCCATTGGCAGTAACCGCCGCCGGAATAATCTCGGAAGTTTGCACGTGGTCAAACAAATGACGAATTTCGTGCGCAACCGTCGCAATCTGCCGATCTGACTCTAGCAAACGCCCCTGATCGTCAACGCGAACCATGGCAAGTCCACCTATTTGGCTAAACAAACTACCATCAGTAAATTGAAACTTGGAATCCGCAAAAGCTGCCGCGGTTGGATCATGCTCCATTTCCTTGAACAATTTGCGCGCAGACGCTTCTTTAACCGTCACGATGATGACACCTTCAGGCAATCGGGGCAATCCGCGGCTCTCTAAAACTTTATTTAATTTTTCAAGATAAGTACCCGTCAGTCGGCGCAACTCAACGCCGGCAAGCGAGGAAGGTTTAATTTCAAGCGGCTTAGCTTTGCCGCGGCTGTTCTTATACCCCGCAAAATTATCAATAATTGTTACATCAAGTTGACTTTTCTGCTCTGCTGTAAGATTAATTTTGCCGTCCTTATCAATCTGTTCCTGCTTAATATTAAGCGCCGCCTCGATCCCCTTCCCACCCTGAGCCAACTCCTCCGCATTCTTTTTATTTTTTTCGTAATTAGCACCTCGATCCGCATCTAATTCTAAGCGCGATTCCGGCGAAGCGTAGGCATTGATCATAATTCCAAGACCCGTGGTCCAATTCTTCATAAACTGAACAGCACGGCGCTGGGCTTCAAGCGGGCTCTTTGTATTGACCACCGCCAAAAGTTCGTTACGTTCAGTTCGCGACAAAATCCGTTCACGGCGGGAGCGAATGTCTGTTTTCTTATTCTCATCAAATTTATCATTCACGATTTTTCGGGCACCATCGATATCACCATTGCGAATCGCTTGAATATACTGTCCAAACCATGCCCCCATATCCACACGTCCAAAATAATCCATTTGCCACCCGAACACATCACGATAAAGATCAAACAATCCGCGATTCAGGGCTGCTTCCGCCTCAACGGCTGTCAGCTTTCCATCATTGGCCTGTTGTTTGACTTCTGCTTCAATTGCTTGTGCTTTTGCCGAAAGATTTTTAAACCGAGCAAACGGACTTTCTCCACCACCCCCATCCTGGGCCACTTGACGGTAAAACGCCATTTTTCTCAGAAAAAGCGGCCCCATATAGCGGCTGATCTTCTCAAGCCCGTTATAAATAGCCTCACGCTCTGACTCCGGAGTCAGTCGCAAATAAAGTGACGCAAAATACTCTGCAAAAAAGTCACGAAATATTTGTCCGTGAGAATCCGAACCTTGTTTTTCAATATATTCAATGGATTGCCGCATCGCATCCAACTGAGTTTGCTCTGCCTCAGAGATCGATCCATCTTGCTTCTTTTGCTGCAGCCGGCTAATCAGCATATTCATATACGGCTTCAGCGTTTCATCAATTTCTGATTCCATGCTTTCATGCAGTATGAAAGCACGAATAACCGCCTGAACTTCGACATCGGACGCGCCATCCGCTTGCATCATATTTAACTTCTCGATCAAATTTTTGTTGAAATACATGGTTTCTCCACTCATGTATGCTTCTGTATCCGCCTTAGGATCAATCCTCTTCTTAATCTGACTCATCACAGTCAGCCCCATCAATGCAAAATTTGCTTCCTCACGACTTAGTTTTATAGATTCACCTTTAAATGTAAGAGTAATTTCTTCATCGCTAGACTGACTAAGCGCAAGACTGATGGCATCTATTAATTCCTTGTTTCCGGCCGCAACATCATTAATAAAAGCAAGATTAACGCCCAAACCAAATACACGATTGAACCGCGCGATCTCAAATGAAAGAGCGATGTTATTTGTTTTTGCCGCAAAGGCCGCCTCATCGAGCGCTTTTTGCGCACGCTTACTATTTCCGGCCTTCATTTCTCGAACTGCATACCGAAAACGCTCGAATGCTTCCGTGCCATCTTTTATTTTACTCATTTGTACTCGTATATCTTCAGCCGACTTAACATCATTAACAACAAACCGCTGCGCTAAAATAAATAAAGCGTCAGCATCCAGCCAAACAAACTGACGGCGCACTTCTTTCAGCGCATCCACATCAACTTGTCCACCGGCATTTTGAAAGTTTTCCAACATAACTACCGCTTTCGCGAGATCCACTATTTGCGCTAAATTAAGCCCCTGCCCACTTTGCATGATTAATTCAAAAAGCTTTTCATCTATATTATTTAAGGCAGGTTCAAAAATACGCGCCGCACGCAAAAACTGTACAACATCCATTTTTCCTCGGAAAAGCTGATTAAGTTCAGCGACGGTCTGCGATCCCAATCTCGGAGTGTCTTTTAAAATTTCCGCTTGCTCAAAAAGCCCCAATTCAAAAAGCTGAAATTCGCTGCCCGTCAGCTTTAATTGCCGTAACGCGCCCATGCGAGCCATGAGGGGATCCTCTTCCTTGGCGACGCGTATTAACTCTTGTAAAGCTCGCATGTCGGCCGACACGTCTGGTATAAAAAACCGCCACCAGGCCCGCTTATTAACATCCAACGACCGCAATCTTGCCGGATTGACCAGTGCCCAATAATCAAGCAAATGCGAAACTCCGGGAGCATCCTCTTTCATCGCCATTCCTTTTAGGGCTTCAACCTGCATGCTTCGCAGGCGAGACCAGCCGCGCCCTAAAATGTGGACAAGTAAAAATCCCCAAACCCCCTTCGCTCCGTTCGCAAATTTTTTCCAGCCGCTTAAGTCATCTTTATCTTTAAAAATAGGCATTTGCTGATCAATCATCCAAGCCGCTAACCATTTCTGAAACTTATCGCGCTCAAGAGCTTCATCCATTGATTTTGCGAGAGCCTTGCGGATTTCTTCTTTCGTCGCCTGCGGAGGAAGTTTCTGCCGATTTTCTTTAAATTTAGCCAATACCCTAGCCAACTGATCCACCGTCATCACTTGAAATTCACGGTCATTCAATGCCAGTTCGATCTCTGCGCGATGCTCTTTAAAGCTCTCAAGATCGTCACGGGTTAATCCGGGATTCGCAACCATTAAAGTTTCAAGCAATCGCGGATCGCCAAGGCTGTTAATTTTCATTTTTTTAATAGACGCCGAATGGAAATAACCCACGCGTGATAAAAGCGGCAAGAAATATCCATTGCGAATTTCACGCAGCCAATCAGAAACAGGCGCTGACCATTGCGGCTGACTCAAAAGAAGCGGCAACCCAATGCCGGCAATCAAAGCACTTCCGACAACAATCGCAAGTCCGCCGAGCGCGCCCAATAACAATAAAACAGCAGGTACTACAGCTAACATTCCAAACCCGACCACAGCTTTTTTTACAAAAGCTTTAACAGGCGAAGCATCCGCCATAAACCGCTTAATCCCTTGAAATGTTGTAAAATTAGCGGCGAGACTACTTACGTGCTTTTGCGCAAACGCAATCATGCCGGTCATACTTAGCGCACCAGCTATGCCAGACACCCATGCCGGCAACGTCAACGTCACAGAACCCAAGGTAATCGCACCCACAAGCCACGGTAAAAAATTTGTGATCATCAATGCAGGAGCGATGAAAATCCCCCACGCAGATTTCAAGCCCCACACAGCCGCAACTTTGGCTGCCGCCCCGGCGCCCAAAACCAGCGCCGGTGCAACATACGCAATCAACGGCAACACAATCAAACCGCCCACAATCACCGCAGGAGCATATCGCTTCGCATAAAACCAAAAGTCTTTCTTTATAGAATCATCAAAATCACCATGTCTTAAAACATGCACGTATAATTGAGCACGGATTAGCGAGCGCCCGACAAATTTTCCGGATACCTTCGCTTGATAATATTTGTTTTCGAGATATTGATGTTTATTGTAAGCGTGAATATGTTTCATACTTCGCTTCACTTGCCGATCGGCTTGGCTAATTTGATCACGATACAAGCCGGCACGGCCGGAAATAGCCAAGCCCCCGCCTAACGCAACATCAACCCTTGCTAGGTCAGCCTCAAAGTAATTCGATGTTAAAACTTGAATCAATTGAACCGCCACTTCCGATGGCGTGTACAATTCAGGCAAGGTCTGCATATTCACATAGACAATTCCAAGACGGTCTAGACGACCGGAAAATTGGTCCGATCCCTCGCGATCAAATAATCCCATACGAAGCAAAATTTTTCCGGAAGCGAATATCGCTTCCTGCCACTTTTCCGCGGAAACCTCTCCGGCTTCTACTGCAGCGACCGCAGCTTTCCAACCAGCCCATTCCTCGTCAGGGTATGAAGAATCCGCCGCTTGAGCAATCGCCAAAATCGCCTGAAGCGCCGGTAAAGCGCCTGCCAAACTTGCAAGCGATTGCCCCGCCAATTGATTCATAAATTCAAACATACGATGAGCCCGGCGATTCATATTGGCGTCATTCATCTCTTTTTCGGCAGTCAAATATTTACGCGCGGAATCGATGGTATTGTTGCCGATCGCCCGGCCTTCCGCTTTCATTTTAGTTAAATAAGCCTCGGGATTATTCATCGTTTGCGCGGTTTGAAGCTGATACTGCTCGGCTTTTTCACTGCCCGGCGCGCGCGTTTCATTTGATTTAACGATATATTCGCCAAACTGAATAATCGTTTTGATAAAGTCAACAATGGTTCCCTTTTGCTGTCCGGAAATCGAGAACCCCTTATCAATTGCCTGAGCTTTAACCACGTCCAGATTAAATTCGGTAGAATATTTTTCTCCGGTTAGCACCCGTTCGACATGGATCAAACTGTCAAATTCAAAAACAACTTTGATCTGTTCCGCTGTCAAGCCAAGCGCTTTTAATCGGCCGCTCGTTAATCTTTCAATGAGACTATTCGCCGTTTCACGAACTCCATCCGACGTGGTAACGCGTCGGCCAAAAATCTGCCCGATCACGCCGAGTATCTGATCATGAATTCGTGTCTTTCCGTCAACACCCAAAGGATTAAAAACAGACTTCGTATCGAGAAGTTTCCCCGACTCAATTTCAGAGATTACCTCCTGAATTTCCTCAACCATTTTCTTGTTGCCGGCATGAAGCTCAATAAGTTTACGCAGTCCGGTCATCACAAGACGGTCCTGCAAATAAGTTCTTTGCACCGCAACAGCCGACTCTGATTGGTGCATTGACTCATTAAACTCAACCGCAAGTGCCAAGACATCATAGAGCTTCTCTCCGCGCAGCAGAGCATCGATTTCACGCTCAAGCTTTTTAGTATCAGTTTTGGATTTGAACAAATCACCGGACATCTGAATCATCCGGCCTAATTGCTCTAAGCGGCTCTGATAAAGGCTCTCTCGATTTGTAAGGCGTTCAGCCAATGCCGGATTTGTCTGCGCTTTGTCACGAAGCCCCGCATCAATCGCGCGCTGAGCTTTCTGATCGCTTATCGCGCGGCTTTGCGCGCGCTTAAGATACGCGACAAAATCACCGTAAGAAACACTTCCGATGGCTTTTTGAATCACATGCTGAAGTCCGCGGTGATTGTAGAAAAGCCGTACCGCACCCCGGTTACTGCGGTCACGGCCGATCACCTGCGCCATAAAGTGGGCGGGATCCGCTTGAATATCAAATGCAAATACATGCGTCGGTAATTTTGAACTTTCTCCGCCATCCAAAGCACGTTTAACGTCGTACCCTGTCCCTTCACGTTCGGTCGCAATAATAATTTTCCTTCCTTCTACCGCAATATCAGCCGCTTTCGACGCTAAATCTTTTGACATCGTGATGCCAATCACAACCATCTCATAAGGCTTCTTGGTCGGTAAAATTTTAGATCCATCATTCTTATCGAGAATTTTCTTATGTGCGGCATAACGATCCGCGATTTCCGTGTCTGACATTTTGTTGGGGTTAAAATCATTTGATTTGCCCATTCGCGTAAAAGCCTCAACCACGGCCGCCTCGATCCATTCCCGATGTTTTTCTGACTTAACGATAAAAATAATATTTTCCCACCCCTTGCTCTTATTCATTACATCTTGCAATTGAGCCGCAATATCTTTTTTAAATTCCGCTTCCGTCTCTTTGTAAGACTTAATTTCAAGTCGTGCGTCTTTTAAAAATCCAAAGTCAGGCATACTGCGTCCCAATTCAACCAAAGCATTTCCGGTAAACAACCGAATATACTCCGGCAGGGTCGCTGATAACCCCACCGCGCCATTCACAAAGTTGGATTGAATCGGAGTGCCCATCTTCGTTTTCATGCGTCCGATTCCGTCCACAAAAAACCACTCGCGCATTTCCCTTAAAGCATTCGCATCGATTTTAACTTTGCCTTCCGAAGTCACGTTCTTCATAAACTTATCTGCTTTATCTGTCATTTCTTTGACGAGCTTGTTTGCATCAGAGGGCAACACACCATTTTCTAAAAGTTTGAGGCGCAAACTAGCCCAAATCCAATGATTCACTCCACCCCGACTTGCCTCTAAAAATTGATGTAAATAGGCCACCATCAGAGCCACATCACTTGACTGCATATTTTCGTGGATCTCAACATCCGCGGGACGAATCGTCACGCGCCAATCACCTTTCCCCGTCACATCTTCCACGTTTTCTGAAAGCCTGCGCTTGTTACCAAATAAAACCTGAAAAATAGACTGAAATTCAGATTCCAGCTTAAACGGCTCGCCATGCTTCTTTGAAAGAGAACGCAACGCGTCTGTCGCTGATTTCGCAAAGAAAACTTCGCCGGATTCGGCGCTAATATAAAAAGCTTTAGCTTGGTCAGCGTTATCCTTCGCCTCATAAATCTTTGTAAATTCAGTGAGACTGTCAATTCGCTGAATTTTTTCACCAGCCTCAGTCGACTCAACCATTTTCTTGACCGCAGATACAAAACCCACCCCATCCACAATAACCTGATCCCCGGCAGGCTTGGGATGTTTACCCTCCGCAATAATCGCTTTGGTGCGGCTAAAAGCCGCGATTTGAGCTTCGTCAATCACAACACGCCCGATTTGACGGTTTAGATAGTCAAGCAGCGCGCGACCCGCCGGATTCTCAATATTATTGAAAAGATGCGTCTTGCTCATAATATCCGTCACTAAAATACCGTTGGGTGTTCGCTCCATTTCAAGCCGCAAAGCATCAAAATCTTTCACGCCGTCCTTTGTTTCACCTATTCGCCGGTTTCCGTCAATTAACTCAACGCCCAACGCGCGCGCAATTTCATAGTATTTCAATCCGCCCTCCCCTTCAGGAGTATTTGAAAAATATTTACCCGCGGCAGCCGCATGCTCCAGGGCCAACATCGCGCGCTGCGAATTACCTGGCGCACGGTTCAACATAAAAGCCGCGGCACCCAAGAGTGCCCCGCGCGACTTACCAATACCGGTTGCCGCCGAAACATCAAAACCCATATCAATCGCGATCATCATTAAAATATGCGAATAGCCGCGCATGAAGTGTTCGGCTATACCGCGCTCTTCAATATTTCTCTTTTCAAACTGCCCCTCACCCAGCAGCTGTCCGACATACTCGCCTTTTTTATTCACAATGCGATTATTTTCAGCGACCGTCGCTTCAAAAATCAAAATTCTCGTCCAATAATTAATGATTTGATCAATGATTACGTCGAGGCGTTTTCCATCCGCGGCTTCGTTTCTGCTTTTAAGCAGCTGTCCAAGAGCGTCACGAAGCGCAGGAACATTTAAAGCTTCAAAAAGATTTTCCAAAGCTTTCTGCCTTTGTTCTTGCGTCGGCTTCGCATCTTTTTCGAAGCCTTTGACATAAGTTTCAAGTCCGGTAACCGCTTTTGGGGTTTGGGTAATTAATTTGACCCATTCAGCCAGAATTTTTCCAACTCCATTCGCATGGGGATTCAAAAACATTTCATAGAGCATGGATGCAAAGTCTTTTGTTTTAAAATAATTTTCCGCGC
>DDUN01000056.1 GCA_002344825.1 Candidatus Multiplicimicrobium inquinatum | reverse complement strand
AGACCCAAAATTTGAAGTCACTTTAATCCAGGTCCCGCCCGCAACTCCCGCAGGTAACGCTTTCGTTTTATCCTTTTCCGGCTTCGTATAAGTCGTGTCCGCAGTTTCCGCGAAATTGCTGTCTAAATCACTGATCACATACGTCACGCCATCTTGGATTAATTGGCGCAAATAATCAGTTGCGGCGGTAGCCGTAAAGTCAGAAGCAAGCTGGGTCTGCACCCGCACCCAATCGCCAGTTAAACCGCCCACACTGATATCTTTATCAACAAATTGCTGCGTATAAGCTTCAGAACCAACGACATCCTGCCCCTGCTCGTTCACTGACCAAGATTTCACACGCACCTGAGAACCATCTCCGTTAACATCAAGTTGCATGGCATGTGATTTCATCAAAGAAAATGTTGAATCAGAAAAAGTTTTTGTTTCAACCACTGTTTGATCCGTAATTAAGCCGGCGTCTAACCCTTGAGCATCAGGATGATTTTTCTGAGTGAGCCATTCATACTCTCCTGTGTGTGTCCCCTCATCAAATATAAAACTTTTAAGATACACAAGGTTTTCATCCGATCGGGACGAAAACTGAACTATCCGGCTCGTCATCTCTTCAAAACGGGTCAGATCGTATTCACCTTCATCAGCAAATGAACCTCCGGTATATTTTTTGTAACTTTTGATTTCAGAACCTTCCTCTTTAATATCGGAAGTAAGAAAGCCTGCCGGAGCATCAATCGATTCCTGCACAACGTAAGAATCGTCCTCACTTCCTTCGACAAAGTCTTTCCCAAAATCATGAACGACAAATAGCCCCTCTCCCGCCTGTGACTGGCGAAAAACACTTAACAGAGTGTCTCGATCGCTTTCTGCCGGAGTAGCTTGAGAAGCATCGACACCATTCACAACCTTGTAGCGTTCTGTAAAATCGTACTCATTGGTTCCCGCTTTATACTTTAAGACATCATACGAGGTGGCCTTACTCTTCGCAGGGTCATTCGGAAACGCATTATCATGAACGTAAGATATTGTTCGTACCGCTCGCTGCTCAAAATACTCGCCCGTTTCAAATAAAGTTTCGCCGCGTTTCAAACAATTTGAAACTACATCGCAATTCTCCGCGCCCAGAACCGGAGCATAACTTGTAATTTTTTCAAGAGTATGAACGCTGTAGTCATAAACATCACGTGATACAAGTTTTTGATCTTGGTCAAATGACTCCGCATAATCAATTTTTCCGCTGCCAAACACATCACACCGTTGACAATCCCCTTCGGGCATATAATGCGTCACGGAAACTTTCTCCCCGCCCACAGCTGGATCCGCTAAATCCGACACATCGTATTGACTGACCGTTTTTACTCGTTGAAAATCATCCGACTCTTGATCTTCAGAAAAATAGACATAATCGGTACGGAGCACCACTTCTTGCCCGTCAAAGTCATATTGATAGCCATAAGACACACGACTGTTTGCATCATAGTAGGTAATTGTCATTAAGCGCCGATCGGCATACTTTAAGGATCGCTCTTCCGTACGCTCAATCTTGTCATCTTCGCCATAAAAATACTGCACAACACTTTTACCTGCAGACTCAATCCGATCAATCATCGGGCTGTTGGTCGATTGACTATTGACCGTACTTCCCTGCTCATCTTTTTTGTAATAAACAATCGAACCGTCCGCTCGGACAGAGTAATCTAAATCCGGATTCGCAACATCAGCGCCATTTACGGCTTCATAATAAAAATATCGTTCAATCGCCCCCGAGATGTCTTGCACCGATTCCATCTCATACAAGCCGGCTTTCTGCGCATAGGTCACGATACGCCCGTCATTGAATGTAATTCTTAGCTTTGCGCTGGCAGCATCCGCTCCCTGAACAAATTCGGAACCTTGAATGTCCGTTGACTGCTCCAAAATAACGCTGCCATTCGCCACTTCATATCGCAACAAAACTCCGTTAGAAAATGCAATCTGGTAGTTCATGTTCCCATCGCCATCCGGATCACCCAAGTCTGTTGTTTTTGAGCTCAAGCCGGACTTATCAAATGCAAGATCCTTGAGTTGGCCGGACTGATCCACAATATGCTGATACTCTCGAAGTACATTTCCGCTTTTATCCACAATGCTTTGAATCTGGCCATGTCTGTAATAAGTTGTCACGCCTTTGCTATCGGTGACAGAAGTGATACCGCTTTGACCCGATGAGGATTGAAGCATATTGCCGTGTCTATCTACAACCGACTGAATTTTCCCATCTTGATAATAGGTCGTCGTCCCCACAGCATCCGTCACAGATTTCACACCTTGATTTACATCCCAAGTGCGGCGCTGACCACTCCGTTCCTCTTCAATCAAAGAGGCATACTTGAAGTCTCCGGCGTGATTTGAATCATATTGATAAATTTGATAAAAACCCCCGAGACTGGAAGAGACCTTCACCGTACCCTTGAGATCATCGTAGGTATACATGAGTTCGTCACCCGAAGATAAATTCTTGTAGAAAGTCACGCGTCCTTGATCGTCATAAACTTGTTCCGAATAAGTTTTTTTACTGTAATCGTAGATAAGCGCATTTAACAAACGATCATCCGCTGTTCCATACTTTTGATCACTACCCAAACTGTAAGATAGCCTTTCGGATGGCTCCTGTAAAAGCAGCCCCTGATCATTAAAACGGTAAGTTGCTAATGAAACCTGTCCGTTCTGCCAATCATACTGAGTTTTTTGTCTGACAGCTTTTGACGCAGCTTCCGCTTCGGTTAAAGCAAAAGAACCATCGGCTCTTAGTAAACGCCCCTGAGCATCGCGCACCAAAACATTATCGTAGCGGTCATAACTGATCAATTGACCGGCCGCATCAAATATTTGAGTAAAAGCTTCGCCGTTCAAAAAACCATTAGCTGATATCATTAAATCATCCGCGGACCCCAGCAGCCCGTCCGCTCCTAAAGCAATCTGCGACGAATTGAGCAGCATGCTGGTTTGCGCGTTTTTGGTTTCGACAGTTACGCGGCCATCCAGCCCGTAAACATAGCTCGTGAGCATATTCGCTTCGCGGTCTAAAAGAGAAAGCAACCGGCCGATCGAATCATATTCAGCCGTAAAGCGCTCAGAGCCCGCGATCTGAGCTGAAACAATAAAATCATCCGCCGTGCCCAGCTTGCCGTCTCCGCCCAAGCTGACAACCCACGCCGAACCATCCGACTTCGTAATGGACACCGCATTTACCGCTAAATCATAATCATATTCCGTTAACTCTCCGGTTGCTTCATTGGCAAGAGAAGTCAATCGGCCGGATTCGTAGCTTTGGGTCAAGCGTTCTCCCTTGGCATTCAAATAAGAGAACGATATCAACCCATCGGCATCGTAAGGACTGGAATCGGAAGCATATCGATATTGATGAATCTGGCCATTCGTTTGGGAAACGGTCATCACTTTTGCGGTATCATTGTAGGAATAACGCACTAATTCTTGGCCGCTGTTTAAATTATTAACGGTTGTTGCGCGTCCCTTTGCATCATACAAAATTTGAATCGTTTCGCCGACTTCATTCTGCTTGCGTAGTTCGCTCATACGGTCATCAGCCGTTCCTAGCTGCCCGTCGTCACCCGTCAGCCAAAGCTGGCGTGTTCCATCCAAATCAATCCACGCACTGCCGTCCTCATTATAGGTAACACTGGCATTGGGCGATAAAATCGGTGCAATTCCGGCGGCAAGAATATCTGGCAAAAATGGCGGCGGTGGCACAGGCTCGGATTCATTTAACTCCTGAGTTTGTTCGTCAAACACCCCTTCTCCTCCACCCCCAAGGGACATTCCACCGCCCGGAGCGCCCATGCGATTTTGTATATCTTCCAGCTTTTCCAAAATATCTTGGCACTCAGACGAGGATTTACGGCCAAACTTCAATTCCTTTTGGCACTCCTGCAAATCTTTCGCCAATTTTTTTAAACGATCTCCATCACTGTCACTCGCACCGCCACCGCCACCTAAAAATCCGCCGCCAGAAGCTCCCGCACTTCCGCCTGCCGCCCCTCCAGTACGAGTTAAGTTTTGAATCGATTGATCGTCTTCCGTCAGAAACTCCTGATCTGCACCATAATTAAAATACTCATAGGTTTCAGAACCCGCCAATTTCAAGGAATATTCCCGGCTTGCATCGTCAAAAAAACCGCTCCGTAATAATTCTCCCGCTGATTTGCCGTCGTCATTTAACCGGTAAATTAAAAAACCCTTGGTTGTGTAATCAATCTCCGTATATTCATCTTTATCCGTCCCATAATGGAAAGTTTTTAGCATAACACCGGCGTCATCAACTAACTTAACTCGTCGCCCCGACTCATCATAGTGATAAACCTGTGTCTTACCGCTCACAACCATACTTTCCGTCATCAAAATTGATTGACTGATTTCAAGATTAACTGAGAAGAAAAATGTAGATTCACCCGATTTAATTTCAACCACCGCAAGATTTGAATTCCTTATATCTGCAGAAAGAACCAGCCCGCGCGTCCATGTCTCAGCTTCGGCCGCAAAGAGATTCTGAAAAGATTGCTCGGCTAATTGATAAAAAGAATCTTTGATCGCATCGGGGTCAGACAAGGGGGTAATCGCGCTAAAAACTGCATGATCTGCGTAAGGAAAAAAAGAATCTGAAGTAAGAAGCTGGGAATCAATCTGAAAAGAACCTCGATCCAACAACTCGGGAAGAGTATCCGCATCGTAGCGGTAGGTGGCATAAACCAAATGAGTCACATCGTAGACACGCACCGTTTCGGCAACCAGATCATACTCGTAAACATGATCAACTCGGTTGCTCACATCTTCCGCGGGCGGACCGCGCAAACGCAATAAGCTCCCCATATCTTGATTGGGCAAGGCCTCAAAAACCTTAAAATTAAGCGGGTCATTCGCATCGAGCAAAACCCAAACTCCGGCCTGCTTCATTAACTTAGCTTTATAAACCGGCGCGCCGCTTACAATCTCAAATGCCCCCGTACTTACCAAGTGCGTAAAATTCGAAATCCACGCGTCCGGACTTTTGGGATCTGCTCCGGGTGCCGGAACAAACTTTAAAAATGTTCCGTTTTTATAATTTAAGATGGTAAGCGTGGACGCTTCGGCACCCTGCCCATCATCATAAACATATTCAAGATCAGTCTGCTCATCCACGGCTTTAATAACACGCCCTATCCCGCTATTTTCCAAGCGTTCTCGCAAAATATAGTTCGTCGGAACGGCACCCGCCTCAGCTGAATTCCCGGCTGCCGCCGCATCCCACGTTCTATATACGTTTAAATTTTGACCAAATCGTAAATGGGTGGTTAAATCAATGCGGCTCGTTCCTTGCCCCAAGCTGATTGGACTTTTAAATAAAGTGTCATTTGCCGCATAAACCCAAAAGGTTCCACCAGCGACATTCTCAGTCACTCGCTTTGTCTGCGCAACATCATCGTAAGTAATTTTATAGGAAGCGCTCGTGGGGTTAGTTAAATCGTGAAAAGAAATTAAACGGCCAGCAGTTCCGTTTTCGTTTCTTTCATAAATGCGCTCGATCGATCCAGCCTCATCCGTTTGATAATAAGTAATTGTGTCGGCAGCATAAACCTGCATCACAACTGACTGACCGTCAATCAAATAGCCGGACTCCAACAGATCGCTCAGGTTGCCATTGCTGTCCAATCCAAAAGTTTGATAAACATCAAACCGGCCGTTCAACCCCCGCGTCGTCACCGTAACGGTGCTGGTGCCATACGAAAATTCACGCTTTTCAATTTCATTCTGAAATTCAGAACTAGTAAAATCACCGATTGCGACAATACGCTTATCATCCTCATTAAAAGCAAAATAAGTTCCGTCGGAATAATTCCAAGTTACTACAGTTTTACCGTTGAGCGTCGAGCTTTCTTCACCCACTTTCGTTACGCCTTCGGCGGGAGATAAAGGATTCTCAACTACGTTCAAAACATCTGATTCTTTTGCAAGTGCGGGATCTTGTTCTGGAAGAGCTCCTGCCTCTTCCGGCGATGCTTCACCATTCTGAGAAAGTGGGTTGCCATCCTGACGGCCCAGCAAACCCTGCATGTCATTCATATATAAAATATCGTCCGGAGTCTGCGAACGAGGAAGAGACGAAGAAATTAAACTTGCGGTTGCGAGCTGAATATCCAGTGAGGTAGTAAGAAAAAAGAAAACGACCGCCAGACTTATAAATCTCGTCATCACCGAAAATCTTGCGGGATTTTTTTTAGGATTCATCAATAGAAATACTCTCTCAATGTTTTAATAACTCTAAAAAAAGTATATCTGCGTCTTGCCGCTTCGTCAATTCACCTTTAAGACCCTAAAGAATTGTGATGCTATATTTTGCTAGTTTTAAGCTTAGACAACGATCAACTTTGATCACTAAAAAAAACCGGATTAATTCTAACAAATTATCTAAAAAATGAGCCCCATCACAGTTACGAGGCGCGAAACTCAAAGAGGAGCGAGACAGTTCAACACATCTTGGATTGAAATAATCCCGATTGGATCGCCTTCGTCTGACAACACGGGCAGATGACGGAAGCCCCCCATTGCCATTTTGCTGACAGCAAATGCCAACGGATCAGCTGCCTTAACAATTTCCGGATTCGCCGTCATCACTTCCAACGCTTTCAAACCAGACAGCTTGGTTTCCATACCGGCGGTTCTGCGCAATAAATCACGTTTACTCACAATGCCAAGCAACTGCTCATGCTGAACCACAAGCACTGCGCTTTGTTTTTCTTTCTGCAAAAGCTGGACAATTTTTTCCACGGAATCGGAAGGCAAAACAATCAAAAGACTTTTTTTGTTCACAAGCTCTCCGACCTGCTTTTCCATCATAATACTTTGGTAAACATCTGGCGCTGTTTTTTGCGCGCCAGCACTCATCGAAACTTTATCGCCCGGATGAATCACACGCTCTTCTTTTTTTTCCTGAGGATCGTCTTTTTTCCGTTGAAAAAACATTAGGCCTTAACCTCCCAAGTATTCGATCCATAAATCAACTTCTTAAGATCGCCCTTACCTCTTGTTTCTAACGCGGCTTTTTCCTGATCCAAAACAAGCTCATCGTAAGTAGGTCGCTCAATATCACGAAAAACACCGAACGGAACCGGCATTTCCGGATAAGTCATCTGAGTCAAAAGATAAGCGTAATTAGGTGTCGCATCTTTTTCATTATGAATCAAAAGATGTTCTTTCGCCTCCGCATCGTTCGCATCCGCAACTTCCGCGCGCAACCCATTCAACTTAATTGCTTTTGATTTATTTTTTCCAAATAAAAGCGGCTTGCCATGTTCCATATAAATCATGCGGTCTTCGCGGTTCTCACGCCCCACAACCGGTGCGTGCACCTTATCGTTGAAAATAACGCAGTTTTGCAAAATTTCCACAAAGGAAACACCCTTATGCTTTTCCGCACGCTCTAAAACCATACTCATGTGATTGGGGTCTGAATCGAGGGTGCGCGCAATAAAAGTTGCTTCGGATGCAATCGCAATGCATAGAGCATTAATGGGATAATCAACCGAGCCCATTGGCGTCGACTTCGTCACCGTTCCCACTTTTGATGTAGGCGAATACTGACCTTTGGTTAACCCATAAATCTCATTGTTCACCAAAAGAATATTGAGATTAATATTGCGGCGCATGCAGTGAATCAAATGATTTCCACCAATGCTCAGCCCATCACCATCCCCCGTAATCACCCAAATTGAAAGATTCGGGTTCACACAACGCAGCCCCGAGGCAATTGTCGGTGCCCGGCCATGAATAGTGTGAAAACCATACGTATTCATGTAATAAGGAAAACGGCTGGAACAGCCAATTCCCGAAATAAAAGCATACTCATGCTTGGGACGCTTAAACTTAGCCAAGGTTCGCTGCATCGTAGCCAAAATTGAATAATCTCCGCACCCAGGGCACCAACGAACTTCCTGGTTTGATTCAAAATCAGCTTTTTGGTACGGCAACGGCTCCGGTACTAATGTATCAGGACTCATAAAAGCTCCTTCACGCGGGCGGTAATTTCAGCACCATAAAAAGGTAACCCTTTGACCTTATTCAAACCGACTGCATTCACGCCCGGAAATGAATTACGAATTAACATTAAAAGATGTCCCATATTTAACTCTGGAATCAATACTTTTTCGAAGTTTGCGAGCACTTTACCAAGGTTCTTCGGAAATGGATTGATATAATTCAAGTGGGCGTGAGAAACCTGAATTCCCTGCCCCGACAACTCTTCAATTCCCTGAAAAATAGCTCCAAAAGTTCCGCCCCAGCCCAAAATTAAAAGTTTTCCCTTTTGTTCGCCGCGAACCTCAAGCTCCGGAATGTCATCCGCGATTCGCTGTACTTTTTCAGCACGCAGGTTAATCATCTTTTGATTATTTTCCGGATCATAACTCACATTTCCGGTTAAATCCGCTTTAGAGAGACCGCCGATACGATGTTCTAATCCAGGTGTTCCGGGAAGAGCCCACGGACGGGCAAGTG
The DNA here is from genome assembly GCA_002344825.1 of Candidatus Multiplicimicrobium inquinatum. Taxonomy (GTDB): domain Bacteria; phylum Omnitrophota; class Omnitrophia; order Omnitrophales; family Aquincolibacteriaceae; genus Multiplicimicrobium; species Multiplicimicrobium inquinatum. The sequence continues at coordinate 476 of DDUN01000056.1, read as the reverse complement.
TCTTTTCATCACGCGCGTAGGGATAAAATGTTTTTCCTTCCTCAGCAACCGGATGTTTTACTTCAATTTTGGGAAGATCCTCAATCTTTGGCAATTTCCAAGGCTCAGCAGCATTGGCCAAATAGCCTTCAGACAAAAAGACAACGGGTGTCATGTGAGTAAGGGCTAAGCGGACGGCTTCAATAGCCATCCCAAAACAATCCGACGGTGTCTTGGGAGCAATCACAACAACCGGCGACTCACCGTTTCTGCCAAACATCACCTGCAGTAAATCCGTTTGCTCCGTTTTCGTCGGCATGCCTGTGCTGGGTCCGCCGCGTTGCACATCAATCACAATAACCGGAAGCTCAGCCATAACAGCCAACCCTAAAGCTTCGGACTTCAAACAGATTCCGGGCCCACTCGTACCTGTGACGCCGATCGCGCCTCCGTAAGCAGCTCCGATCGTTGTCCCCATTGCCGCAATTTCATCTTCA
>DDUN01000073.1 GCA_002344825.1 Candidatus Multiplicimicrobium inquinatum | reverse complement strand
CCGCGCGATCCAAATTAATTTCACTTACTTCACGCATCCCCGCTTTGCCCATCAAAGTCATATAAACCGTGGCGGCAAGCGCGATCAAAGCTTGGTTCGTACAAATGTTGGACATCGCTTTTTCACGGCGAATATGCTGTTCACGCGCCTGAAGTGTCAGAACAAAAGCGCGATTGCCGTTGGAATCCTCGGTTAAACCCGCAATACGGCCCGGGATTTTACGCATGAGCTCTTTCGTAACCGCAAAATAGCCCAAATACGGCCCGCCATAGCTCATCGGTACGCCCAAGGGCTGACCTTCGCCCACAGCAATATCCGCGCCCCATTCGCCCGGTGTTTTTAAAACGCCCATCGAAATCGGGTTAGCCGCAAGAATCAGCAAAATACCGCGCGCATGAAGTTCGTCCGCAAGACCGGTTAAATCTTCCACGATTCCGAAATAATTCGGAGTTTGAATGACAACCGCTGCGGTATCGTCCGTAAGTGACTTTAAAAGTGCCGCGCGGTCAAAAGATAAGTTGGCCTGATAAGCAAAAGAATCCAGTTGGAACGAAGCGGATAAAAGATAAGTCTCCAGAACTTCGCGGTAATCAGGGTGAAGAGAAGAAGCTGCAACAATGCGGCTCTTCCCTGTGTGACGTGCCGCTAAAATGCACGCTTCAGCCAAAGAAGTCGCGCCGTCATAATGCGACGCGTTGGAAACATCCAAGCCTGTTAATTCGGCAATCAAACTTTGGTATTCAAAAACCGCCTGCAAAGTTCCCTGAGACGCTTCCGGCTGATAAGGGGTGTACGCGGTTAAAAACTCACTGCGCGCAAGAATTTCAAAAACAACGGACGGCACAAAGTGTTCATAGCTGCCTGCCCCCAAAAAAGAAGAAACGGTTTTGGTAGATTGGTTTTTAGTGCCGAATGAGCGGATGAGATTTTGAACATCCATCTCGTTCATGCCTGCCGGCAAATTAATCTTGGGATTGCGCAGAGATGCAGGAATACCTTTGACTAAATCATCGAAAGAAGCAACGCCTGCGGCTTCGAGAATTTTTGCTTCGTCTTCGGCCGTAATCGGATGGTATTGCATAAACCCGCCCGATTAATGCGCGGCGCTTTGAATATGCGCGGCGTAATCTTTGGCGGACATCAAAGTGGCGACTTGCCCGGGATCAGACAACTGAAGCTCAAAAAACCAGCCCGTTCCGTAGCAATCCTGATTCACAAGGCCGGGGTTCGATTCGAGTTCTTTGTTGACGGCAGTCACAACACCGGAAACAGGCGCATAAATATCAAAAGCGGCTTTCACGGACTCAACGACCGCTGCGCCTTTTTCTTTGATTGCTCCGAAAGCAACCTTGGGCAGCTCCACAAACACCACGTCGGAAATTTCTTTTTGCGCGTATTCGGTAATGCCCACTTTGGCGGTGGCTCCGTTTACAGAAATCCATTCATGCGTTTTAGTGTATTTCAAATTTTCAGGAAAGTTCATGAAAGCTCCTTATAAGCCGTAAAAACAAAAGGAATTAAAACGGGTAAACCGCGCTACAGGTAGCGCAGAGATGCAGATTATATTCCATTACTTGCGTTTGTAAAACGGAAGTTTTACGATTTTAGCGGGTACTGGCGTACCGCGAATCACAATATCAATTGCACCGCCTAAAACCGCCAGATCCGCCGAAACATAAGCCATGCCAATCGTCTTGCCTAGCGTCGGCGAAGGCGCTCCACTGGTCACCCAACCGCACTTTTGGCCATTCACGGTAACTTCGGCTCCTTCGCGAGCGATTCCCCGCCCTACCAGTTCAAACCCCACTCTTTTCCGCTGAGGACCGGACTGCTTTACGGCATTCATATTGGCACGGGAAGTATCGCCGGTCTTGGTCCAATCGATAAACATGGAAAGCCCCGCTTCCACGGGTGAAATCTCGTCGCTCAGTTCGTGGCCATAAAGCGGCATTGCGGCTTCCAGACGCAAAGTGTCACGCGCACCAAATCCAACGGGTTCAAGTCCATGCTTCGCACCGGCCCGCATTAAGACCTGCCAAATTTCATCCAGCTTGGCCGTCGGCACCATAATTTCAAATCCGTCTTCACCGGTATACCCCGTGCGCGCAATCATGCCTTCGCCGAAAGCCGCGAAAGAATAATTTTTTAAGCCGGTATAAAACTGTCCGAAAGCGGCTTCCATAATCACCGCGCTCGCGGGTCCCTGAATGGCAAGCAAACCAAACTCATCGGAGCGGTCTTTAAAATTAACTCCCGGAATCAAATGATCCTCAAACCATTTTCGGTCTTTGTCCACATTGCCGGCGTTGACGATCACTAAATAATCATTATGCGCTTTGGCATAAACAATAATGTCATCCACCAAACCGCCCTGATCATTCAGAAGCGGCATATACCAAGCTTGCCCGGGCAGCATTTTTTCAATTGAGCGCGGCAGAATTTTATTGAGGTAGTCGCAAGCCGTGGGACCCGACACAAAAAATTCGCCCATATGCGAAATATCAAACAGACCTGCTTTTTGACGGACAAGGTGATGCTCCTGAATAATCGTGGTGTAATAAAGCGGAACCTCCCAATTGCCGAATTGGCCGATGCGGGCGTTTTTCTCGACATGACGGGCGTGCAAAGGTAGCCGGCGGACTGAATCGGAAATAGATGACATAAAAGACCTTTCGAAATAAAGAGTGAGATGGGATTATATCGAGCCGGAGATAAATCAACAAGCTTCCGCTCATTTTTTAAAAACTTGGAACCGGCCTCCGCCTCTTTTATAATGCCGCATCAGTCAAATATGAGGGCATTATTCATGAAATTTTCAATTCGTTCTTTTTTAACTTTAATTCTCGTTGCGGGGCTTACCGCCTGCGCGACAACCTCTTACCTGAAAGGTGTTGATTCTAAGGGCAGTAAAGTTTATCTGGGTAACGCTCCAACAGTTGAAACAGAATCATATAAAACATTCATTCAAAGCCAACGCGGACCTGTTCAGGAACAGCAGTATTTCTTTCAAAGACTCAAGGAGGCCCCGAAAGACCTCCAGTATTATCATGACGGCAACTGGTACGGCTGGGTAGAAGCTTATCGCGGTGGAATGTGGCTTGTCCGCAACCGTTATGAAAAGGGACAAGATACGCGGACTTTTCTTAAAAAATATGTTTTAAGATCGGAAGGTAAGAAAGAGTTACATTTGATCAAATATCCGGACGGCTCGGTACAAATCGCCTATGATGTTTTGCTGAACGAATTGGATTGGCTCGAGGAAAAAACAAAGACCGCGGCTTAAGCTCGATTGACTCCATGGCCAGCTTAAGTTTTCTTGGCCTCATGGCCAAACGGACGCCAATATTTCATCGCCAATGTTTCCATCAGCGCGGGGACAAACGCCACGGAAGCCAGCATACAACATCCAAACCCAATAAAACCAAGCGCTCCCATGGATGACATCCCCTGATGCTTAGCTAAAAATAAACTGCCGAAAGCGGACATCGTCGTCATCGAAGATAAGATGACCGCTTTACCTGTTTTATCCAAAATTTGCGCCATGGTTGATTTCTTTTCTTTTTTATAGCGGTGAAAAATATAAACGCCGCTGTCAATCCCCACGCCGAGAACACAGGGCAAAATAGCCATATTCATATAGTTAAAATGAACTCCCAACATGGCCGCGGTGCCGCACATCCAAAGAAAACCGGTTAAAACCGGAAGCAAAACCCACATTACATCCCCAAGGTTTCGAAAATGGACAAAAAGCAAAACAATAATGACCAGCAAACTTAACGCAACGGCCCGCGGGGTATCCCGCTCGAGCATAGATAAAATTTCAACGTAAATCATCGGTTCACCGGCCAGCTCCGCGTCTGCCGGTAAATTTAAACTTTGTATCTCCTTCACAAATTTTTGCGCAAATCGTCCATCCATAATGCTTTGATTGGGATAAACAAAAACAGCGGACAACTCACCCGTTTTGCCTTCATACTGCTCTGTCACGCTCACGGGCAAACGATCCAATGTCAAAATTTCCGGCTCAAGCTGCTCGCGAAGATCCGCGATTTTCTTACGCGCGTCTTTATCCAGCGACTGAATAAGCCGGGCATAGCGGTCTAACTTTTCACGGATCGAAACCAATACCGCGATTTTTTCTTCCTGCTGACGCGGAACCTGCGTCATCAGTGAAGCGGAAAAATCAATATGACTTTGGGGTGACGAAGCAACATGCGCCTTGATTCGATCCGATATCTCACCCGCACGCTCACGGTGAGGTGTCAAAATCGCAACCGGATTGAGCACCACGCCGAAATGATCTCCGATTCTTTGTGCGAGATCCATGGCAGGCGCGTCGCGCTCTTGAAGCTTGGTAAAATTAAACTCAAACTGAACTCTCGGTAACTGAAACAGACAAATAATTGAAAAAATAACGCCTGCCCCGACAAGCGCAAAAACAGGTCCGCGCCGGGGTTCCCGCAAATGCTTTCGGGGTGGCGATGCTTTCCAACGGAACAGCTTAAGCTTTTCACCCGCAACCAAAAGACTGGGCAAACCATAAAAAATAGTCCCCGCGCATAAAACCAACCCCACCCCCGCGATCAATCCAAAATGGCGATACCCTTCAAACCCACTCAAAGTTAAAGTAAAAAACGCGATGATCGTTGTCAAAACTGTTGTAAAAAGCGGCATTGCCAGCGAACGAATCGTGCGCTCAACCGCTTTAAAAGTACTTTTTGTCTTGGAACGCTCCTCTTCCAACTCCACCAGCATATGCAAACTGTAATCAATCCCCATCCCGGTCATAATTCCCAATAAAAAGCCAGAAATTAAATTTAAATAGCCAACAGCAAAGGTCGCAAAGGCGCACATCCAGACCATTCCAACAGCCAAAGGAATAAAACCAAGCGCCCAAGAGCGAAGAGTGCGAAACCCTAAAAAAAGACAGACAGCGATTAAAAAGACCGTCACCGCGGTTGTCAATTTGAGATCTTGGGTAATTGTAAAGTATTCATCATAACGAGTTTTGTAGGGACCGGTAATTCCGTGTGTCACCGGTTTCGGCATTGCGCGCGCAATATCGGCAAAAGCCATGTCAATCCGGTCAAACAGCCGCTTGGAAGGAACAAAATCTCCGACTTGAAAATGCGGCTTGATCAAAACAATCCGCATCACCGTTCCGCTCTCATTTTTTGGAAAAGCTCCGATGCTGTAAACTTTTTCCTCAAAATCAAGCGCGTCCGCGTTAACCTTCGGCTCATCTTCCTGAATGAGATCCAGCGAAAAAGGGCTATTTTTCCGGCGCTGATAATCAATGAAGCTCTGAATCTCCTTTTCAAACTTCTTTAAACTATCCAGACTGAAAAAAAGCATATGCCGTTTGGCATATTCAGGAATACTGCTTCGGTTGTCGGCAGATTCAACCTGTTCAAATGACTTTGCCGCGGAAGCCAGTTTCTCGGCGGCAAGCTTGGCGCTTTCTTCATCTTCCGATTCGACGGCAACAATGATATAGCTGGTTCCGCCAATTTTATCGATCAGCTTCTCTGTGCTTTTAACACTTTGGGATGAAGCCGGAAGCAGGGAAAGAAAGTTGGCTTTAATTTTCAGTTTGGCGGCGGCCGGAAACAAGAAAATCGTAATGAAAAGAAGCGCGGTTAAAATTCCGAAGGCGTAACGGTTAATTAACCGCGCCTGACTATGAACAAAATTGAAACGGCGGGACAAAATTATGCGCCTGTTGTTTCTTTTTGAGCTTCTTCGAGGCGTTCAGACATCCGATCAAGCAAAGTTTGAACTGAACCATCCTGAATCATTTTGTCGAATTGATACTGAAGATCTTCGGTCATGGAAACACCATCCATAAAAATATCATATATCTTCCACACCACATCCTCTTGATAAAGGTGGTAAACAACCGGAACATCCAAAGCGGCTTCCTGATCATGCACGCTGCTTAGAACTTCAACACCTCGTTCAATCGGCTTTACATCCGTATATGTTATTTTCTGATCCCCTAAAAAGCTCTTCGTTCGCGGGTAAGCAATGCTTTCGATCAGCTTCCAAAGCAGTTCCATAAACTGCTTTTGCTGATTCGCTGTCATTACGGCCCAATTCGTGCCCAGGGCTTTTTCTCCCATTGCCTGCAAATCAAGATAAGCGGCAGCTTGCTTAATTTTTTTCTCATGCTGTGCCGCGTCTTTCACGGGAAACTCCATCGACCGGATAGTATTTAAAAAAGCCTCCACGCCCTGCTGAGCCGAAATATCTTCCGCATGCGCCCTCACGGAAAATGAAAGCACGCAAACTAAAAGAACCCATTTAAAACAAAAAAGTGATTTAATCATGAAATTCCTAAAAATTAATATTAGAAGTAATTTGCGAACCAAGTCTTCGCCGTTAGGATTGATTTTTCCACAACGCCGCGAGGAACATAAAGCGGCTCAAGATCGCGCTTAAAATAATCAATCCAATGCAGCATACCCAAAGCAGGCACCCAAATGGGACTGCGTAAAATCTCGGGCGTTGTATCAAGCTGATGCGAAAGGCCGATTTTACCCTCAACACCGAATTCCCTCTGCATCCACTCTAAAAAGCCATCCATCTGCACCGGTCCGCCCGTAAAAAAAATATCCGGATGAAAAATGCGAGCTTCACTTAAAATCTGCTCGACCTCACCCTGAATCAGGGTCATCCACTCTTTGACAAGCGTCAACCAAACCGTCTGAAAATCACCCCGCTTTATCATTTCCCGTGATTGTTCCGACTTTGACCAGAGCGGAATCAACTCCTCAGATTTAAATTCATTTTCCACCGAACCATATTTTTCTTTTAGATTTTCCGCGGCGACGGGATCTAATTTGTATCGCGCTGAAATTTTCTCCGTCAGCCACGCTCCGCCGATGGAAAGAAATTTTGAAGCAACCAGCTTTTGATCTTTCCAAACCATCACTTCCGTCGTGCGGTCTGAAATATCAATGACAACCGAACCATTTTGTTTATGCTCCGGTTTCAAAACCGCCTCGGAAACAGTCAATGTCTTCGGGAAAAAGCCTTTCACTTCCAGATCAAGCCCCTCAAAAATCTTAACAATATTGCGCAAGCTTTGATAATCCATGGAAAAAAGCTGTACCTGCGCCCCCAATCGCTGCGCTTCCAAATCAATGGGATTTTTAACACCCGCCATATCATTCACAACAAAAGACTCGGGAACCGCGGTTAAAACTGTTTCCGCCAAAGGTAAAGTCGCGACACTGCGCGTCTGCTGAATCACAGCACGCACATCTTCAGCCGTGACGGTGCGGGTAGACGAATAATACTGAGAGCTCTCAAACCGGTGCTGACGCAATGAAGCATTACCCAAAACGACATAAACAGGTGTTTTTTCCAATTCAGTAATGGGCGCTAAATCACTCAAAGCTTTTTCAATGGAGTTGGTGGCGTTTTGCAAGTTAGTGACAAGACCGTTCGTCAATCCGTCAGGAAACTTACGTTCCTGAAAGCGAAGAACGCTGGGTACGGCAGCATCCGTCGATCCCAGAATAGCGACAATACGCCGTCCTCCGATATAAACAACGATCGACTTACCTTTTTTTATTTCGCCGGGATTCATCTTCGCTTTGACTCTTTTTCTGTTTTCTCTGCTTTGCGCTTTAAAATCACGCGGTTAAATCTCAAGTCAACATATTCGATCACGGCACGGGTCTCCGTTTCAAGCAAATACTGAAACTTGCTGAAAGCTTGCGCCGGATCAGGATCGTTTAAGCTTACTTTGAGGTAAAGATCAGATAAGCGAATGATCGCCGCGTCATTAGGAAGCATTTCAATTCCGGTTACTTTTTCATTTTGTACCGCTGGATGCTTTAAAAAAGCATCCATGGTTCTGACCAAATCCATAACGTCTTTGGTTAACCGCAATCCAATTTTCGGTTTTTGGTTCGCAAGCAAATCATCTTCAACCACATAAAGTCCCTCGGCCGGCTGATTCACCACATCGATCACAACCGCGTCGCGGGAAACAATCGCCCATTTTCCGGAGCGGCCGAACTGAACATAAGCAAAAGGAACGCGCCGATCCACATGAATTTCAAGCCGATAGGGCAAATCACGGCGGACTTCGGCTTTTAAAACCTGATGATCTGTTTCTAAATCTTTGGATATCGCGCGCAAATCAATCTGCGCGGTGTTTTGACCGAAGTATTTTTTTTGGAGTGACTCAAGCTTTGCCGTTGAAACCGCGTTGGGCGGATAGACCTTAATCTGACGAAGCTGAAGCACGGGATCGGCGTAGAGCATTTCACGCACGCCCAAACCCGAACCGACCAGAAAAAGAACCAGCACGAACCAGGCAAAGGACTGCACTAACGCGCTCGGAACCCAGTCATAAATTGAAGTCCATTTAAACTTTTTCCTTGTAGACACATTATTTTTACGCTTCGCCATCAATGTTTTCCTTTTACTTTTTTTATTCGCCGCGCGGCCATACCAACAATCGTAAGCACCAGCTCATCAAATGAAATCCCCGCTTTTCCGGCCGCTTTGGGCAGTAAACTCATGGCAGTTAAGCCGGGAATGCTGTTGGCTTCCAAAACATAAGGCCGGCCTTTCTCGTCCAACATCATGTCGATCCGTCCGAAATCTCTCATTTGCAAAGCCTTAAACACCTTCATCGCCGTATTCTGAATGCGCCGAACCTGCCTGCCCGGTAAACCGTGCTCGGTCACGTATTCGGTAAAGCCGGGCGTATACTTCGCGGTATAGTCATAAAAAGCCCGCTGCGTGCGGATCTCAACCACCGGAAGTTTTTTATCCCCCAAAATACCGGCGGTCACTTCCCGGCCGGTCACTTTCGCTTCCGCCAGAATTTTTCCGTACCGATGAACGGACTTCCGGATAATATCGGCATTTTTCTCAAAACTTTCAATCAGTTCAACGCCCACACTGGAGCCTTCCGTAAAAGGCTTAATAAAAAAAGAGCCCGGTATACGCGCCGCGACATACTTCCAATTCGCCCGGGTTAAAATCCAAAACGGTGGAGTCGGCAATCCTTTTTGCTTAAGAATTTGCTTGGTTTTAAGCTTATCAAAGCTGATTTGCATGCCTTTAACTTGGGAACCGGCGTAAGGAATTTTTTTCTTTTCGAGCAATTTTTGAATTTGCCCGTCTTCCCCGAACTCGCCGTGCAAAGCGATAAAAACCGCGTCAACCCGGTTGAGTTTGGTTTCAAAATTTTTGGAACGAGGATCAATCGCAATGGCGGTCAATCCGCTGCGCTTGAGGGATTCAAGAACCGCGGTTCCCGATTTAATGGAAACGGACCGTTCTGACGAGAAACCGCCCAGCAAAACGCCGATGGTGTAAGAGGTTAAATTCACAAAAAAATAAATTTACTTAGAAGGAATAATTCGAACTTCAGGCTCGAGACGTATTCCCTCCGAGACAAAAATAACAGTCTGAACTTCTTCAATGAGGTTTTTTAAATCCTGACAAGTTCCCTTGCCCGCATTAATAAAATAATTACCGTGCTTTTCCGAAACCATCATGCCGCCGATACGTTTCCCTTTCAAACCGTTTCTTTCAATCAACAACCCAGCGGACGAACAAGGCGCCGGAGGGTTTTTAAAAACAGATCCGGAGCTTGGGTGCTTCAAATCCTGCTTGGTATTGCGATAATCAAAATTGGCCTGCATTTCTGCTGCAATTTCAGTTTTGTCGCCGGGACGCAAAGTAAAACGCGCTTCCGTAACCAGCGTATTGGCAGGCAGTTTGGATTTACGATATCCAAAGATCAATTGGCTGCGCAAAAGAATCTGCTCTCTCCCTTTGCTATCCATCAAACGCACCGACTTGAGAACATCCGCGGTTTCATTTTTTTTGCCCGCAATACGGCTGAAACCCGCATTCATAAAAACGGCCCCGCCAACGGTGCCCGGAATATTCGCAAAAAACTCTCCGCCGGCAAGTTCCTGCGCACAGCAAAATTTAGCCAGCCGGTAAAGATGAACCCCCGCGCCCGCGATCACATCACTGCCTTCGCGGCGCAAATCTTCACTGCGAAAACGCAACATCGAAATCACTACACCATCGTAGCCTTCATCATCAAAAACCACATTGGACCCCTTGCCCAAAATGAAATGCGGCAGTTTTTCTTCCTGCGCCCACACTAAAACGGCAGCAAGCTCCTCCGCGGTTGTCGGCTCGGCAAAATAATTCGCCCGGCCGCCCACCTGCATCGTCACAAACGACGCGAGCGCGACGTTACGCCTGATTTTGAGATCGGTAACTGCTGACAAATTCATCCGCAACCTCTCCAATATCTCCCGCACCTAAAAACGCGATCACTTCATTAGCAACCCGGCGCTGAAGAAGCGTCGGAACCAAATCTTCTTTCTTGACCATAGTAATACGGTCAATTCCATATTTTTTGGCCTCTTCAAAAATCATTTTAATGCTGATATTATCCGGATTCTGTTCGCCCGCAGCATAAATATCGGTTAGATAAACCTCTTGTGCCTCTCCCAGCGCGCCGGCAAACTCTTTAAAAAGATGCCGCACACGCGAATAGCGGTGAGGCTGAAAAACCGTTAAGACTTTCCGTCCTGATGATTGCAGAGCTCTTAATGAGGCCGTAATTTCGGTGGGGTGATGCGCGTAATCATCCACAACCGTCACGGCTTCGCAATCATATTTGATTTCAAGGCGGCGGCGCGTCCCACGGAATTCAAAAATGGCTTCTTTCAGCGCTTCTAAATTAAACCCCAACTGAAGGCAGACAATCAAAGCTCCCATGGAATTATAGATATTGTGCACCCCGGGAATGGACAGCCGAATCCGGGTCAGAAAAAAATCACCCTCATACCAGTCAAATTCTGATCCAAAAGAGCGGAATTCAATATTCCGCGCGGAGAAATCATTTTGCGGCTGAAGGCCGTAACTCAAACTGGGCTTACCGGAACTTTTTACCACCTGATGCAAAAAAGCATCATCACCGCAATGAATCGCAAGCCCAGGAAAGTGAAATCGTTTCAAAAAAGTACGAAACGAATCCCCCAAAGCCTCCATAGAAGCGTAGCTTTCGTGATGATCCATTTCCAAATTAGTAATAATTGCGTAATTCGGAGAAAAAAGCTCATGGGTGCGGTCGCTTTCATCCACTTCCGCGACAAAGTAATTATTGGCCGCTCCGGAAAGAACATTGCTCCCAAAATTCAGCATTTCACTGCCCACAAAACTGGTCGGTGACTTGCCCAGTTTTGCGAGTAAAAATGAAACCATCGCGGAAGTCGTGGTCTTTCCATGCGTCCCTGTAATGGCGATCGAAGTTTCAGCTTGATTAAAAACCGCGGCCAAAGCTTCCGCGCGATGACAAATTCGAATTCCCTTTTCGCGCGCGTATTTCATCTCAATATGATCTTGAGCGATCGCGGTCGAATAAATAACTAAATCGGCATGCGTAAAACCCGGGGCTTGCTGACCGATATGGACATGGATGCCTTCGGATTGTAGTTGTTCAAGAATAGGTGTGACTTTTCGATCAGATCCGGCAACTTCGAAACCTTGTATTTTTAAGATACGAGCCAACCCGCTCATACCCGCGCCGCCGATTCCAACAAGATAAACTGAACGGACTTTTCCGAAGAGAGTTTGGTATTCTGAATTTAAGAATTGCATGTGTTAAGTTTTAACATATTTTTGGCAATATTCCAGAGACGAATATCCCCATTTTCAAAGCTCAATCGGCGCATAACCCGCCCCATCTCACGGAAACTTTCGGGCCGGCTCTCCCAGCTTCTCAGGATCGCCGCCAACTCCCCAGCTGATTCTTCACTCTGAACCACAATTAGAGCTCCTTTTTGATCGACAAAGTACTTCGCATTCTCACTTTGATGTCCTTCGGCATAAGGGTAAGGGATAAAAACCGTTGGAATACCATACAAAGCTTGTTCGAAAGAACTGTTGGCCCCTGCTCTCGAAACAGCCATATCGGCTCGATTATACAAAAGCCACATTTTCTCAAAAAATGGCATTACCTCCGCCGAAACACCCAAACGCTGATAAGCCTCTCGGATTGAATGATCCTGTCCATTTCCCGCAATGTGTATAACGGCAAATTGAGCGCGTTCTTCAGCGGTAAATCCGGAAAAAGCGGACAAAACCGCCTGATTCAGAAAAGCAGAGCCTTGGGATCCGCCGCAAACTAAAACGGTAAAGGGCTGCTCAGCTTTTCGGTTTAAGTCCAACCGATTTTCTCTGATTTCACGCCGAATCGGAAGCCCGGTGAAAACAACTTCACGCGGTTTTCTGCGGAAGGCGGTTTCAGGAAATGAAGTCGCAATCGTTTTGATCCAGCACTGAAGCATGCGGGTCGCTTTGCCGGGAACCTGATTTTGCTCATGAATCAAAGTCGGAATACCCCGCCACGCCGCAAACAGCATTCCAAAATAAGAAACAAAACTGCCGAAGCCAACACATAAATCCGGTTTCAAGCGGGAAAGCAGATTCCAGCTCTGAATATTTGCGACCGGAATATTCAGCAACGCCCTTAACCCGGCAAAAGAAAAACCAATCGGAGAACCGAATTCGGGTAAAAAGACAATTTCGGAAAAAATACCCGCCGGAAATTTAAGACAAAGATTTTGCGCCCGAATACTGGTCACGAGAACAATTTTATAATCCGAAGACTCTGCGTGAGCCGCTTCCGCAAAAGCTTGTGCGGGAAACAAATGCCCGCCCGACGGACCCGAAAACACAAGGATAACTCGTAGGAAGTTTTGCATTCTACTTAATCTCATGCCCGTTCAAAAAAGATTGACTGCAAGAAACGAGCAAACGCCCGCGGAGGCGTAGTGAAAACCTACGCTGCACTGGAGTTTCCTTTAAATTTCAAACACCCCTTGGTGTTTGATAAACAAAACTCAACTCCGTGACTCGTCTCAAAGAAAAATCGGACGAGTCCAAGGCTACGAAGTTTGCAACGCCGCAGATGAGCCCTTTTCAGAAAGCTCATTGTGGTTTCCATTCGACTCGGGTATGTCTGTCGCAAGCAATAATCAAACCGACGGCGATCATATTAGCAATTAAAGCACTTCCCCCGTAACTGATAAACGGCAATGGCAATCCTTTTGTAGGAACAAGGCCGGTGCAGACCATCATATGAATCATCGCCTGAATTACGAGGTAATACCCCAAAAGTAAAACTAATAACTTCTCAAAAATCTGCTGGCGGCGGGAAGCGATTTTAACCACCGCATAAAAAATCACCAAGAAAGCAGCTAAAACAAAACAAGTTCCAAAGAGTCCCAATTCTTCTCCGATAACAGCAAAAATAAAATCATTATGTCCTGAAGGCAGGTAATAAAGTTTTTGTGTTCCCTGTCCAAGTCCCGCACCGGTGGTTCCGCCCAAAGCAAAAGAAAGCAAAGACTGAATGATTTGGAAGCCTTTACCTTGAGGATCATCCCAGGGATTGAGATAAGCTTCAAGGCGCTTCATGCGGTAAGGTACGCGCACAATCAAAAAATAAAAGGCCGGAATTAAAACTCCCAGCGCGATAGCCACAAAGCGCACTGGCAATCCCGTTACAAAAAAAGCCAAACTCGTCAAAATAACAAGAAAAGCAAAAGAACCCAAATCGGGCTGAACTAAAACCAAAAGACACACCAATCCGATTAAAATCGCGGGGGGAATATAGACACTTAAAGTTCCTTTTTGAACCACCGAGACTTTCCGGGACAAATAGTTCGCTAAGTAAATACAAGCCGCCAATTTCACAAATTCGGCAGGCTGAATATTAAATCCGCCCAAACTGATCCAACGGCGCGCACCACCCGCGGAACGTCCCAGTCCCGGGACAAAAACAAGCAAGGTCAGTCCGATCGCGCAAAACATAATCGTGCGCGCATGATCCTTGTAAAAATTAAGCGGGATGGAAGCGACAAGAAAAAAAGCGGCAACACCCAATGCCGCAAACAAAGACTGGCGGGTCAAATAATAGGAGGCATGTTTGTATTGCTCGGCCGCAACAACGGCACTGGAGCTATACACCATCACCAACCCAAATCCGACCAGAATAAAAGAAGCCCAAAAAAGAAGACGGCCTTCGCGTGACATTTTAAGAGTCTGCTCCCATATCATCTATCAACTGCAACTTTGATTCTGTCAGAGACAGAAAATAAAAACACTGTGTCCTGCGTCCGCGCAGAACTCAGCTTACAGGCTGTAAGCCAGCATGCTCGCTTCGTTCCGCTTTGACTCGGCTTTAAAACTCAAAGTTTCGTTTTGAAAGCTGATATGGGACCAGACTCTGGGAATTATAACGGAACAAAGAACAAGGAACAAAGGATAAAGAGTTAGAACGCGCTAATTAAGTCCCATCCAAGGAACTCGCCTTTTAGAAAAAAATTCGCATTACGCGGAAACTGCGGCGGCTTGGGAAGCTTGAATTTCGTGGATCACACCAATCAATGCCGAAGCATCAATTGAGAAGACATTGTTTTTAAATTGAATGACCTGATCCGTAATCCCAAAGACGGCAAGATCTTTGTTAATTTCTTGAGACAACTTTTGTTTATCAATATCGCCCACTCCGATGATCCCGCTTAAGCGCTGACCAACCACTAAAGCAATCATTAACTGCATCTCAAGAACGGCTTCTTTCGCGATCACATCCATATTTTCAGCATTTGTAAAATCAGCTAAAATTTGCACAATCTCCGGTGAAACAACGCCGGAAAATGTCCCGGCTGCGGCTACTTGTTGCCCCCCTGCCGTAGCTGTTTTTAAATCTAATGAGGCTTTCAGCTCCTGCTTCAGATCACCCAGTTCATTTAAAGCACTTCCTAAAATACTCTGCACGGCAGAGTCTGACCAAGCCATTTGGTTTACTCCGGCCGCATAAGCCTTCGGTAAAAATCGAATCAACACAGCCCGCACAGTTTCAGAATCATAAGTCGCGGCTCCATCTGCCAAAGAAAGCCCCAGTGTAATGGGATTACGGACAGATGACTTTTGCTTGGGAATTCCCAATTTCTCGGCGACTTGGATCATCAACGCGTCTTTCATCACCCGGTCAATGACTTCTTGACCATTCTGAACACCCCTAATTCCGATCTTTTCAATGATTGCTTCATGCAATGCCGTAATCGCAGCATGCCGATCTTCAGATTGACTCAGAAGATCCGCAACCGCAGCGGCGGCAGTTTGAACCTCTGAACCATCCTTCACGCCAACCCTAACGGCTTCCGCAACTAAATCTGCCGCGGCCGTAATAAGCTGCCTTGCTTCATCTGCCGACAATACCCGGGCTTCGGAACGATCAATTCGGATTGCTATTTCTTCCAGAATTTGTCGGTAATGCGGATAGTTTTCCCAAGCCGCTATATACTCATTAAGCGAGCGAATAAAATTTGCAACCTTCTCCGCGTCATCATTCGGCACCAAGGATTTGAGCAGAACAAAAAGTTCTTCGAGAGTGCCCGGCGTTTCGAATATTTCCATCCCTGTTCGGATCAGTTCTGCGCTAATAAAATTCGTTTGGGCATAATCAACGGCCCATTTAATAGCACTCCTTTCTTCTTCAGAAATGGGAAGCCTGCGGTCACCTGTCACACGGCCGTTATCTTTATTTGAAAAGACCAGCCCATCAACCCTTTGATCATCCACCCAACCCTCAACGACTAACTCTTCATCACGGGGATAAATTTTTATGCTATCAATTTCGGCATTCAAATTTCCTAAATGAAAATCACGGGTAAAAGTGCCGTTAACGGCAATGATTCTCCCCTCTTCATCATAGGTCAGCAAAATTTCTACCGACCCGTGATAAATCGCAGCGTGGGCAAATCCCAAATAGCGGTCTGAATAAGTGGCAAACCTTTGTTTCCGCTTATCAATCAAATGGTCGCGGGCTTCTCCAAATCCAACACCCACAATCAACGCTCCCAGCATAGGCTGATCATCTTTCACAATAATCTTTTCACCCTGACTGTCGACTCGCCCTAAAACACCAAGGCTGGCCAGCTCTTCAAACCATTTTTTCTGCACACGCGCAATTGCTGCATCAACATCTTCATCATTAATTCCAAAGAAGCCGGCCATCGCATACTGCCCCCATGCCTCAGGATATTTTTTTTCGCTTTCAAATTTTAATGCCCGCTCATATGCTTCAGCGTATTGGCTCAGATGCGGATCAAACCCGAGCTTTTTGATATCTTCAATCTTTATACTTTCCAAATCACGTAACTCGACACCATAAATGCGCATAATCTTGACCAGCTTTGACAAAGGCGCATCTGAAATACCAGGCTCAATGGAAGTGGATTCATTTCGCCTCAATTGCGCCAGATCAATTTCAAGTCGATTCTCATCAAAGATCCCATCCGTATCAAAAAAATTCCGTAATGCCTGAATAAACTCCTCCTTTTTCTCAACACTTCGCGCTTCGGAGCGGCTGAATCGAACTCGGTCATACTGTGCACGAAATTGAGGGTCTCCCAAAACCGCATAGGCATCATTCACCGCTTGAAACCTTGCTGTTGCCGCTGCTTGTTCCGCATCAGCGACCTTATCAGGATGAATACTACGGGCTAAATCACGAAATGCTTGGACTACGTCTTGAACAGAAATCGCCCGTGCTTTCTCCTGGCTGTCAATTCCTTGAAATCCAAGCACAGCATAAAAATCTGTTGCGCGCCATTGAGAAAGACTGCGCCGCATAATCTGTGATTCAGGGCTCGGCACTTCTTGTTCACTTTTGCGATGCGCTTCTAATCCTATCCTTCGTCTCATCGTCACCAACAACATTCCTTCGGGCGTAATATCAAACCAAAACTCATAACCATCGCTATTGGTCATTCGCTTATTTGATAAATTTTTTGACATGGTCAAAGGACGCGATCCTGCGGACTTGGCCTCAGAATCACCCTGTTTTTTCTCATAGCGCTGAAATGTAAATTGATTCAAATCTTCCCCGACAACATAGTAATACTCTTCAAGCCCCTCCGCTCTTTTGGCAGGAAAATCCAGATGGATAATATCGCCAGGTCTCACGGCAACTGTCACAGGTACCGCTGTGGATTGTTTTGGCTCAACCCATACCGCATTTTCGCGCCGCATTTCGGAACGTAAAGCAGCGCCAATTGCATCTTTGGATATGCTCTTCGTGATTGCCTTCCAAAATGGTGCATTACTCCATAACTCTTCTTGCTTAAGACCTGAAAATTCTGAACTCTCTCTTGCAACGCCATAGTAATACGCAAAAATTTCCCCGGCGTCGTTAAGTTGATCATCAGAAATTTGACCGGCCCGCCGCAACAACGCCTTCATTAAATCAGCACCCGTCGAAT
Organism: Candidatus Multiplicimicrobium inquinatum; assembly: GCA_002344825.1. Classification (GTDB taxonomy): domain Bacteria; phylum Omnitrophota; class Omnitrophia; order Omnitrophales; family Aquincolibacteriaceae; genus Multiplicimicrobium; species Multiplicimicrobium inquinatum. The sequence continues at coordinate 20,525 of DDUN01000073.1, read as the reverse complement.
CCGGAGCCATGTCGGTTAAATCTACTCCCAGCCCGAAAGTAATAGCGTTTGAAACTGAATCTGTCGCATTCGAAACTTTTATAGCAAGTTCTTGAAGCTGAGTGTTACGCTCGAGATCAGACGGACTAAACCGCGCTTCCGAGCGTTTACTAGTAGGAAACCAATTCATAAGAGCTACCTTTGCAACCAAAAGCGCCGCTCCCCGATTTCTATTTAAGTTTGAGGCTGAGTCCGGAAGAGTAATAATATCAGCCAAATCTTCGGTCAACCGATCACTTATTTGCTGCACAAGCGTCTCACTAAAACTGCCCTCAGTCAGCCCTTGGCGCAACAAAGTTAATGCCTCACTTTCGATTCCCTCAGCGGAAAGATAATCAATTAAGTACGCGGCCATAATTCCGAAGCTTGGTTCACTTTTAAAATAGTAAATATCCGAATTTGAATCATTTTTAATCTCAAAACCACCTTGGATTGGTTGAAGCGAAATCACTGATCCAAAAAAACTAATTTTGCCATCCTCGCCCAGCTCCTCCCATTCAGATACCAAACTAGCTTTATCTTCGGCTTGCCGATACGGTATTCCGTCTAATAGATTTGAATTCATGAAATATAATTTACCACCAAGAACCTTTAGCCAAGCAAACCCATCTTTGCCCGGAAGGCTAGTTTCAGAAGATGGAATGCGCAAAGTCAAAATTTCCCCCTCCTCAACCATAGCACTAATGGATGAAACTTCCTCTGCACCATGCAATGTGTCATAGTCTTCATATGAACCCCGCGCTTCGGAGCGCTGCATAACCTCGCCGAGCTTCTCTTCAAAAGCAGTAAGTAACCCCAAAGAATCTGCATCAGGTTGGATTGAAGCCCACGGAAATTCTGATTTAAAAACCAAAGCATTATTTTCCCTGATATTAAAGAAATTCTCGAATGCCCCTGATTGTGGAGAGAACCGCCTGAGCGTTACAAAAAGCCAATATCCTAATTTTCTCTTTAAAAAATCTGAGTTTGCTTCCGCTAAAAATTTGTTAATTCCCTCCGTCTTAAGCTTTGAAATATTCTCAGTTATCCAAGCTTTTTCGGCTTGAGAAAAAATACCCACTTGGCCGTTTCGAACGGCATGCGCATACCGATCTAATTGTTTATTAAAAGAAGGATCTTTGTTTCTTTTTTTAACCTTTGTGACATAGACTTCTTTAACTTTATTTAAAATCGACTCTCTGCTATGTCCTAAAATCCATGGTTTCCAAACATAAATATAAGAGCCTTTGGATTCTGAAATAACTTTTTGAACAAAAGTGCGAAGATAACTCCAGCGGTTAGGATTTGAAGTAACCAACACTAAAAAAACCGTAACCATTGACATTAAACCATTCATGAAAATCGCTCTCCCATAATTCATCGAAAAATTTGCTAATAGCCCTAATAAAAAATCCCCCTCCATTTTAAATAAATACCCAGAAATAAAGACTTCAACAGCCATCAACACCACGAAAAGGACGCCTGTAATCAGCCAATACTCCGCCAGCGGATTAGCTTCCTCAATTCGCGTTGTTTCTTCCGAATTAACTATTCTAATAATTGGCACATAGAGTTGTTCTGGCTTAATACCAAAAGCCATCATTCTGAGCAAATCCTCATATAGCTCACTTTCAATCCACGCCGCTTCTTTACGCTGGCTTCGATATAAATCTTCTTCGAATGTGAGAGGCTCCGATTTCGGTGTTGCATATGGATTTGAGATATCACCGTTATCTCGCGTATTCCGCGCCTCGGAGCGGTCTTTTTTATCTTTCGGACGATTATTCTCTTCGGTACTAATTAGACCTAAGTCGAACAGTACCATTTCCGCAAGATCCACCAATCGCTTAAAAAGATCCCGCAGCGCTTCCCCAACCTGCCGCTGTAGTTTCCCGCTCAGTCCACGATAAGGTTGCCCTTCTCTCTTCGTTTCCCGCGCTTCGGAGCGGATCAAAATCCAATCATTTATAAAATTTTCTATTCCTTTGGAAAATTTTAACGCTACATAATCGGGGTCGGAATATTCAGTCGCGTAAAAAAGATCGTAAGCATGCATCACCCCGGAAGAATCTCTAACGTGGACCCGCCCTGCGTTTACTTCCGAATCAAACCCTGATGCGACCCATAGAGGTTCGGACTGCGGCTCTTGACTCTGATTAAATCCATTCGACCGTAAATAAAGATAAGCTAGGACTAATCCCAAAATATTTTGATACTCCGAAGCCAATGCCACCGGCATACTCAAATACTTTTTGATCCATTCTTCGATTGCTGAAGCATGCTCTAAATCAAAAGGTAAGTTACGAATTGCAGTTAATTCTTCTTCGGGTGTGGTGTCATACACCCTTCTCACGTAATTTGAATCACGCATTTTTTGGATTTCAGACTGCAGCAAGCTTTCAATCTGCTTCACGGCATCAAGACCATGCAAATCGATCGTTTCCCCGTTCGATTTCAAAAAAGGCTTACCTTGAAAAAAGCCGAAAGCGCTGTTTTCGTCATGATGCCGCAAATTTCGCCCGAAAAAATCCAATATCACAGGATCGGTGCTTTCTTTATATTGCACTTCAAGATGCCAAGGGTTTATCTTTGCCTGTGCAAGAAGACTACCGTCAAATTTTGATGTTAGATCTGCCTGTGCTGCAGCAGGCAAATTAGCGAGTTCCGTTTCGCCTATTTTGATATACGCATCAAAATCATCCAAACCCAATTGTTCCCGCACATCGCCGATTAATTGACTTGTATCACCTTCTGTTCTCAAAAAATATTCGACCCTGGAATCTCCAATAACCCGTCTTTCAATGCCCTCAACAGACATCGGCTCACTACTTTCAAAAACTCTGCCGATAGTATCTTCAATGCGATCGGGAGGGTATGTTTTTAGCGCAGAAAACAAATCAACATGGGCCCCTTGCAACGGAGGCTGAATCGTGTCAAGCGGGACTCCTTCTATTCTTTCAATTTCCCTTAAAATTTGATTGAGGTTTGACACCGCTACCATAAGCCGAGCTGAAGACCCAATCCGTATTTCAGAGCGGGCGATTAATTCATTGCCTGAAAGATCAAACACAACCGGATCACCCTTTCCCTGATTCATAACAACAGAAAAAGCAGCGGGAGTCACCGTTTGAGGCACAAAGTTTCTCAGCTCTTCGGTCAAAATCCTATCTTCTTCATTAATATTCTTCACTTGATCAAAAACATCGTTGTCAACAAACCCGAGCGTAATATGCAGCTTGTAAACTTCCGAATTCAATCCAAGCGCGGCCCGAGCCTTGTAAATATCATCAGTTTCATCCACTGCTAAATAGTAAACCTTTTTACTGCCTTTCTCCCGTTTTCCCACACCGCTTATTTTGATAGCTCCATTTTTTAACGATGTCACTACAGCTAGGCGGAGTTGCTCAATAGCTTCCTCGCTCGGCGGATTTTTTTTAAACATCCCTGACTCTGTCGGGTTTATAAGCGTAAGATGCAGCCCCTCTCCGCGCCGTTCAATTCGTTTTTCCTGCAATCCCGTAACACCTTCTATTTTTTCGATTTCGGAAATCAACATGGAAACATCGGGTACCTCAACATCAAATCGAAGCTGACTAATCCCTTCCATCTTAAGCACCTGCGAAAGATTCCGCGCCTCGGAGCGCCTCTTCTCCGTCTGGCTTAAAAGTGGCTGTGCTACTGCCAGGACATAATCACGCATCCATTTGGCATCGGCAGCTTCAAATCCGTAATCTTGCGGCGCTGCCACAATTTCATTCAAAATGGGTTTCCACGCCGATTGAACCGCGCTTAAAATACGTTGAATATACTCCTTGTCGGTGATGTGCCCGCTTGAAATCTGCTGCAATCGATAAAGCGCTCCACCCAAAAAATAACTCGCAAGAACACGCCTCAGGTCGGAGGTGGCCGAAATATTTTCGCGCAACCATGGCAAAAAATTTTTACCATAATCAAGGTCATATGCCGCGCCACCCTCTCCATCAACAGCGACATGCATCATCGCTTTTTCAATCGCAACCCCACGAATGGCCGGAGAGGCGGCCTTCAAATCTTCAGCCAGCGCCATCTCGGCGTATCTTCTGACATGAAGCTGATGATCGAGCGCATATTGTAAATCAGCAATTTGCATCAACCGGACAGCCCTGCCAACCCAAGGCCTAAAATGACCGTTATCGTCTTCAAAATATTCCGGAAACAAATTTATAATTTTCTGAAAACGCTGCCACTTTTTCTTAAGCGCCATGAGGTAACTGTGATTGTAATCTTCCAGCTGTTCAAGCACGATAAACGCAACTTCCTCTATTCCAACAAAATTAGTCTTGGCGGTTTGTGAATCTCGAACAACATTAACCAGTAAATCCGACACCTCGGCATAACGCAATTCATGCGACATTCCTTGCAACAAAATTTTCCTCAAGTATCGCAACATGCGCTGCGTCTGAATGTTTTTCACAAAGGCATTAAACTTATCACCATCAACCCATTTCTCGAGAGAGTCATCGGAGGGCACCAACATCTGCTCTAACGCTTTAAAATTTTGGTTAAATCTTTGAAGCTGGTGATCATTGTCACCTCGAATAACACGCAAAAGACTATCTTGATAAAAACCGCGCTCTTGTCTTTCAGAATGTTTCCGAATTCTTTCTCCCCATTTCTCAAGAAATTGGTTCATGAAAAAAATAACCAATGTTAAAGATACCATGTCAAAAGTAATCTTAAAGAGTTCTACTTTCATTGCATCAAAAAAGCCTGTCATCCACGCGGCTAACCCTGTTAAGCCAACCACTGAGACAATACGCACCACGCCGCTTGTAAGCGCGGTCACTAACAAAATTTCTTTGATTTCAATAATCGCAATAGGCCCAAAAACTCGATTCATTTTCATCATGAATCGCTTCCAACTTTGGGGAACAACACTTTCTGTTCGAACCATTTCGGAGGCCTCCGGCACATATACATATCCTTTCAAAAATTCATCTGCCACTTGCAACAAAACAACCCTCATAAGCGAAACAGCATGTTCCTTATAGCCATCCCAATCTTCCAAACGTCCTTGAGCGGGAGTAAATACAAACGGCTTTACAATATGTTCAGTAAAAGCATCACTCTTTAAAAATCCATTCTCTTTGAGCGCTTGGGTCAAATCTTCTCCCGGCAAGACAAAATGTCTGCGCATTTTTCCATCCGGTAACTGCCGCGCCCTACGTCCATCGTTAGGCTTTATGAATTCCCTGGCAGCAACAATAAATTTCTCCATGATCATCGTTGCAAGCAATCGTCGCTCATGCTTTGAAAGGTGGGCAACATACGCTTCATATGTATCTGCTTTTTCATCCACCTCCACCTTGCTCATAATCGCCACTCTTTCGTCTTCAGTGGCCATTTGCTTTCGCGCTTCGGAGCGGCCAACGGCGAGGTTTGAACCAGCCAGCAAAGAGTTGCGCTGACTTCGCTCTTCATCCACCCAATCACGAATCAACAATATGACATCACTCCTCTTACCGACCTCATCATCAACCGCAAAGCGCTCAAGCAAAAGCATTGAACCCAAATCTTCATACAAAGATTCCTCAGACCAAGACTCTAAAGATTGATCGTCCAAACCTTTAAAATAGGATTGCATCATAACCTTAAATAAAGAATTGAGAGATGGCATTGCGCTGTACACAAACTTACTAACGTGATCCTCTGTAGCCTCTTTATATCTTTTTGAAAACCATAATCCGGCAAGGAATTGAAGTTTATTCTCTAGCCCCTGCAATCCAATCCCATGATTTAAAAGAATTCTGCGTTCCTCATCACCAAGGCCCTTCTCGCGCACATGCCGGCTAAACGGAATTAGCTCTTCAATATCCACCTCCTCCGCTGCGAGCGTGTAATCTTGATCATGGAGCGTCTCTTTGGCTAGATGAGCACGCTGCTTAGCCGCTTCTTGCGCACCAAATCCTTCAGCTAGCATAAAAAACCAGTCTTTTGGAGATAGGGGCTGACGGCCTGGCAATTTCATAGATTCTCTAAGATGCTTTAAATCAGGATCAGATTTCAACACCTCCCGTAACTTGGACAAACGATGAGGAGAACGAACGCGATTAAATATCAAAGAGCGTCCAAAATAACCTCGGAGCAGCCAAAGTTTTTTCATTCTTCCATGATTATCGGGCATTGCAAAAAGACGTCGATAGCCGAGCATACTGATAAAATGACCTTCCTTGTCTGCAATTATTTTTGCAAATTTGGCAGCATTTTTTGCCTCCGCGAATGACGCGGTTCCCCACCACCGATTAATTGATACAAGTAGCCACAACTTTTCAAGCAGGCTACTCTGCTTTCCATCACGCTCTAAATAAAGTCCTGACCCCTTAACCCCAAGCCATGAACCATCCTGAAGAGGGAAATATGCTTGGCGACCATTTGCTACGCTACGCTGACCAGCAGAACTCTTACTGGGACGATCTGTGACCCCTACAAGTATTTGACTCCCGTTACCAGCCAGTTGATCAGCCAACGCCACATCACCCACCTGAAAGGCGCTGAAATTTTCAATTACACTCTTCCCTCCAATACGATTTAGCATTTCCCCATCGACTACTTGTACTGGACCTAAATTATTTGTTGGAACACGAATCAAAAACACAGGTCTCAACATCGAATCTTTCAAAAGCGCCTCAATGATTTCGGGAGGGTATTGAATGTTAAAATATTGATCTAAATTATTACTTTTCAAATAGGCGATAAACTCCTGCGGCACAGAATCCCGCGCTTCGGAGTGGACTACTGATCGAACTTCGGCTCTTGGGCTTGTAACCCACGCTTCAAGATCGCTGAATTGAGATACTTGACCACCTTCCGTGACCGCCGCTATAAAGTCTTTTTCGGACCGCCTTTGAATTTCAGCCAGCGTCGGCTCCACCGGTTTCTTTCTTTCGTTATGAATAGCCTGAAACATTGATCCTAGCGCTTGCGATTGATCATTTAGAGGAAGATTTGTTGCATCACTTAAAGCCCGATTAAACCCTTCTTCAATAGCAGACAGATACTCTTTTCCGCGCTCTTTCTGTGCTAGAAGATTTAAAAAATCCAGCACACCGCTTCCTTCTTGAAAAACAAAGGGCCGTCCGCGATCGTTTGTTTCATCGAATCTGAGAACATATTCAGAATCAATCTTAATAATTCCCCGGGCCGCTTGAAGAAAGTGCTTCATCTTTGAATCGGCGGCACCCAGCACATATTCCACACCAAGGTGTCCGCCTAAATTCCGCAATTGTTCAAAAGCGATTTCGTCGGGCTGAGATAAAAATAAATTGATTCCGTTGTCAACGAGACTCACGTTTCCACCCATAATTCCTGATTCCATTTCAGCAGCTATCATTGAAGCCCCAGATAAAAACTCGATCATTTGGTAGCCTTTGCTATGCTCTGAAACATCAAGAGATCGTTCGGCATGATAACTTGGCAAATTAATTTTCTTTTGAACTGCCAACATGAATTCTTCTTCAACCGGTCTTGGAACTCCAAGCTTTAAAATTATCTCTCTCTGGGCAGATTCATCTTCGCTCTTAAGAATAAGTTTGATAGCGGGATTTTTTCCTTCTAAAAACCCGTCCATTCCTGTCAATCTGGCGAATTCAAAATCAACAATTTCGTATCTCTTCCCTTGATAATCAAGAAAACCATTTTCAATGTCATCCGCCAGTTTGCGCCATTGCGCGTAAACAAGGCGCCCACTTCTTTCACTTAAATGCGGAATACTCTGAACCGAGCGAATAGCTAAATAAAAAAGAATTGCTCCGGTTATAGCTTTAGACTCTTCGCTTTTCTGACTATTATGCTTACTCCATATTTCTACCCAAGCCGACAAATCATGCTCCCTGAGCCTCCCACCAAATTCTTCCGATGGCGGTGTATTAGATTTCATTATAAAATTTACGCCCGCGAAGGTACTGAATAGAAACTCTCTATTGTGGACAAATGGCGCCAAAACAATCGCCTTGTTCATTTCATCTGAAAAGCTTTCAAGGATGTTTTTTAAAAATCTTTGGAGGGACTTATACTTTTGACGATCCATCACATGCAGCTCTGAGGACTGATTGCCCTCCCAAGCAACGGCAACGTCAAACATCGCAAAAAAGATCCCCCGGAAATGGCCATAATCAAAAGATTCCTCTAAATCACTGTTTTTTCCATACTGACGAACAACATAAGAAGCAGCGGGCGCAAAATCCTGAATGATAGATTCTATAAGTTGAATATCAGCCGCGTTCGTTAATCCTAGACGCTCAACAACCTCTTTCTGAACCTTTACAATAAATTCTGGATCCACCAAGCCTCGCGCTTCGGAGCGTTGCGACAAAGAATTGAAATGCTTCGTAAGCGCAGCAATTTGGGCGGCATTTGTTTTTTCAATATCTTTAAATATGTCTCGCGGAATAGACTGCCGGGCACCAAATACAAAATGAATTTTATCGCGCAAGTAACTCTCAAGAGCTTTTCGGGGATTCTCTATCTTCAATTCGCGCAATGCATCCATCAAGTCTTGGTTGTTTTCAAAATCCAAAAGAAGCCGCAGTTCATTCTCAACATACCGATGGCCTTTTATGTTGGTAGGCATCAAAAAAATGATTTCTTTGCCCTGCTGAATCATTCTTGCCAAAAATTCGGGGCTTTTTGCGTTTCTTACATCGGTATCCGTCATATCAATGGGCATTTCTTCGGAGTCAACACCAACGCTTTGATAAGCACCGCGCCAATCCATGGCGCCTAAAACCTCGCGATAGGCTTCATAGACATCCCTGTGCAAAGGCGGAATTTCATCCGACAACGGAACGGACGCCCCCAAAAGATAGGGCTGTTTGCTTCTGGTTACACTAAAATTCTGAAGATGATCTTCCGCCATCTCGGAATTCTGACTTACCTTCAAGGTGTTCAATTGCTGCTCGTTCAATCCGCTCTGTTTGAACGCCTCGGACAAAGCACCGGCGCGGAGCTCCGAACGTAATGAAGCGATTTGCGGAGCCTGAGCGGCATTATCCAAAATTTTTCGATGACTTCCGTGCAAATCAAGTTTCAAAGCATCTTCTAAGGAAAACCATCTTGCGTCCACCGCGTCATCACTAAACTTTGGATTGTCCAATTGAGCTGCTTGCTCCGCCGCCATCACCACAAACAAATAAGCGCGAGTGGTCATCCATCGGTCTTTTTCGTTGCGGTGATCTTGAACCGCCCCATCATAAATAACGCCTCCGCCCTGGATAACATCAGCAGACAGCATCAGCTTTGTTTCTTCAAATAATTCCCGAATCGCCGTCCCATCGCCCTCAATAACGCCATTTTTTGCGCGATGATAACCATTTCCCCGATTGGGTTCACGACCAATTTTTCCGGCCTTTAAAGTCCGGTTTACCATACCTCCCGGGAAAGCCCACTTGCCGTTATCTTTGCGCTGAATAAACAAAAACTCCGTTTGTCCCGTTAAGGGATTCACACGCGCAACCACCGCATCTTCGGCTTCGTTAGGACCGAAAAACCATAGTTTCTCTGATTCCGCAACGGATTCATTGGCTTCAATTTCACCGGGAATCTGAGGGATTCCGGCATCATCAAATTCCACGCCCAATGGAAAATCTTCGCGCAATCCTTTGGCAATTTGCTCCCGAACATCCTCCATATTATCTGAGTCTTTGGTGAGAAGAGTCTCATCCGCAACGGCAACTTCTTTGAGAGGTTCCGCACCTTGGATCGCTTCTACAACAATCTCAGGCATCACCAACTGATCGCCGACTTCACCCACAAGCCCCGTGGCAAGTAAGGCTTGGCGATACTGCGCCATGTCAATGCTTTTGCCCGAAGCAAGGTTTCGCAGCTCCTGAAGGACTTTTGGATCACGGCGTTTAACACCGCGATAATTCTGCTGAATATAATCAAGAGCTGAAGCGTACAGAGAACTTAAAACAAGCGGCTGAGAAGGTGTTTCACCTTGAAGCTGTTTCTCCAAATACTCTAAAAGTGATAGGTAGGCCGTCGGAATACCCGCCGCTTTGGTTTGATAAGTTTCAAACTCATCTCCGGCTTCAAACCCTGCTGTTTCGAGCAGAGCCCGTGTTTCATGCGGGGATAAATACCCGGGGCGAATAATATCGGACTCGGATCGAAGAAAATTACGGGCTGTGAACAAATCCAAAACGCCGGAAGAATTCATTCCATTTTCATGCATCACGAAAACAACCGGTTTTCCGAGTTCGTTTAATTCCGCCGCAAAATCCATTATGACTCTCAGTGTCGCCAATTCATCTGTACTTATTTCCGTTTTTTGCAATAAATCAACTTCATCAAAAACAACAACTTCTCCATCCCAATTAGATCTTCGTAGTTCATCAGAAATCCAGGCTGCCTCTTCCTCTTTAATTGAGGGATCGCCCCTGTATAGGGCCGACCAGTAATCCCAGTTATATCCTTCCGTCGCGATTTTGTGTTTGATGAAACGCTCTCGTAAATCAAAGGTTGAAGTTTTTCTTCCAGCCAAAGCGACTTTGATATGCTCGCTCTTGCCCATACCCCCCGCACCCAAAACAACCGCCCCCCCATAAGATCTTAGCGCGACTTGAATCTGAGATGCTGCCTGCAAAATTTTTAAAGTCTCCATCGGCCCGCGAGCCTCGGAGCGGCTAGCCGCAACACCCCCCAATTCCATTTCGTCAAAAAGACGCGCCGGACGAGAGGATGTCGGGCTTACAAAAGTCCTTTTGCGATTATCCGCAAATGAAGACACGCCTAAAAAGCGAACCTTTTTTTTATCTACATCCAGAGTCTCAGGGTTTTTAAAGATGGACACTACCGATCCGTCTGAACCTTCCGTCAGAACCTTTAAACGAATTTCATCCGCATCGGTGACCGCATCCTGTTTGCCTGTTTTTTTATTAATTCTTTCTGTTTGAATGCCTTGGATTAAATAGGCAATACCGCCTTTTTTTTGTATCACAGGCAGCGAGGCTATGGTTTCATCATAAGCTTGATCCCCTCCGGCCATCGTAATAAGGCTATCCGTAAAATTCTGAAACACGGGCGATTCTTCACCAAAATGATTTCCGGTATGTAAATAATAATTTACATCACGAAGCGGAAAATCCATTTCAAAAGCATCTGTCGGAAAAATTGCCATCGTCTGAAACCCCATTTCAGCGGCCACCTCATAAACTAAATCTACCCCGCTCATAATTCCGGCTTCCCAGTTCCCGGTACCGCCGGAGACTACAGTGATTTTCTTGGGATCCGTAATTCCCTTTTGCGCCATAATATTTCGAAAGGCTTGTCTCAGAGCTTCTTTCGCTAATCGCAAATGTTTCGTACTGATACCCTTCCCTGAAGCCGTAGTAACACCGATAAAATGGGTTCCATTTGCGCGCATATTTTCATAAAAATCAGCAGGTTCGGAACCCTGCATAAAATTGTCAGAATCTAAATTGTTCCTCTGAAAAACTTGATTCATTGGGGCTTTTCTGAGCCTTCCGTACTCGGTTGGTCCCAATCGAGCAAGCGTCAGCAAATACAACTTAAGCACAGACCGCCAGATATCTTCATCCTTCGCCCGCTGGGCCGCATCAAGCTGTTTGAGTCCCAATCGAATCAAAGGAGACTCTTTCCAGCTAAGCCAAGGATTTGTAACACGCCACAAAACATTCTCTACCGCGTTCATTTCATCGACAAACCTCTTTTGCGCAATATCCGAACGCGCATGCATTTGCATCGTAAGCAAAGTTGGAATCATAGTCGCAAGCAAAACCGAAGCGATCGCGGAATACTGTTTGCCGTAGAGGAATTTGATTTGCTTACCATAAGCTTCGCCTTGAAAGTTTTTCTCAGCATCATTCAGCATTTTTTTCCATGGGCGGACAAATCCGTTAAAAATTTCAACCGCCCCAAGCCCTTTGCGGTAACGTCCATCCGTTAACGCCGCATTCAGCAAGTCGGGCAAACTGATTTGTTTTTTCCCTTCTCCTTCAACTTCAATCTCGAGCTGAATGCTTTCCGGCACTTTTCCGGCGTTCCGGTACATCTGTAAAATATTTTCAATATCCTGCTGCCCTTCCAAACGCAATCCGGCCAAGGACACTTTTGGAATATTCGCCTTGCCCGGCTCTTGATTGCGTTTATCAAATGCTTCGCGGGTCTGCGGTTGAAGCAAATCTCCTCCGTCCGCAGTGAGAAATGTGTTTTGAATGCCCCCGTCGTCATCAAATTCAACAGGCAGCAAGTAATCAGAAGGGGTCAAGGCTCGGTTTGATTGCTGGGCATAGTAACCATAATCATGCACAGCTTCGGCGAATATTTCTTTCTCCCGCGGTGTAAAAGACGACATAAACCCAGATTCAATGTGTCCGACCATGCGGTCGATTTCAATCAATTGGGAGAGAACATCCAGATTGGCCCCAGCAAATTCCGCGGCATATTCCTGAGTTAATTGAGCTGTAGGTTTGCCTTTTTTTGCATCATCCCATTTATCGCCGGTAGCCCATTTACGATAAGCCTCCCAAGTTGCTTCATTCCACTCCTGGGGATCAGGAACGCTTTCCAATGTTTTCTTCAGCGGCTCAATCGTCTCCCAATAAAAATCGTTGAGCTGATTCGGCGTCAGCTCAATGCCCGTCTCATCCACGCGCTGGTTCATTTTGGTATCGAGCCACTTTTTTGCTGACTTCATGGCGCGTACGACATACAGCTCAAATTCATTCCTAAATTCTTCGATGCGCTGTTCAGCGCCGTCGGGTTTTAAACGGCGTATATCGTCAAGACTCCAATCCAAATAGGGCAAAAGCGGCTCGATCAAATCAACTCCTGCCATTTCCGCAACCGTTTCAGCCGCGGCATCTAAATGCCGGGCTTGAACTCTTGCTGCATTTTCAGGAACTTCCAAGCTTCGCTGCGCAAACTGCACGACTCTTCCGCGAGCCGTTTGCTGTGATTCATTCAGCTGGTCATCCCGGCTCAAAAATGCCTGAGTATCCATGGCATATTTTTCATCCAAATAATTCAGCCAACGTTCCAAAACCTGAACATCAATACCCACGCTCCGCAGGTACTTCTCAATCAGCTCACGGCGTAGAGTAATGTCAGTTGCTACACGAATATTGCTTTGTGCGGTGGCGATACGGTTTCGCAATACATCCAACTGAGCTTGGATCAATGCCGTCGTCACAGCACGGTCCATGGCTCCGTCAATTTTTACGGCCCATTCGTTATCGGGATTCTTACAAAAGTTTTCATAACTCTCGGACGCAAAGCTGCTGCCGGGATTAATTGCCGATATAAAAAACCAGAAAATCATCATTTCGCGCCGGCTAAAACTTTGCGCCTGCTCGGGCACAGACACGACGGTTTCAGCTAAATCCCTGGTTAAAGTTTCTGTCCCGCCTGCTGCGCGAACCGGCAATCCTTCCAAGTCTAAGACAGGACGATTCACAATTTCCGTCAGAATAGATGCGGAGGTTACTGTACCCAATTGATTTGTTTCTAAACGGCTGATCCATGCGCTCCGTAAATCCGGATCATCACTGAATTCAGTACTTGCCGCATCAATTTGCTGCTGATGCGGCGCATGAAACAAATTCATAACCGCGGTCTTTCCCAATTTCAATTTTCTGGCAATATCCCCTGAATCTCTTGCGCTGATGATGCGGTAAACTAACTTCTCGACACTGGTCATGCTCTGCTCATCGGAGCGCATCACCCTCGCCCAATCCAAGATTTTTCCGGCAGCTTCAAAAAAGCTCTGAAGCTCCCCATTATTCATCTCCAATAATTCAAGGTCTTCGACGGTAAGTTTATTGGATTTTTTGAATGTTTTATAACGGTTAATATATCTCTCGCGAGCTGAAGGCGATAACATTGCAACAGCTTCATCAGGCAGCTTCCAACCCAGCTGATTTCCGGCAACTCCCAATTCGTCGCCGACAGCGGAATCAACATACCCGCGATGAGCAGCCTTCTCAAGCGTAAGGACCTCCGCGGTATGCTCTTTCTTGTAGTTAACCAACTTTTGCTTTTCTCGGTCAAACAAACGGCGAATCAATACCCGAGCGCTTTCAGGTAAAACATCACCGGCGCCAAACGACGAAAGTACCAAATCATAAAATCGGTTAATATCGTTTGAAGAAATGGCTTGCAGAATAGCTTTCGCCGCAATCTGCTGTTCTTCCGGGCTCCAGTTTTTTTCACGGGCAAAATTCAATGCCTCCTCAAGAATTGCCGCATCATCTTCATACTCTTGATGGCGGTCCACCAAATTATCCAGCTTGCGCTTAACCGCATAAACATACAAATCTTCAAACAAACTATTCCAATTGTAATCGTCCACCGTTTCTTTGAATGCGCCCATTCCCATTAAATCTTTGAAGCCGATGTCATGCCACATATCGGAGGCCATTGACCCCTTTTCTGTTTTGATCTGCAGTTCAAAGGAGTGCAATTCTGCGTCGTCTCCGATCGCCAGGGCGCGGTTCGCAAGCTGAGTTTCTTCCTCCTTTGAAATCCCGAGGTCGCGGGCAGCCTCTTGGATCAGCTCGACCAAGCGGTCGCCCTTGGGAAACCCGATTGTATATTGAACCGCACGATACGGATCCGGCTTAGCGGGGTCGGCGCGGTTTGTGATGAATTTATTTTCTTTGCGAATCACTGAACTGTTCTTCGCAAGCAAAGGACGCCCGGCTGTGTCACGATCAACTTTAAAATTGAAATACGAATCAATCGCAACCATTAAGTCTTCCAGCGTGGCGAGGTCAGAAACAACGAACCGGCCTCCGAGCAAATCAAAAAGCCCCGCCAAATCAAAATCCCGCGCCCAATCACCCCACTCCGGATGGGAGCGATTTTTTGCAATTTTATTCAATGCGCTTTTTTTACTTTTAACGCGATTCGACAGCTGGGTGTTTTCTCCCGAAAGCTTCGCTTTGAAAGCAATATGACGAAGCAGGAGAACCATGACGGGTTCAAGCGCCGCGGCTTCATTCAAAACAGTTTCGGTCTTACTTCCCTCGACTTGCTTCCATTTTTCATGTTCCCGGCGGTTTTGAGTTGTGAGCGTATCTTTTTCCCAATTTCTTTCATTATCATTAACAAGCGCCTGCTCTTCAGAATCGTAAAAACGAGAAACACGGGCAATTTCAGCCTCAAGGTCAATCGCGTCACTTTTTGTATGCCGCATTCTTTTATCCGGAGATTCCATCCATCCCGTCGCCATGCTTTGCCGTTCAAATCGCGCAACTTCACGGACCTGGCTGATTTTTTTTGCGGCAATCGCGCCGCCGCGCAAAATATCTCCTTGCAAATCCGTGACATTTTCACTCTCCAAGTATGCAAAAACAACTTTGGCAATCAATGGATTTTCCGAACCAATTTCTTCCCACACATACTTTTTAGCTGTCTCAAGACGCATCGCAGCCAATTGATCAGCTAACGCGATATTTCCCAATGCTACAGCGGCCTCGTGCTGCCTGCTTAAATTAAATATTTCTCCGGCATATTCTCGATTCTCCGAACGGGCCCTCACCAAAGGTTCCGTTTTTAATTCGCTGCGCTGTTCAGAGCGCAAGCTTCTCCATGCTGTAGCTACCTGCTGCGCATTAACGACGGCATCCTTCGCAGCGTAAGCATCTTGAAAACCAAGGCTCCCCGCCGTAGCGCGTCCGCCCGCATTAGGAAAAAGGGGTTGAATCTGAGCGACTAAGGGCCGCAAACTTTCGGCTTGCCCCTTTTCATCAACCAAAATCTGCAGCTTGATCTGGTACCCCGCTCTCCCAAAATCAGATTTCAGAACGATCAGAAGCTTCACATTTCCCGAGCCGGGGAATTCGTTCATATATATATTGCGCGCTAAATCCGGTCCGCTCACAGGAAATTTTTGTCCCGCAGAAAAAAGCAAAACATCTCCCTCGACAGCCCAAAATCCATCACTGACTGCATGCTCATCCAACTGATTCAGAATATCCCCCCGCACCGGCGGTTTTCTGAAAACTTCTCGGATGGCCGCATCGGATTCCATTTCATCTTTGAATCCCTTGACAAAAAAACTTTGCTCAAATGAAAGATCTGCGTTTGCGGCGATGCTTTGATAAAGCGCGTCTGCCGCACCAGAGTCTTTCCCGCCATACTGAACAGAAAAGCTGATTCCGGCGTCCATCGCGGCCATCCCTGCGGAATAACTCATTTCGGAATTTTTGATCGACTCATCAATTCCGCGCACATAAGAATAGAAAACTCGGACTCTCCCCTGATGGACGGGTTCTCCGCGCAAAATTTGGTAGTCATTGTAAATGGCAGCGTCAGCCATCCAGTCCAAGTGCGTTAACAGACTTCGATCATTTGCATGCCGCATTAAAAAATTAGAAATCAAAATATCCGGGTCAGAATGATCCGCAACTGCGATTGTTTCCGACGCCATTTTGTCCAAAACATCCGAACCCCCATGCTCCCATGCATAGCGGATAAAATCAGCCAAAAGCCGGCTGGTACTTGTGGTGCTCATGAATTTCGATGGATAGTGGTGATCGATATGAAAAACATAGCCTGGCCCCGCTTTACGCGCAGAATCAAGCCAAGCCTCAAATACTTTCTCACGATTTTCCTTCAAATCAGCCGCAACATCCGAAGTTTGAGCACGAACATTATGATAAAGCAAATTCCGAACAGCCGGCATTGTGGTTTCATTCACAAAGTTAAAATGTTCCGCTTCATGGGAGGCCCCAAGGTTGAAATCGAGAACAGAAATATTCCGCCCCGACTTCACCGCAACCGCCTTTGCATACGTGAAAAGCATTCGAATTATTTCAAGATAATCTCCCTCTTTGAAACGATCCCGATGAAACGAAATCGAAGAACCCGACCGGTCATCAGTTGAAATCTCAAATATTCCCGGATAAACTTCATCCAGCCCCTTTTGTACAACCGCTGCTGATTTGGGCAGCAGCAAATTCCCCGCTTCAAAAAAAACTTCCGCCAAATCATCTCTTTTTTCATCACTGGCCTGACGTGAATCCCGCTCAGCAAGAGATTCTTCATCTCCAGAAACAGCCTTTCCGGATAATGCCTTGTCCACCTGAGCTTGAGTCGTGCCACCCAGCCCGGCCGCAACTATTTCTTCCGCTCGATCGGGCGTCACCTCAACATTTGCCGGAACAAAACCATTTTCTGCGAGTGCGCCTCCAATTGGTGCAGCCTGAATCATATTGGCTCTAAGTAACGCGGCGATTTGCTCGGAGTTAAGTTGGTTGGCTTTTTCAAGACCGCGCAAGCCGCGAATAAAGCCGTCAACTTTCATCATTAGCTGATCTGTGGTCTTGAGCCGTTGATCAATAGTCGAATCGATCACTTCATCCATGTAGCGTGTGTACCATGCGGCGCGATCAACTTTTCCCTGGTCCGATAAATCGCGGATGATTTGGTCACGCCAGGCTTTTAACATCTGTACATCGGGGACAACATCATTGGGGACAGAGCTGAGCCCAGAGCTCTGTCCCCCGTGAAGAAGTTTGTCGCGCGTGGCACGAACAAAGGCTTTGTAAAGGTGAATGCGGCCATTCTCAACTTCAAAGTAATCTTTCCAGGAAACCTCTCCACGCATCTGGGATCGGTAATTGATGCTCTCGGGAATGTAATTAATCTTCGGCATTACCAGCGCGTAGCCCATCCCTGCTTCTTTAAGGCGACTCGTAATGCCTTCCGCGTGAAAACCACCGGCAACAATGACTGTAGGCCGGAGACCGGAGACCGGAGCCTTGAGGTTATCAAAAAAGATTTGATCGCGTTCTTCGGCATTCAGATAAAAAGCGAGATGAAATATAAAATCATCTTGCTTGAGTCCCAAAGCCGAAAAGGTTTCAAAAATGAGCCGGCCTGATAACTTCTTCCATTCTTCACGTGAAAGCTCGAGCTTCGAAAGCTTGGTCAGCATACGTAAAGATTCAGTACGTTCATCCAAAGCCTGAATGGCTGATTTTTCGAAATTAATCGCGGAAATTGATACATCCGTCTGCTGCCGGCGGGTAAGCCTCTCTTTAATCTCACGAATATAAATTTCTAAATCACGAAAAAGCTTGGTGCCCTCAAGTCCCTTCAAAGTTTGCTGGTCCCGAACCATGCCAAGCAAATCCGAAGACATCTCAAGATTTAATCCGCTTTGATCCGCAAACTCTTTCAAGTGCAAGGCAAAAGCCTCAGCGCTGATCTCTCCCGTCATCCATTCCTGCTTGCGGGTATTAAAAACTTTGACTGCCCTCGGACTCTTCAGCACTTTCTCCACTTGCGCCGTCAGCTCACGCACTTCGATGTCTTTACTCGTACCGCCGGATTTCGGGCTTTCGGCTTTAGAAACTTCTTTCCAAACGGCTTCAAGCTCACTACCTGATTCAGGCGCCCGGACTGCTCCGAGCACTTTGATCAAATCGGTTAATTGCGCGGCATTTTCATAAAAACTTTCAACTTTCCGATCTACCTCCAGCAGCGCCTGCGGGTAAATAGATTCTTTTTCTTTGCTCAATTGTTCTTTGAGCTTTGACAATTGAGCGTGAATTGCGCTCTCTTTTTCGATTGACTGTAAGTAAAGACCCAACCCTTCTTCATAAATAGCCCAATCTTCAACACCGTAATATTGTGTTTTCGTTTCATCAAATACTGCCGCGGCCGTGCCGCCCGCGATTTCTCCCGCGTCCATATACCCCTTCATCACTTGACGTAAAAGCTTCTTATCAGGAAAACTGCGGAATATCTGCGGATCTAAGTCACCACTCGCGCCTTCAAGCGCCACAGCGCCCACGCCGTACTCTTGCTGCAAATATTTAATGATGTTTGCAATATTTCTTTGCGCATCGGGAATTGCGTGCGCATCCTGAATCACAATCACACTCCCTTTTCCCGAGTAGCTTTCCACAACTTCACCGAATTTCGTTGGCAGTTTGAGAAATTCCGGATTGAGTTTTTTTAGTGAAGGGGCACTTTGGGGAATAACTTCGGCACGTGCTAATGGAACCGAAAGAGAAGTACACTCAACGCAAAGTGCGGTGAAGACAGCTATCATTTTGTAAATGCTCGGAACACTATTCATGAACTAGTTTTTTTCCCATATTAGAAAGTCTTGCTCCCAATAGAAAACTTACCTGAACATTAAATAATTACAATAATTTTATAGATCTTTTTAACCTTTTAATATATTAAAAATAGCATTAAATAGCATAAAATAACAAAAACAGCTCCGTCACAGATCCCGTATCTGGGATGGGCATAGCAATCAGATGCGAAAACTCACAGAAAATAGCATTGGGGCCGGTAAATCAAAAGAGAGAGAAAGAACAGCTATTTGGGGCAGATGAGGGATTTGAATTGATTGCCGCGGTCAATATAGCTTTTGAACATGTCAAAGCTGGAACAGGCGGGTGAAAAAAGAACGGTGTCGCCTTTCTTGGCGGAGGCTAATGCGGTTTTGCAAGCGGCAGCAAGCGACTCGGCGGACTCAGGTTTTAGTTCGGCCCATTCCTGAAGCATCATGGGCTGCGCTTCGCCGATCACAACAATTTTTTTTGCCTTTGCTTTCAGCGCGGGTAAGCACTCCATAAAGGAAGGAGTTTTAACTCTGCCTCCCGTAATTAAAACCACGCTCTGATCGGGATAACGCTCCAAAGCCCAAATCAACGACGCGGGTGTCGTAGACTTAGAATCATTCACGGCCTGAATTCCGTCCTTATCCCAAAATTTTTCAAGCCGATGTTCAAGTCCTTCAAAGTTACGAAACACATGATCCACCACCGAAAATGAAACATCCGCGATTTCAGCCACTTGCCGCGCAGCGTTTTCAAGCAAGCTTTCTTTCCCAGCCGGGCTGAGATAGTGCTTGGTCGCAGCCGAGCGAACCGGACCGTATTTTTCTTCATCTAATTTTTGAATCAGCATCCAATCCTGCTCGGTCATATTTTCAAATATTTTGAGTTTGGAAAATGAATAATCTTCAAGAGTCGGATGCCAATCCAGATGGTTTGCGTGAATATTCAGCAAAACCCCAATATGCGGTTTGAATTTACGGCAATGCTTAAGCTGAAAAGAGCTAACCTCCAGCACAACCCAAGTATCAGAGTTTATTTTCGAAAGCTCTCCAATCCATGGATTACCGATATTGCCGCACAGAACCACATCGCGGCCGGCTTCTTTTAAAATTCTTTGAATGAGCGTTACGGTCGTTGTTTTTCCGCAGGAACCGGTCACCGCCACAATTTTTTTTGAAGAGCAAAACCAGCTTGCTACTTCAATTTCACTATAAACCGGCTTTTTCCATTTCAACAGAGCCTGATAAATTTCCGACTGAGGCGGGATACCCGGTGAAATCAAAACCCAATCGGCGGATTGGACGCGTTCAAAACTGTGTTTGCCGCATTCCGCATGAATTCCTTTGCGTCCCAGAGCCTCAACCCGCTCTCTTAAAACTTGTGTGTCAGATTTATCAGTGGCAAAAACATCAAAGCCCAGCTTTTGCA
>DDUN01000012.1 GCA_002344825.1 Candidatus Multiplicimicrobium inquinatum | reverse complement strand
GGGTGATTAGCTCAGCTGGTTAGAGCACTACCTCGACAAGGTAGGGGTCACTGGTTCGAATCCAGTATCACCCATGAAAAAATAAGCACTGGTCATTAAACAGTGCTTATTTTTTTTTAGATAAACGATTCGAAGTGAACGACGACAGATGATGCAGTTGAACCGAATGAGAATCTGACTTAATGTCAGATTGGAGAGAGGTGAAAACTTTATGAGGAGTGAGTGGCCGACCTGAAGTGAACCCGAGCGACCAGCGAGAGAGTGAACGGCAGGCGCCGAATCCAGTATCACCCACCAAATCAATTTTGAAAATGGTCAACTGCTGCGTTATGTTTTCGGCTCCTTGTGCGATGTGCTTTTCAGCACACCTCCGCGTCGCCTCAAACATGCCTTGCATTTGACTCATTTTGAAAAATTGATAGAGACCCCTTTGGATTTAATATTTGCTAGTCCCACCCACATTCCCCAAAAGCAAAAAAACAAAAAGGCGGGCTGCATTGAAAAGAAATGGTTATCAAAAATCGCCTGCAATAGAAACGCCAGACAGCCAACCGATAAACAGGTATTTAACCAAGATTCGCCCAGTTTTTTTGTATGGAGGCTTACCGCAAGATGGGTAAGCGGAAATAGAAAGCTTAAAAGCCCCAGTAAGCCGACTTCCGCCCATATTTGGAGATAGCTGTTGTGTGCGTAGCCGCTGTAGATTTCTCCCGCTGGAATGAAAAGCGGCAGTTTTTTCATGAAGAGATTGATGCCCACACCGATCCATGGGTGAGATTGAATCATATCCCAGGTATAAGACCAGTAGCGGAGCCTTTCGCCGACCGAAATATCCTTGAAGTTGAGTGATCCAAAAAAGTTTTCATAAAACGGGCGAACCAAAATTAATGCTGCTGCCAAAACACAGAGCAAGCCTAATAGCCATTTCCATTTTTTCTGTAAAGCTAGGAGGAAAAGCGTGGATGCCATTAACGCTAAAAAGGCGGCTCTGGAGAACGTGAGAATAAAGCCCGAGCCAAAAAGTAAAATGATGAGAACCAGAGGAATACGCCATCTTTTCAACACTCCGAGGCAAGCAGCGGTCACGGGGATTGCGAAAAGATAAAATGCCGCCAGTGTATTGGGTGCTCCTAGCGAGCTTTTCATGCGGGTGATGCGCCCCGGATCGAGAGAAACGTGCCGTAGAAAATCAGTGCCTGTTGCCAGTTGGTAAAAACCATTCACGGTGACAAGAGTCATGGAGCTTAAGAAGACGGTTAAGGCACGGTAAACGCGGGCCTCGGTTGTAAACCATTCCGCACACAAACAGAAAAAACCAAAATATTGCAGCCATTTCAAAAGACCGCGGGAGCCGTTTTTCCAGTCAGAAAGATCGGCCGGTATCAAAGACGCAAGACACAGCACCAGAAAAAGAAGATAAGGAAATAAGATAGTTCGGGGAACTGAAAAGCCCTCTTTTTTTACAGCCTTGAAAATAAGCCAAAGCACTATCGCGCTGATGCTGCCGATTTCCACTAAAGCCTTTGATATCGGCATAAAAAAAATCGTTATACCAATAAATGCTTCAATTAAAAAAAGATGCATTTTTTCAATTTTTTCAGAATAGTTGTGAGCCATATCTATGGGAAAAAAAGCCTTAATTTATGAGGTGATTTTGTTAAAGTATCAGGCTTATAGAAAAAGAAATCAAACATATTTCTGTCTTGGGATTAGGGGCGTCTGAAATTGATTTGGAAACAGGTATGCGTTCTACTTATCAGTGGATATCAAAACAGGTTACTTTGAGTCTAAAAATAAAATAGTTCGTTTTCAAAAAAGAGCGTAAATTAAAAGCCCAGCTTTGGTTCCGCCCAGCATGACTAAAACCCCCAAAAGTGCGACCAGAAGAAATAACGGGACAAGCCACCACGCTTTGTAGGTTTTAAGAAAGTAAACGTACTCACCGAAAAGGCTTCTGCGTTTAGGCTTATTCAATTTATCTTGCGTCATTAGCTTAACCTCTCAAAAGATTCTTTTGTCGTTTCCGGAGCTGTTTTAAACATGGTTGGTTTTGTTTTACATTGCGACCAGTTTTTTTCCAACAGGTCAATTTTTAAGAGCTTAAGAAGGCAGCCGACAAAAGCGATTCCCACGGCGTAAAGAAGAATCATAACAATCTTTGAAACAACATATCCTATGCCGGTCGCGATCAGAGCAAAACATAAATAAAAATCGCGGCCGATTTTTTTGAAGAAAATTCTTCCGGTAAACGCAGCCACGGCAAGCATGGAAAAAACGATAGGCCCGGTCTGGCGATGCCCCACTAGGGCGAGAAATAACGCGATGAGGGTGAAACCAACAGCTAAAACTTCAAGTTGGCGCTTTTCTTTTTTGGTGTCCGGCAGGAAACTATTTCGAAGCATAATGTTGTGCTCCAGCGTCAGTTAAGCAGATTCCCGGCTTTGAAGTGACCACCGAATCCAAAACTAAAATGTCAATGTCCGTCATCAGGAAACACTGATAGGCATCCTTGTGCGAGCAAACAACCGGCTCTCCGCGCACATTGAAACTCGTATTAACCACCATCGGGCATCCGGTCATTTTATGAAATTCTTCGATAACCCGATAAAACAAGGGGTTGGAGTCGGGTGGTACGGTTTGGATCCGGACTGAATAATCAACATGCGAAACAGCCGGTACCGGGGAGCGAATTACTTTGAGTTTATTAATACCTTGGGCCGATAAGTTCTCATCGCGGTTCAGCTGATGTTTTTCAAGCAGGGGAAGTACCATCAGCATATAAGGGCTTGGTATATCAAGTTTGAAAAAATCTTGTGCATGGTTATGCAAAACGGCTGGGGCGAATGGACGAAATGACTCGCGGTACTTTACTTTAAGATTCATGCGTGACTGGGTATCGGGATCTCGCGGATCGCCCAGCAGGCTTCGCGCGCCAAGAGCACGCGGGCCGAACTCCATGCCATTTTGGCAAAAACCAATAATGTGTCCCTGAGCGATCCAGCCGGCAATTTTTTTGGGTAATGCATTGGGTTGTATTTCTTCAAATTTTGCGCCGACTGAAAGCAGATAATCGCGGGCTTCAGCGGCTTCAATTTTGGGTCCGAGCAATGCCCCTCGCATCTTGTCCGCTGGATCGGTTCTGGGATGCTCAAGTATTTGATGCCAGCCCTGCAATGCTGCGCCAATAGCTCCTCCGGCATCGCCCGCGGCAGGTTGAATGTAGATGTTGTCAAAAATATTCTCGCGGTAAATATGGCCGTTCGCCACACAGTTGAGTGCGACCCCGCCCGCGAGGCACAAATTCGATGAACCGGTCAATTGCCGCGCAGTCTTAGCGAGCTTAATCATGACTTCGGTTGTAATAGCCTGTGTCGAAGCTGCGATATCCATGTGAAACTGCTCAAGAGATTGTTCGGATTTGCGCTGCGGATGACCGAAAACATTCGGCATTTTTTTATTCATCATTTTGAGTCCGTGAGGAAAATCAAAATATTCTAAGTTGAGTGCGATTGATCCGTCCTCTTTGATGTCGATAAGATGCTCTTTCATTTTTTCGGCATAGCGCGGTTCACCGTAAGGAGCGAGCCCCATAACCTTGTATTCGTCGGAATTAACCTTGAAGCCTAAGTATTGGGTCATGGTTGTATAAAAAAGGCCGATCGAGTGGGGGAAATGAGACTCCTTAAGCATTTTGATGTTATTGCCTTGGCCATGTCCAATGGAAGTGCATGCCCATTCACCGACTCCATCCGCGATTAAAATAGCGGCATCATGATAGGGGCTGCAAAAGAAGGTTGAAGCGGCATGGGACTCATGGTGACGGGAAAAATAAAGCTGCCCTTGAAATTCGGGTAAGGCCGCATCAATCACTTGCGGAATTTTTAATTTTTCATGAATCCAGAGCGGCAGACTTTTTTGGAATGAGCGAAAACTAGAAAACGGGTACTCCAAATACGATTGCATGAGTCGTGCAAAAGTCAAAATCGGTTTGTCATAATAAACGATCATCTCAAGCTGGGAGGCGGTGATGCCGGCTTGAGCGAGACAAAAAACAATGGATTCGCGCGGAAAGCGGGCATCGCCCTTTTGCCGAGAAAAGCGTTCTTCTTCGGCAGCCGCGATGATATTACCGTCTTTCAATAGACAAGCGGCGCTATCGTGATAGAAGGCCGAGATACCTAAAATATAAATGCTCATAATGCGGACTTCTTATACTTTGCTGTGAGCTCTTGAAAGCGCGGTCGAGCGGCGCCTTGAATGATTTCAAGGTCTCTTAATTTTTCATACATAGTTTCAGCTAAAAGCTCGTAGCCTTCCGCATGCATATGGGCAAAATCCCACTGCAGCTTTGATCGGTCTAGGTTTTTGAAAGTATTTTCTGCATCGATAAGTAAAAGTTGTTTTTCCGCGGCATAGGTTCGAATTAAGTTATTAAAATTTTCCATATGCGTAGCTGCTTCTTCAGGTGCAAGGTTGGCCAACTTCATCCACCAAGTTGCTCCGTTCGGACTATTGTAATCTTCACTCGAACCCTCTGGCCATCTTCCGACTAAGGTGGAGATTGCAATTTGAACTTTGGGATTTGTTTTTTTGTAAGCGGCAACGATTCTATCCAGGCTAGCAAGATAATATTTGTTGAGCTCGTTGATTGCAGGCGCACTAGGTTGATTCGCAGTTGCTCCTGTGGACGCAGGATGTGCTTTCCGCCATTTTTTCGAAATTTTATGGACAACAGAGGCGTAAATGGCGTTCAGAATGACAACTGATTTGAAGCGGGAAGCAGTAATGAAAGAGCTTTTCCCATAAGCTGTTTCAAAATAAGATTCGCGCGGAGCCGGGCCAAGTGGGTTGTAGCTTTGAAAATCGTTAAAACCGATGTAGAGAATGACAATATCGGGTTTATATGCGGCGGTTTGATTTTCAGCACGCAGGGCAACTTGGTCGCTGATCCATCCCGCCACGCCGGCATTGATCATTTCAATGTCGGAATAGTTTTTTGCTTCTTCAGTGAGAATATTTTTTAAGTAAATGGGATAATTTCCCATATCGACATTATGTCCATGAGTTGTGGATTCGCCCATAGTCACAACTCGCAAGGCATCTGGTTTTCGATTAACCGGCACGGTGTCTCGCTGTGCGAAGCCGTCTTGATTGATAAATTGGCTGCCTTTTTCGCCTGGGCGAAGTCGATATCCGTAAATAGAGTCGGGTTGTTTTAAAAAGTTAATGCCGTCATTTCTAAGCTGTTCTTCGCCTCGCTTATAGCGTTCGGAAAACACCTTCTGCTCCATACTGAACCAAACAATCATCGCAATGCCTTCAATGATTGCTGCAAATAGCAGGACTGAAAAAATCGCAAAGAGCATTTTTTTTGAAGGGCTCATGGTTTTTTTCCAATCATAATGAAGAGTCCGCCTTCAGTGTCTGTGAACATCTGTTGGAGTTGACTGAAAAGCCTGTCGGTGCGCGAGCCAGATGGCTGAGGGCTGAATACGGAATTGTGATAGTCCAAGCTGAAGGAGTCTCCGAAAACGCAGGAAGGGAATGAGCGGATGAATTCAATTTGATTTTTTTTAAACCAGCCTAAGACCTCATCCATAGTGTGACATGTTTCATGTGGGTGGCAGTACTGATCCTGAAACCATGCCGATTTTTTTGCATTCATGACGCCATGCTGCCGGAGATAGGGATCAATGTAGGCAAATTTTTCCCCGAATACTTTGAAAAATGCACTGCGAATTTTGGTTTGCATGCGTCCGTAACGGTTGTACAGGCCGATGATGATATGTCCGCCGGGTTTGACCAGTGGAAGTAGTCCTCTAAAACCTTCATAAGCCGAGCCGGTGTGATGTAAAACCCCGGTACAAATGACAACATCAAACGACTCAGGCTTCAGAGGCATGCGGAATAAATTCATTTGCGCGAAAGAAACAGTTTGCAGGTTATTCTTTTCTTTAAATGTTTGTGCAAGCCGTAATGAATTCCAGCACATATCGACTGAAAAAACGGTTCTGCCGGCGATACTTAAGAAGTTGCCCAGCTGCCCGGTTCCGCAGCCGACTTCGAGTACTTTCGCGTTGGGGGGGATGGATTGATTCAGCATTTCAGGAAATTGGCGTTCGCGGCTTTTTTCAATCAACGACCCAAGATTGTCCATTTCGTCATAATTCGGAAAGGGTGTTTTTTCATAAAACTGCTTAACCTGCGAAGTGAGCGTTTCTGCGTCCCCGTTATTTGGAATGTAGGCCTTGATAATTCCGTCCTCGACGGGGAAGGATGTGATTGCATCCATTTGTGGATATTGCAAGCATTCCGCAATGTTCGTGGGGACAGATATTTTTTTTGTATTAAGTGATGTCATCGAATATTAAATCAAGTTTTAATCAGTCGTCATTATAGTGGGTAAGCATATTTTTTGTATAAAAACTATGTGAAAAGTTACGGTGATAATGAGCGAGTTCTAAAGTTATGGGATTCTTTGATGGTCAGAGCTTTCCGTACAGCGTATAATTTGCCGTTTTTTATTTGCAAATGGTCTCAGGGATAATTTTAAAAAATGATGGCATTTCCGTTGGTCAATTTCTTGTCTTTCGGCGCTTCGAAGACGGTTTGATTTAGAATTTTGTATTCGTAAAGGACTGTAAAAGAGAATGGCTGTTTTATATTCACGTGATAGGACGAGTTCGGAGCAGGGGCGTATTCTAGATTCTTTCTTTAGAAGCACACGTGTTCTTTTTTATTTGGTTCGCATTGAAATCAGGCAGAAATATGCAGGCTCCTTGCTAGGTATGTCTTGGCTTTTCTTATATCCGTTGGTTTTCTTGACTTTTTACGCGGGCGTTTATTTGGTTGTTTTTAAAGTCAGAATTCCTGAATTGTCCAATTGGGGCTATGTGTTGACGGTTTTTTGCGGGTTGGTACCCTATCTCGGATTCTCAGATGCTTTGCAGCAAGGAGTTCAGTCTCTCTCGTCGAATGTTAATTTGCTGAAGAATACGGTTTTTCCGCCATTGTTGATTCCAGTTAAAACTGTGTTTGTTTCTCAGGTTGCCCACTCGGCCGCATTGACTGTTTTGCTTGCTATGACTCTGGCTTCTGGAAAACTTCACGGCGCTTTGTGGCTTCTGCCCGTTATTTTTATTTTGCAGACGGCGCTTATTCAAGGAGTGGTCTGGATTGTTTCCTTTTTATCTATCGTGCTCAAAGATATTCAATATGTTCTTAATCTTGCGCTTTTTTTTCTGCTTTTTATTTCACCGGTTGCCTTTACGCCCGGTATGGCGCCTCATTTTTTGCAGAAGATGCTCCATTTTAACCCTCTTCACTATACGATTACGCTTTACCGCTACTGCTTTCTCGGAGCGAATCAATTTCCTGCTTTTGAATTGACCGTGATGGCTGTTATCTGTCCCGTTGTTTTTGGTTTGGGGTACTTTTTTTTCAAAAAAAACCATAAGCTATTACTTGAATATGTCTGATCCTGCTTTTGTAATTGAAAATTTAAATAAAACTTACCGGGTTTACAAGCACCCGCTTTTTCAACTGCTTAGTTTTTTATGTCCGAAGATGATTCCGCAATCTGCTTATGCGGAAAATCACGCTCTTTCTGATGTTTCTTTAAATATCCCACGCGGTTCCAAAATAGGAATTATCGGGAAAAACGGCTCGGGAAAAAGTACGCTGCTTAAATTGATTTCAGGTCGGGTTCAGCCGACCTCGGGAAAACTGAAAGTTGACGGACGCGTGAATGCATTGCTTGAGTTGGGAACCGGATTTCACCCGGAGTTTACAGGCCGCGAAAATGTTTTTTCCGCGCTCGCGTACATGGGGGTTGTGGGTAAAGCAGCGCAGGATAAATTTTCAGCGATTGTTAGTTTTTCAGAATTAGAAACCTTTATTGATCAGCCTGTACGTGTCTATTCTACAGGAATGTATATGCGTCTCGCATTTTCTATTGCTACAAGCATTGAACCTGAAATTCTGCTGGTGGATGAAGCGCTTAGTGTAGGCGATACTTATTTTTCCAATAAGTGTTTAGATAAAATGAAACATTTATCGGAAGATTCAAACACCACCATAATTTATGTTTCACACAACATGAGCTCGCTTTCACATTTATGCGACAGGATTGTGTGGCTTGATAAAGGGGCAATCAAAGCTGTCGGGAATCCGATTGAAATTCTGAATCTGTATGATCTTTCGGTGCGGGAAGAGGAAGAGAAGCGGATGGCTGCGTTGGTTCCGCAATCGGCAAAAACTCAGACGGAAAAAGAAGGTGCATTATCCGAAGCTCTTCCCGGTGTTAACCGGCCGGGCACGGGGCTGATGCGTGTGACGGGCGTGTCTTTCGAAGATGACCGCGGGCAAAAAAAACACCACTATGGTCGAGGCGAAGCTTTTAATATTTTATTTTCTTACCGTTCTGTCGCTGCGGGACGTCCTTTACCGTTGAAAGTCATTTGTGGAATTTCACGCTCCGACGGCCTGTTGATGACCGCGACTATTTTCGAAGTGGCACAGAGTCAGCAGGAAGGGAAGATAAAAGTCCGTTTTCCAGAGCTTTTGCTAAATGCCGGGAATTATTTTGTGACGATTCTTCTGTATGAACAATTGGATCTTGAAGGTAAGAATAACCGGTTTTATGTGATCGATCAATTTCTCTATGACGCCGTTATCCGTGCTTTTGAGTTTAAGGTGGAGGGAAGTCCTCCGATTGAAACAACACTGTTCAATCATCCCTCCGAAGTGGTAGGTCAAGGGGGTGAAGCGGTAACGCTTTTAAACCCTCTCCGGACAGTTTGATTTCTCTAGCGGAAGATTTTTAAAATCTTTTTGGTGATTCTTTTTAGAAGATGAAACACGCCGAACGGAGCTGCCGGAGCGGCGGACTGCGGAGCATCTTGCCCTTGTTTTCCAGTGTGAATTTTCGGGAAAGTAAGCGTTCCCGTTATACCATTGAGCGTGAAATGAAACCAATGCGCGCTCAGCGAGAAGAAATCACTTCCCAGTTCGGCTTGCAGTTCTTTAAGACGATCCGGATACTGCTCAATAAAATAAGTGTGCAGGTCATGATCGGCCGACTCAAGTTCGAAATTATTTCTCGCCGTGAAGTCGAGAATCGCCACAGCCTGCTCAACCGCACTATCAATGTGTCCGATTCGGAGGCGCGGGCCTTCCCAGTTATTGCCTTTCCACAAGCTTTTCTCGCCGTAATAACGTCCCTTGGGATCAGTGTAGCGGGTGTCGGACAGATCGTGCATCAGTACCAGATGCGGCTTACGGACGACCAGAGGCAGGATTTTTCCCAAAACGCATTCAGCAATTTCAAAGCCGTGCGCATCCCAAAAAATTAAACAGCGCTCAGACTTGGCGATCAGCTCTTCGAACGGAAAAAGAAGTATATTCTCATTGTAGATTTTGAGATTATCAAACCAGCCGTTATCAACGATTGGTTTCAGGCGGGGCTGAGTCAGCTTTTCCCAATCTTCCGAAAGACAAAAGCTGGCGACCGTTGTTTTTTTTCCAGGAAATTGACGCGCTGTTTCGGTGAAAGCGCAAGTCGAGTTGCCGCGTCCGCGCCCCAGTTCAATGATCAGGTCAGGTTTAAAATCAAGCGTGATAGCCGCGAGCTGTGCCCACTGCGTTAAAAAAAGATCGCCGGGATGCCCGACAGCCTCGATGAGAGTTCGGAAACGGGGCTTTAAATCGGATAAGGTGGCTTTATTTTTCCAGAAAGCTTCGCCGACAGAAAATTTTCCCGTATCTGAATGCGCCTTAATTTCAATTTCCATAAACTATTTATCAAATCCGATCGTGTTCATTTTTTCTGAAGGTACTGCGATAAAATCCGTGTGATCAATGCCCGGATGTTGAGAGACCGCATAAGGACGTCCCGATACCGGATCATAAGCCATGAGAATATAGCCTAAGTGTGTAATCAATTTCCATATGCTTTCTACGGAACTATTTTGATGGTTTAGAGAAAGCGAAGTGATTTCAATCATCAGAATAGGGCGTGTCTTCAGAAGAGTTTGACGGGCTCCATGCAATATTTTTTCTTCCGATCCTTCGGCATCAATTTTAATTAAATCAATTGCCTTGATCCGGTTTGATTCTGCCCATTCGTCCAAAGTTTGTGTTTCAATGAGCGGCCGTGAATTTTCGCGGGTAGTTTCATACGCAAAAGTTCCTAAAGTGTTGTGTCCGGAATGGGGGTATTCTGCCACTTTCATTTCAGTTTGTGCCCTGCAGTCAGAGAGCGCCAAAGGGTAGACGGTAATATTGCTTAGGTGATTTAAATGAGTGTGTTTTTCAAGCCTTGCCCGTTCACGCGGACTTGGTTCAAAAGAATAAATATGACCTGCCGGGCCGATGCATTTTGAAGCAAAGAGAGTATAGAGGCCGATGTGCGCACCGATATCGACAACGGTACCGGCATTTTTAAGAATTTGCCGCATGGCAAAAAATTGATTGGGTTCATAAAATCCCTGCGTATAAACACATTCACTGACTTCTTCTCCGGGTTGAATCGAAAGCAAAATCGACTCATGCCACAATGCGGTAAACGCACGGGAAGATTTCCGGAACCGTTTTATGCGTCGTTTTTGATCCCACGAAAGGGGAAGCGATTGGTAGCACGTTTTCCACGAACCGATGGGATGAATCCGCTGCAATGAGGGAATGAAACGGTCTAGCGCGGCATCAATGAATTTCATGCAACGGGAATTAATTCGAGCTCAGGGTCATTTAGTACGGAGCGGCTTGCCAGAAAAAAACACCGCAAATTATTTCCGTTACGCGAGTATTCCAGATTGTTTTTCCAGTCGAAATGAAAGTCAGGGTGATCCGGAGGGTTTTTTGCCGCGTAAATCCAGCTCCACCCCGCATTGCGCAGTGCAAGAACGATATATGCGGGAGAGGGACGGCTGCCGATTCCGTTTAAAGCCTGATTGGAATGCGGCGTTTCCAGAACCAGCTGATTCAGAGGAAGCTCGTGGTCGCAGACGATTGTTTCAATCAGCAGCATTTGTCTGCACGCTTTCGACAGCTTGGCGATTGCGCTCCACGGATTTTCGAGGTGGTACAAAAGACCGTAGCAAAAAACGATGTCGAAAGACCCCAGTGTTTCAATTTTATCTTTTTCGATATCAAAAAAATGATGGGAAGCCTTCGGAATGCGCTTTTTTGTTTCTTCGACATTGCTCGGCCGTGCGTCGGCAAAATGAACAAGGCATCCTTTTTTTGAGAAGAAATCTGAAAAATACCCGACGCCGCAGCCCATGTCCAGCAGAGAGCGGCTTTGCCATTCGATACCAAGCGATTCCAAGTGCCGCATTCTGGACTTATTTATTTCGATTGCTGAGTCGGAGTGAAAAACCTGATTTATATTTATTTCTTCCTGAGAAAAAGATATTTGTTGAGGCAGTTTAATCGGGGCCGGATTATTTTTTTTGCCGTTTGTCGTAGTTTTGCTGAGTTTTTTAAAGAAGTCGAATGGCCGCATAATTTGTAAAGATTTAATTGAAAAAATTAGTGTAAAATGAATTGGGATATCCCCATACTACATGGCTTCTTTTTTGAAAGTCAAACCGTAAAAATACGAAGGATCAGACAACGCCATGACGGACGCAAAGGCCTGGATTGTTGATGTGGGCGCGTTTGAAGGAGTGGAGGGTTTACGTATCCGCCAATCGCTGATGTCAGAAGCGGAATATCCGGTTTTATTTATCGAAGCGGATTCTTTAAACTTTGCAAAAATTCCCGTCTGCGCCGGAGATAAGAAGCTGAACATCGCTGTTGGACCGCAGGACGGGGCGGCTGATTTTTACCGCTATAAATCCGAGACCGGTTCAGTTCTTCCGCTGAATTATACCCGGCTGGATAACTACATCGACGGACACACCGGAAAGCCCGCCGCGAGAGAGGACTGGCGGCTACGCGAAAAAACCAGTGTTTCCATGCGGCGGCTGGATTCTTTGTGCATTGAATTCGATATTCAGAAAATCAGGTTTCTCAAAATCGATACACAGGGATATGACCTGGAGGTGCTGAAATCGCTCGGAGATCATATCGGGAAAGTGGACGAACTGGTTTGCGAAGTGCAGCTTCCGGGAGCTGAGATTTATCAGGGCGGCGCAACCAAAGAAAGTGTTTTGGACTATCTTCATTCGAAGGGTTTTCTTTTTATCCGGCAGAATTTCCAGTCTTTTGGGCAGGAACTGAACATGTATTTTAAACGCAAAGATTTACTGGGCGGCCTCGAAAAAGAACCGCTTGTCAGCGTTTTAACACCTTGTTATCAAAGCGCCAGGTTTCTCGAGCGGTGCATTCAAAGTGTTGCACTGCAGGAATACCCATTTGTTGAGCATATTATTCAAGATGGCGGATCGACTGACGAAACATTGCAGATATTAGAAAAATATAAAGACCGTGTTTCTTGGGTCAGCGAAAAGGATCAGGGGCAATCCGATGGGTTGAACCGGGCTCTTCAGCGCTGCAAAGGCGATATCATTGGTGTTTTAAATGCGGATGATGAGTATGAGCCTCACGCTTTGGTTTGGGCCGTTGAAAATTTCATCAAAGAAAAAAGTGTCGGTGTTATTTACGGAGATCAATCTAATATTGATGAAACCGGAAAAGTTCTTTTTCGCAGCTCCGGCCCCAATCCCTATGACTACAAAAAGATTTTTTGCTGCCAGGCTGTAATTCCGGCTCAGGCGGCATTTGTTCGCCGATCCGCTTTTGAAGCGGCGGGCTTTTATATTGATGTTACGCGTCCGACTTGTCCTGACTATGAGCAGTGGGTGCGTTTAGGACTCACGACAAAGATGAAATATGTTCCCGGCTTTGTGGCTCGCTACCGCATCCATACAGGTTCGGAGGGGCAGCAAGCCGGCATTATTTTTAAAATGGCCGCTTCCAAGCGTGAAGTGGTGGAAAAGTTTTTTTTTGCTCCGTCTACTCCCGACGAAATTAAAAAATTGAGGCGGGAAGCTCATTCGGGAATTCTCGAATGGTCTGCAGGACATTTTTTACCGCCGCATATTGTTAATGACAGGAAGCTCGCCTGGCGGCAGCTGGCGCTGGCGTTCCTGAGCAGGCCGACACTGCGGCTTTTTTTACGCGTGACGGTGCTTTTTTTTATGCCGTCGCTTTTCGAGCGGGAGATTTATCCCGTAATTAAAAACCGGACACGCGGAGCGCTGCGCAATTTGGATGCTTTTATTTTTGGGGGGTTCATCTACAACCGCTTGTATTTACCCCGTAAAAAAGAAATAAAACTTTAAAAATGCCTTCATTTTCTGTTGTTACTCCGACGCTGAATCAGGCCGCTTTTATTGAGAAAACAATTCAAAGTGTTCTTGTTCAAAACTACCCTCAGTTTGAACATATTGTGATTGATGGCGGGTCTTCGGACGGCACGGTTGAGATTCTTAAAAAATACCCGCACTTAGATTGGATTTCTGAAAAAGATAAAGGGCGCGCCGATGCCCTCAATAAAGGCTTTGCCCTTGCGGAAGGGGATGTTATTGCCTGGGTTAATTCGGATGATTATTACTTGCCTGAAACTTTTCTGAAAGTCGCCGGGTTTTTTGAACGAAATCCGGATGCCCAAATTGTTGTTGGGCGCGTGCGCGTGGTGAATGCAGAGGGTCGTTTTCTGTTTGATCAGGACGCCTATCCCGAAAATCAGCTGCATTTCGAGGGACTGTTAAAATTTTGGAAAAATAAGACTCTGCCCCAGCCCTCCATATTTTTCAAAAGAGAGGCTTTGCTTGCCGTTGGATTATTCAATCCGGCTTTGCATGATTATCCTGACTATGATTTGGTTCTGCGGTTAAGCCAGAAATTTAAAATTTATTCCGTGCCTGATTTTTTTTCTGCAATTTGTATTCAGGACGATGCTGGGAGTGTGATTGATATTAAAAACGGAGTACTTGAGCGAAAGCTTCTTGAGGTCAGCCGGCCACATTGGAAAAAATTGCCTTTTCTGAAACGAGTACAAATCACTGTTTTGCATGCTTTGTGGTCACCTATGATTTGGATGCGGGCTAGGTATGAGCGTTTTGCTCTGCGTCATAAAGACCAGCTTAAAAGGGCGTGGCGCGAGAAAAAGTCAATCCGTTCATTTTTGTATGAAAACCGCGCTTTGTGGAGAAACTATCCGGCAGAGTCTTTTTTTGCAGTCATTCACTTTCTTGTGAAAACTAAAAACGAAGGTCCGCGCTAGTCATGAAGATTGCTTTCTTTCACAACTTACCCTCAGGGGGTGCGCTGAAGATGCTGGCGCAAACGATACAGCTGCTTGAGCGAAGAGGGCATGAGGCCGAAGTTTTTTCATTCAGCACAGCTGACAGCAAGTTTATCTCTTTGTCTCCATCCGTCAGGACTCATGTTGATGATTTCATTTTTTCGGGCTGGGCGAAGTTTAACCGCTATGATGAGGCAAGCAGAAAGTTAGCTGAAAAAATTAACCAATCATCGGTTGATTTTGTTTGGGTGGATAAATGCCGTTTTTTAAGCGCTCCGCCCATTTTGAAATATATCGAAAAGCCCTGTTTGTTTTATGCCCATGAGCCGTTGCGTAACTTTGAAAATGAGCGCTTAGCCGGTTCGATACCGGCTGTGGGATTTAATCCCGCGAACCCGATTGAATTGTTGGCTAAAATTTCTTCGGCCCATGACCACTTTAGGGTCAAGTTTGAGGATAAAAAAAGCATCCGTTCTGCGAGCGGAAAAATTTTAACAAACTCAAAATATACCGCGGCTTGGATTGAGCGGGTTTACGGTGTTCGGGCCAAGGTTCTTTATCCTTCCGTGAATGCTGATTTCTTTACACCGGATCCGAATATTCAAAAAAAACAGCAGGTTGTCTCGGTGGGACGTTTGGATGCGATGAAAGGGTATGATTTTTTGCTAAGCGTGCTGACAGCCATTGCGCCCTCGGCCCGTCCCGAATGGCATATTGTTTGCGACCATATTGACGAGGGATTTTATAAGCGGTTTCAAAAAAAGGCGGCGTTAGCTAATGTTTGCTTTAAAATTCACCACCGAATTTCTGAAGAAAAATTGCGCGAGATTTATCGGGACTCACTTTGGACGCTTTGCGCTTCGGTTCATGAGCCTTTTGGGTTGGTTCCCTTAGAGTCGATGGCATGCGGCACACCTGTGTTAGCAGTGCGTGAAGGCGGCTTTGTTGAGTCTGTCAAAGATGGGGAAGTGGGATATTTGTTGCCGCGCGAAATTCCAGTATGGACCGAAAAAATTGAACAGTTAATGTCAGACCCTTATCATTCAACCAAGCTGGGCAGTAATGGGGTGGAATACACCAGAAAGAATTGGAGCTCAAAACACTGGTGTGATAGGCTTGCCCAAGTTTCAAGGATTCAATTTTAATTACGAGTCATTTTTATGGGTAACAAAATAACGCTCACCATTCTTATTGTTAACTTTAAAACAACGAAGTTAACGCTCGCCTGCATTCAATCTATATACGATTTCCAGCCTCAATGTTCATTTGAGATTGTTCTCGTTGATAATGGGTCGAATGATGGTATTGGTGAGAAAGTCGCGGAGCAGTTTCCGGCAGTTCGGTTTATTGAAACAGGGGATAATGTTGGTTTTTCCCGCGCCAATAATTTAGGCATACATAACTCTCGCGGTGAGTTTGTCGTTTTGCTTAACAGTGATGTGAAGCTAATCGAATCTGTTTGGGATGCCATGGTTGAGTTTATGCGGCAACAACCCGAATTGGGTGTCATCGGCTGCCGAGAGGTGGATGGGGACGGAAACTTTCAGCTTTCATGCGGGCATTTCCCAAATTTTATCAATGAGATTATCCGCAAGATCATGCATTATCGCCTATCGATTAATGATCACAAAATTCGTGATTATTTGGATGAAAAATACTCTAACTTAGGTTTGGTCGATTGGGTTTCGGGCTCGTGTATGATGATTCGGCGCAAGGCTCTGATGGACGCAGGTTTGCTGGATGAGCAATTTTTTATGTACTTTGAAGATATTGATTTTTGTTGCCGTGTTCAAAACAAAGGTTGGGGAATACGCTATTTTCCGGCGGTAACGATATGCCATTATGGAGGGCGCTCGGCAAAGCATAATCTTTTGCATGTCTTGGTCGAATACCGCCGTTCGCAAGCTTATTTTACGCGTAAATATTATGGTCGCTTTGGATCGGTACTCATTCGGATTTTTTTGGCACTTAAGTATGGGGTCAACGTGTTGCCGTGGGGATTAGCGTTTTTGATTCAAAAATTTTTGAGTGAAAGTGCTGTTCGCCCGTACACTATGTTGCTTCTTTCTAAAAAAGTGATGGGCATTGCCCTTAAACCTATTCCTCGTCAGCCGATTGTGACCTATCTTAGGTCATAGGAGGGAGACTCCTTTCTCCTTATAGCATTCAGGATCACGGCTTTGCGTTTTGAGTATGCTTTAAAACAAATAAAAGATTGTAAATAGCCGTCTTTTTGGGTACATTTGTTCTGCGCACACGGCGCTTTTTACGTCTATTCCTTGGGGCCCACCTCGGGCTTGTATCAAGGGATATGTTCTTTATGAAGTTTTGATGAAATCATCCGTTACTCTAAGGCATGACTTTTTGCCCACAATTAAGTTAAATAACAAGAAATAAAAGGAATCGAAATTTAATGGAAACTTTTGCACCCGGCGTTTTCTCACGTCCCAAGATTGTTTGGCGCAACATCATCTTTTTTGCATTTACCGCCTTGGTCGCTCTGATTGGCGGACCACTTTACATTATCCATTATGGCTTTTCGTGGCCTCTGGCTGCTTTGACTGCGTTTTATATGGTTGCAACCGGCATGGGTATTACCGTCGGCTATCATCGTCTTTTTTCCCATTCAACATTCAAAGCGCATCCTATCGTTAAAAACGCTCTGTTGTTTTTTGGCGCGGCCGCTTTTGAGCAGTCTGCCATTGAGTGGTCTTCCCAGCATCGTGATCATCATCGTTATGTCGATACTGACCGCGATCCGTACAACATTAAAAAAGGGTTTTTCTACGCGCATATGGGCTGGCTGATGTTTTGGGAGCACAATGTTGATTTCAGCAATGTGCATGATCTTGAGAAAGACTCCATGGTTGTTCACCAGAACAAGCATTATATTTTTTGGGCGATTATCGCCGGCGTTATTACTCCGGTTGTGATCGGGGCGACGTTTGGTCACGCGCTGGGTGCTTTTATTTTTGCTGTTTGCTTCCGCATTACGGTTGTCTATCAGAACACGTTTTTTATCAACTCGCTTTGTCATATGCTCGGCAGTGCGACTTATGATCCTGATTCCACCGCAAAAGACAATTGGTTCAGCGCTCTTTCCACAAATGGGGAAGGCTATCATAACTTTCATCATCGTTTTCCGAGTGATTACCGCAACGGTGTTCGCTGGTATCACTTTGATCCCAGTAAGTGGTTGATTGCCGGTTTGGCAAATCTTGGTTTGACTTGGGACTTGAAGGAAGTATCGCAGTTTCGAATTCTTGCGGCGCGATTGCACGCTGAGAACGTAAAGGTTTCACGCTCCCTTGAAGCTTTGAAGAAAAAACAGGAAGAGCATCAGGAAGTTCAGGCAGTTTGGACTCGCCGGTATGAACTTGTGCGCCGTCACCTGACAGAATGGCAAAGTCAGTTTGAGGCTTATCAGGGTGCTGTGTGTGACCGTGTGAATGATTCATCGCGTGATTTGCGCATTGCCGCGGAAGTAAAAATGAAAGCGGCTCGTCAGCAATTTAAACTGGCACACAGACATTGGAAGAGAATGGTTCGTCAATGTCCGACCGAGCTACAGGGATTGCTTATTTCCAAGCCGGTTTAATTTTATTGATTTTTAAAGCCCCGACTGAATTCAGTCGGGGCTTTTTTTGTTCTATAGCCACAATTTGATAATTTGTGCTAAGATTTATCGTAAATCAATACGGGAGAACAAAATGAAATTCAAATTTGCCTTCCTTTTATCATTAGCCCTCATGCTTTCGTCTTTACCCTGCTTCGCGGGCGAGTCTTATGCGCATCAATTTAATACCAAGTTTCAGCGGGGAGTCGTGAACACTCTTTTAGGCTGGAGCAAGGTTTTTACAGTACCTTATGAGAAATCAAATCAGGATCCGAATGCTTGGGCAACGGTTGCACGCGGTCTTTACGAAGGGGTTGGAAATACTGTTGCCGGTGTTTTTAATACTGTTTTTTCACCGACTCCGCTCAAAGAGCTTGCGTACCCTGGCGGCGGAGTTCTTGAAAGTTGAGGAGAATGGCATCTTCTTTGGTTATTTATCTTGCCTCGCAGTCTCCACGACGACGCCAATTGCTTAAAGCGCATGGCTACGGTTGCCGCGTTATTCCCAGCACCTATATTGAAAAGCATGAATCCAAAAGTTGTCCACGTGATCTTGTTTTGAAGCATGCCCTGGGAAAACTTCAATCCGCTGTGATTCCCCGCGGCGCCCGATTTGTCGTTGCCGCGGATACGGTGGTTGCGTTTCAGGGAAAAGTTTATGGAAAGCCCAAAGACATGAATCATGCTGTCCGTATGCTGTTCCGTTTGACTGGCAACACGCATGAAGTTTTTACGGCTTGGGCGATGTCTGATTCAAAGACTAAAAAACGATGTTTACGCAGTGTTCGGTCACGCGTTACCTTGCGCGCCATGAATAAAAAACAGATTCACGAATATTTTAAAAGGATGAATCCGCTGGATAAGGCCGGTTCGTATGCAGTGCAGTCAAAACCCAGCATTGTTGAGCATATTCACGGGTCTTATTCGAATGTGATGGGTTTTCCCATGGAGGATTTTGAAAAGGTGATTCAAAAATGGATTTAAGATATCCGTCTCTTGGTTGGGGGAAACTTTCGGGGTTGGCGTTGGCTGTTTATTTTAGTTTATTTTTTGGATTTTTTCCGCAAACAGTTGCACTGGCGGAAGACGAAGATTATAAGATTTTACGCGAAATTATCGTGAATGAGTTTCGTGATCACAAAGCGGAAAAAAGGGGCGGGGACCACGGTGAGGTTATCAAGACATTTCCGGCGACAGATAAACGGGTGGCAATCGGCGTAGTTGCTTGTTTGGATATGGGCTCTGAAATTGATCTACCTTTGCTTGATAAGCTTGCTGCCCGAAAGATTCCATTCTCAGTTTTTACGGATCAGGCATGGCTTAAACAGCATGAATTAAAGTTAAAGCCTTTCGTGGAAAATAATTTAACACAATTTGAAAATCACGGTTCGTTTTGCAGGGCGTTATCTGTTGATGGCAAAGTTACCGGAAATTTTGCTAAGACCTCAACGCTGGAGGAAGTTTTTGAAGAGGTTGAAGATAACGCGCGTGCAATTGAGCGTTTTTCCGGGAGGTTGCCGCGCTTTTATCGATCGGGTCAAAGCTCTTACGATGATGTCGCACTTAAAATTGTCAATGTACTCGGATATCAGGCGGTGGAGGGGGATTTGAAGCTGAAAGCGAAAGATGTCGAAAGTCCGCAAGCGATCAGTCTTTTTTTTAAAAATGCCCGCCCCGGATCCATTATTTTTATGCCGGCCAACCGCCCGGGAGCATCTGAAAAGTGGGTAGATTTATTTGTGAGCGGGATTTCAAAAGCAGGGTATTCCGTTGTGTCACTTGATGATGTGATTGGGAACGAAGCAGAAGATATTTAGTTTGTGACCGGCGATTATTTTGAAGTTTCTTTGCTTTGTCAGCGGTCGAAAACTCTCCGTTCGTTAATCGAGCAAATTAAAAATTTGGGCGTTTCCCGAGCCCAGATTGTTGAGACCGAAAAAAATGGGCTTCCTCAAATTCTGCTTTATTTCTCGACCTCCCGACAGGCGGCTGTTTTTGTTAAGAGCTATCAGAAAAATAAAGTGCGGAGCGTTGTGATTCGCTGCCGGAAACTTGCCTACGCGGATTGGGCGGAGAAATGGAAAGAAGATTATAAAATTCAGACAATCGGCAGGCGGTTTGTGGTGATACCGATTTGGCGAAAAAAAGAGTATATTCCCGAAAAATACCCCAAAAGAATTCCAGTTTATATTGATCCGCTCAGTGCGTTTGGCTCCGGTGAGCATGAAACAACCCGGTTAGTGACAAGGATGATGGAAACGCTGCGCGGTCGTTTTAATTCGTTTCTTGATGTGGGAACAGGCACCGGAATTTTATCTGTTTTTGCCGCGCATTTCGGAGCGCGTGTTATCGAGGGGTTTGATAGCGATAAGCCTTCGGTCGAATGCGCCCGAATTAACTTCAAGCGGAATTTAAAAAAAACAATTTTCGCGGAGTTTCGGTGTCTTGAACTGGCGAGATTAAAGAAAACAAAAAAATTTGATTTGGTTGCGGCCAATATTAATTCTCACATTCTTGAAAATTACCGTTCGGAAATTGTCGGCGCGGCCCGCAAGGGCGGATGGGTGTTGGTCTCAGGGATATTAAGACAGACTTATGATTCATTTCGCGAAGTTTTTGACGGAAAAGATTTGCGCGTTATAAAAATTCTGCGCGGCAGGCGCTGGGTTGCTATTTTGTACAGAAAACAATAAATAGAGTTCGAGTTAGAATCGCTAAACAAATTCTGCTAAGCACACCTCTCGTGGTTGTTGACCACAGCAATTCTTTATCGTAAAAAATGTTGAACCAGCAGGCGCTGTTTGTGCCCGTTGGGCTGTGTCATTCCCGCGAAGGCGGGAATCCAGTGTTTCTTTGAGTTCTGTATCCCTGCCTTGGCGGGGATGACAATGTAAATATTGTTGTGAGAGTTGAAGTCACGCGGACGTATGAAACCGCTGCTAGAATTTTTTATTCCAATCGAAATTGGAATAAAATGTTTTCTTGAGTTTCGGGATTAAGTCTAAAGGAATGTTTCGAAGAGGTTCGTCCGCTCCCCAAACTTTTTTGAGCGCTTCGACTATTTTTTCTTTGCCGGCGGGGATGTTAGTTAGAAATTCGGAATGGCTGCGCTTCGCCCTGTAATCGGGTTCGCGGTCCGGTTTGCCAAGCTGAATTTGAATTTGCTGAAGATCAAATGAATATAAGAAGGTTCCGTGAAAGAGATAATAATTTTTACCGCGCCGCATGGCATTTCCCGAGAATTTTCGCCCTTTCCAATTTAAATCGCTGACACCCTGAATTTCAAATTTTTCTTCCGGCAAGCAAATCTGAATGGCTTGCATGCTTTTTTGCATTGCGTTCGCCGTATCCGTTCGTATTCCGGTGGCAGAATTAATCTTGAGCACTAAATTAAAATTGAGGCAGCCTGGGCCTTGTAAAACAGTTTGTCCGCCGCTTTTACGCCGAATGAAGGGGATGGAAGTGCTCGGGTTTAGCTCATTTTTCCAAGTGCTGGAATATCCCAAAACCGCAAAATAGACAGGGGATTCCCAGACGCGCAAACTTTCATCTAAAGCGCCTGATTCCGCGCTTTCAAGTAAGGCTTCGTCCAAAGCAATGTTCGAATCCGGTTCAGGAAAAGATTGATTTAAAAACTGCATGGCATCACATTATCATGCAAGGACTTACGGCTCAAGTTCAGCCTTAACTAAAAAGACTAAAAAAGATTTGATTGAGAGGGGGTATTCATGTAAATTGGTGGCTCATTTTGAGCCCCGTTGGGGTTCTTCTAACATGTCATCATCTATATGAAATCCAAAAAAAATATGAATACAGCAGAAGACCGCGAGCAGGACTTGTCCGACATTGCCGCTGTGGCTGGCGCCACATCAACTTCCTCCACCCCAAAAATCGCCGAAGAAAATACCCCCGAATGGCAAAAGTGGATTGACTCCCTTGAGCATATTCTTGAAGTTGCTTTGAAAGATCAAGCCGGTCCCGAGCGCGCACCCTATATTATGGACATTCTTATCAAGCGTCTCCGCGAAGCAGGTGTTCCGTTGCCGGCTCCGGTCAGCACCCCTTATTTAAATACTATTGATCCCTCGCATGAGCCGGAGTATCCCGGTGACCGTGAAATTGAGCGCCGTATTAAAAGTTTGATTCGTTGGAATGCCATGGCCATGGTTGTTAAAGCCAATGAAGTTCACCCCGGCTTAGGCGGACATATTTCCACTTTTGCTTCAAGCGCGACTTTGTATGAAGTTGGTTTTAATCATTTTTTTCATGGCGGCGATACGCCTAGCCGTCTCGGTGATTTTGTTTACTTTCAGGGGCATGCTTCGCCGGGGAATTACGCACGTGCCTATCTCGAGCGCCGTTTAAACAAAGATCATCTTCATAATTTTCGCCAAGAGCTTGCCAAAGAAGGCGGGCTTTCTTCATACCCCCATCCGTATCTGATGCCGGACTTCTGGCAGTTTCCGACCGTGTCGATGGGGCTTGGTCCGATCATGTCGATTTATCAGGCGCGCTTTCTGCATTATTTAAAAGCCCGCGGAATTATTCAGAGTGAGCTTCCGAAAGTATGGTGCTATGTCGGTGACGGCGAAGCGGGTGAGCCTGAAAGTTTCGGCAATTTGAATATTGCCGGCCGCGATAAACTCGACAACCTTATTTGGGTAATCAACTGTAATCTTCAGCGTCTTGATGGTCCGGTTCACGGCAACGGAAAAATCATTCAGGAATTTGAATCGGTTTTCCGCGGCGCAGGCTGGAATGTAATTAAAGTCATTTGGGGCTCTGAATGGGATGAGCTTATGAAGAAAGATACCAAGGGTCTTCTTCTTAAACGCATGAGTGAATGTTGCGACGGAGATTATCAGAAGTATTCCGTTGAACCCGGAAGCTATACGCGTAAACACTTCTTTGGAAAATATCCCGAATTACTTGCGATGGTGAATCATTTGAGCGATGTTCAGATTACAAAGTTGCTTCGCGGCGGTCATGATCCGAAAAAAGTTTATGCGGCTTACAAGGCGGCGACCGAGCACAAGGGTGAGCCCACCGTGATTCTGGCAAAAACGATCAAAGGTTATGGTTTAGGCGAAGCGGGTGAGGGGCGTAATATTACGCATCAACAGAAGAAGCTGAATGAAAAAGAATTGCGTGAGTTTCGCGCGCGTTTTGATATTCCTATTTCGGACGAAGAAATCGCCGAGACCCCTTTTTATCGTCCGCCTGTGGACAGCCCGGA
The DNA here is from genome assembly GCA_002344825.1 of Candidatus Multiplicimicrobium inquinatum. Classification (GTDB taxonomy): domain Bacteria; phylum Omnitrophota; class Omnitrophia; order Omnitrophales; family Aquincolibacteriaceae; genus Multiplicimicrobium; species Multiplicimicrobium inquinatum. Next base: position 5,755 of record DDUN01000012.1, on the reverse strand, counting down.
AATGAAGTATTTGTTTGAACGCCGGAAATCTCTCGGTGGATTTTTGCCTGAACGAAAAGTGAAAGCGGAATTGCTTCAGACCCCGGATGCCGCTTATTACGAAGAATTTTTAAAAGGTTCAGGTGAAGCGGAAGTTTCGACGACGATGGCTTTTGTCCGTATTTTAACCAAGCTTTTACGGAATAATGAAATCGGCAAAAATATCGTTCCGATCATTCCGGATGAAGCGCGCACTTTTGGTATGGATGCGCTTTTCCGTCAAGTTGGTATTTACGCGCCCAAGGGACAGCTCTATGAACCGGTTGATATCGAATCTTTGCTTTATTTTAAGGAAGCGAAGGACGGACAGATTCTAGAAGAAGGTATCAACGAAGCAGGTTCGATGGCTTCCTTTATCGCTGCGGGTACTTCGTATGCGACAGTAGGAACGCATATGATTCCTTTTTATATTTACTACTCCATGTTCGGTTTTCAGCGTGTCGGTGATTTGATGTGGCTTTCCGGTGATATTAAGGCCAAGGGCTTTTTGCTGGGTGGAACTTCGGGCCGGACAACTTTGAACGGAGAGGGGCTTCAGCATCAGGACGGCCACAGCCAGCTGATGGCGAGCACGATTCCGAGTCTTGTGGCGTATGATCCCGCTTTTGCGTATGAGCTTGCTGTCATTATTGAAGACGGCATTAACCGTATGTACCAAAAAGGAGAAGACCTTTTTTATTACCTCAGCGTTTATAACGAAAACCATCCGATGCCTGCGATGCCTGAAGGCAGCCGTGAAGGAATTTTGAAGGGGCTCTATAAATTTAAGGCGAGCGATAAAAAATTAAAACTGCGTGCTCAGCTTTTAGGGAGCGGTCCGATTATTCAATCTGCTTTGAAAGCTCAGCAGATGCTTGAAAAGTACGGAGTTGCGGCGGACGTTTGGTCTGTGACGAGTTACAACCAATTGCGTCGTGAGGCTCTTGAAGTTCAGCGTTCCAATCGTTTGAATCCCACGGAAGCATCTAAGAAATCTTATGTCGAAAAGTGCTTTGATTCGCAAGAGGGTGTATTTGTGGCGGTTTCCGACAATATGAAAATTGTCGCGGAACAAATTACGCCATGGGTGCCGGGAAAATATACGGTGCTGGGAACCGACGGCTTTGGCCGGAGTGATACGCGTGAAAAGCTCAGACGTTTTTTTGAGATTGATGCGGAGAGTGTTGTGATCGCGACATTGTATGCTCTCTTTGAAAAAGGAGAGATTGAAGCTAAGGTTGTCAAAAAGGCGATGGATGATTTGAATTATCACGCCGATAAAAAGTATCCTCAGTTTTCGATTTAACAGTTTTGTTAAAGCTCTGCGGCGAAGCCGCAAGATAAGTAATACCATTTAAGGAGAGAGTCATGGAAGTTCGTGTGCCTCAATTAGGTGAAGGTGTTGATAGCGGAACGGTTGTTAATATTCTCGTTAAGGTCGGCGATGCCGTAAAAAAGAATCAAACTTTAATTGAATTAGAAAGCGGAAAAGCGGTTGCTCCGATTCCGTCTTCAGGTGACGGAGCGATTCAAGCGCTTCATATTAAGCAGGGCGATAAAGTTTCTGTTGGGCAGTTGATCGCAACGCTATCAAGCTCCGGCTCTGCACCTGCGGCGCAACCGCAAGTAGCGGCGACGGCACCTGTTGCCGCACAGAATGTTGCGGCTCCCCAGCCTTCATTTATTCCCGCGCCAGTTATTCCTTCTGCGGGAGCTTATCAGTATCAGTCACAAAGCGGTTCTCCGCCGCCGGCTTCGCCTTCGGTGCGCGCGATGGCGCGTGATCTCGGAATTGATTTGGGCCGTGTTCGCGGAACTGAAAGCGGCGGTCGGATTGGTTTAGCGGATGTCCGCAATTATATTATGCAAATTCAGGCGATGGCTTTCAGCGCTGCTTCGGCAGCCGCTTTGCCTGCTGTTCAGTCTTCGATGAAGATCGATCCTTCAATTGATTTTTCCCAGTGGGGCCCTGTGACAAAGAAGCCGCTTACCGCATTACGCCGTACGATCGCAAAACGTATGCATGAGTCATGGAGCGCTATTCCGCATGTGACTCAATTTGATGAAGCGGATGTGACGATCATCAGCCAATTGCGTAAAAAGTATGCGTCTGATTATGAGAAGAAGGGCGTGAATCTGACTCTCACCGCGATTATTCTTAAGGCCGTGACGGCTGCGTTGAAAAAACACCCGGTCATTAACTCTAGCCTTGACCTTGAAAAAGACGAATTGGTTTTAAAGGACTATATTCATTTGGGCGTTGCGGTTGACACCGATCAGGGGCTTATTGTTCCGGTTATTCGCAACGCGGATCAAATGTCGATTTTGGAATTGGCCGCTGCAATCGGACAGGTAGCGGAAAAAACACGCCAAAGAAAAATTTCAGGGGAAGATCTTAAGGGCGGTACATTTACGATTTCGAATTTAGGCGGAATCGGCGGGGGACATTTCACACCGATCGTGAATAAGCCGGAAGTTGCAATTTTAGGAATCGGACGGGGCGTTTCTAAGCCGGTTGTGCGTGAGGGAAAAATTGAGGTTCGTCAGCTCATGCCTGTATGTGTTTCTTACGATCATCGCGTGATCGATGGTGCCGATGGAGCGCGGTTTACACGGTCGTTTATTGAAGCTCTTGAAAAAATTTCTGATGCTGATATACGTTTAGGCTCTGCGGCTAAGCCGCAACCGCCGGTGAAAACAGCGGCTAAAAAATTAGTGAAAAAGGCAGGCAAGAAATGAAGAAGATTGAAGCGGATATTGTTGTTTTAGGCGCGGGACCCGGCGGTTATGCCGCGGCTTTTTATGCCGCGACGAAAGGGCGCCAAGTTTTGATGATTGAAAAAGATGACCGTTTGGGCGGTGTTTGTTTGAACCGCGGTTGTATTCCGTCAAAAGCGTTACTTCACGCGACTGCTTTGCTGAGTGAAGCAAAAGAGAGCTCGCATTGGGGAATTGATTTTGGAGCGCCGAAAATTAATTTGGAAAAAATGCGCGCCTGGAAAGAATCTATTTTGAGCAAGCTTTCCGAAGGGATTCGCGGGCTGGCAAAACGCCGTCAAGTAGAAGTGATTAAAGGTCGCGGACACTTTGAGGGGAATAATGTCTTGCGGCTTGAAACCGCGGAAGGTCAGAAATTTATTCATTACAAAAAAGTCATTATTGCCGTGGGTTCTTCTCCTGCGTTGCCGGCTGTTTTTGATTTGGGCAACAAACGGATTATGACCTCAACCGAAGCTTTGGAGCTGGAAGAAATTCCGGAAACTTTGTTGGTTGTGGGCGGCGGATACATAGGTATGGAATTAGGAACGGTGTATTCCGAGCTGGGCAGCAAGGTAACGGTTGTCGAAGCATTGGATTCGATCTTAGCTGGGGCCGATGCTGATTTAGCGCGTCCTGTGCAGGAGTACGCTAAAAAGAATTTCAAAGAAGTTCGAGTTAAAGCCAAAGTTGTAAAAATGTCGACTCAGGGAAAACAGATTAAAGTTCAGATGGAGTATGAAGGGAAAAAGTTGGAAGAGTTTTATGATCGCGTACTGGTTTCCGTTGGGCGAGTTCCTAATACGGAAGATTTAGGGCTTAAAAGCACTAATGTTCAGCTTGACCCAAAAGGATTCATTAAAGTCAATTCAATGCAGCAAACGGATGATATGGATATTCTCGCGATTGGCGATGTTGTCGGCGGATTGATGTTGGCTCATAAAGCTTCCAAGGAAGCGCGTATTGCGGTTGATCGGATTTGCGGCGGGCATAGCGTCTTTGAAGACGTGGTGATTCCTGCGGTGGTATTTACGAACCCGGAAGTTGCCTGGTGCGGACTGACCGAAGCGGAAGCTCGGAAACGTAATATCCCGGTTGATGTTGTGAAGTTTCCGTGGGCTGCAAGCGGGCGGGCGATGACTTTGGATCGTACGGATGGCTTGACCAAGCTGATTGTCGAGCCCGGAACCGAAAGAATTTTAGGTGTCGGAATGGTTGGGGTGGGCGCGGGAGATATGATCGCCGAAGGCGTTGTGGCCGTTGAGATGGCTGCTACGGCGCGGGACTTGGCGGAATGTGTCCATCCGCATCCAACCTTATCAGAGACTTTGCAGGAGGCTGCCGAAATGTTTTATGGACATTCCTCCCACGCGTATTCACGTCCACGAGAGCATGTTGAACACTCCGCTTAAGTTAGTAGACGGTTTTAGACAAACAAGATTTTTCTCGACGGCAGTATCCTATTGTATAATGCAACAGGTGAAAAACTATGCGACCAATACAACAGCTTCTTAAGACTATCAAGATCGGACAAATCGTTAATCCACGTCTTATTCAGGCGCCTCCTGAAATTTCCATCCGCACGGCCGTCGAAATTATGCAGAATAACAAGTCCGGCTATATTGTCATTGCGGATCACCAGCGTAAAGTAGTCGGTATGTTCACGGAGACGGATGTGCTTAACCGTGTTTTGGGTAAAAAAGAAATTTGGTCCAAACTGGTGTCTGAATTGATGACGAAGACCCCGATTGTGTTGAGTGTGAACGATACGGTTAGCCGTGCGATTGAGATTATGGGAAAAAATCGCTTTTATCATATTCCTCTTGTTGATGAAAAAGGCACGCTAGTGAATGTGATATCCGTGCGCACCCTAATTCGCTTTCTTGCTGAATTTTACCCAACAGAAATTTATAACTTGCCTCCTAAGTATGACCAGACTATGGAGACCGCGGAGGGCGGGTAAGATGTTTTGAATATCGCCTTGCGGCGGTAATTTGTGTGACTTGACTTTATTTTTGCCTTTGAGTCGCGGCTCAGCCGGCAAAGCATTAAGAGAAAGATTTATGATGGATACAGAAAAAGAGGCAGCAGTAAAAACAGAGCAGGGAATTCAAGAGCTCTCAGCGATCACCGTTCGATTTGCGGGTGATTCCGGTGACGGGATGCAGCTGACGGGCGATCAATTTACCGACACGACCGCCATGATGGGGAATGACTTCGCGACATTTCCTGATTATCCCGCGGAAATTCGTGCGCCGGTCGGAACACTTCCCGGCGTGAGCAGTTTTCAGATTCAATTTTCAAAGTCGATTATTTTTACCCCGGGTGATATGTCGGATGTTTTGGTTGCGATGAATCCCGCGGCTTTAAAAGTGAATTTGACTAATTTAAAGAAAAACGGATTAATCATTGTTAATTCGGACGCCTTTAATGAGAATAATCTTCGTAAATCCGCCTGGAAATCCAATCCGTTGCTTGATGAGACGCTTAAAGATTTTCAGGTTATTAAGGTTCCTCTTTCTGAGTTAACAAAAAATGCGCTTAAAGAGCATCCTTTAAAATTGACCGAAGTGGATCGTTGCAAAAACTTTTTTGCTCTTGGAATGATGTTTTGGCTTTATGACCGAGTTCTTGACCATACGGTTGACTGGATCACAAAAAAGTTTGCTAAAAAACCGGAGATGGTTAACGCGAATATAGCCGCTTTAAAGGCCGGCTATAATTACGCTGACATTACTGAAACTTTGCCAACTCAGTACCGCATTCCAAAGACAAAGATGGAAGCGGGAGTATACCGAAAAATTTCAGGAAATGAGGCTACCGCAATCGGGTTGATTACCGCAGCAAATTTAGCCGGAAAAACTTTGTTTTACGGCTCTTATCCGATTACGCCCGCAAGTAATATCCTTCATGATTTGGCGCGTTATAAAAATTTTGGCGTTCGAACTTTTCAGGCTGAAGATGAAATTGCGGCAATGGG
>DDUN01000002.1 GCA_002344825.1 Candidatus Multiplicimicrobium inquinatum | reverse complement strand
GTGAATGTCGCGGTCTTCTTCAAATGCCTTTTTTAAATTCGGGTCATTTGAAACATGCGCCAAAACGCGCAATTCGATTTGAGAATAATCGGCCGAGACAATTTTGCCTTCGGAAAAACGGGAGACAAAAGCTTTGCGAACCAAGCGCCCCGTTTCAGTTTTAATCGGAATATTCTGCAGATTCGGCTCCGTGCTTGAAAGCCGGCCCGTGTCCGTCGTGGTTTGATGATACGAAGTATGCACCAATCCCGTTTGCTCATTGATCATTTCCGGCAAAGCGTCCAAATAAGTCGACTGCAGTTTGGCTTTTTCACGGTATTCCAAAATATCTTTGGCCACCGGATTCACCGCCGCGAGCTTCTCCAGCACCGCCGCATCCGTTGAAAAACCGGTTTTGGTTTTGCGCATCGTCGGCAACTTCAGCTTCTCAAATAAAACTTCGGCCAGCTGTTTCGGCGAGTCGAGATTAAATTCTCCGCCCGCCGCGGCAAAAATACTTTTTTCCAAAGTTTCGATTTCACGCGAAGCCCGGATGGAAAGCTCATGTAAAAAAGCGCTGTTCACTTTCACGCCGTTCATTTCGCAGCGGGCCAATACTTCGGCCAAAGGGAAATCAATTTCTTCAAAAAGTTTTTCGAGCCCGTATTCTTTGAGCTTCTCTTTAAGGATCGGAACTAACTGCCAAACCGCGTCGGCATCTTCACAGGCATATTCTTTGATTTGCGCAAGCGGCACCAAGTCCATCGTGATTTGATTCTTGCCCTCGCCCAAAAGCGCGGAGGTCGGAACCTTTTTCATCGAGAGATATTCCATCGCTAAATCATCCAGGTTGTGATTGCGCTTAATCGGCTGCACCAGGTAGCTTGCGATCATGGTATCAAACGCCATGCCGCGCACTTCAACGCCGGCGCGCTTCATCACCATCGCGTCATACTTAATGTTTTGACCGTATTTCAAAATTTTTTCAGATTCCAAAATATCTCTCAGCGCCTCAAAAGCCACGGCGCTCGGCAATCCGGGCCCCGCGTGCGCGCTGTCAGAAACAGGAACATACCAGGCTTTTTCTTTTTCCCAGCAAAAGCTTAACCCTACCGGCACAGCTTTCATCGGATCCGCGGAGGTTGTCTCCGTGTCAAAACTAAAAGCCTTTTGTTTGCTGAGCGCCGAAACCAATTCATCTAAATCGCTCAGCGATTCAACCGCGCGATAATCGCGGTTTGACGGAGCCGGCGCGGCAATCGACGGCGTTTTGGCTTCAAGCCCGCGAAGAAGACTGTAAAATTCATAGCGCTTATAAAAAGGTAAAAGGTTTTCAGCTGCCGCAGGAGACCAGCACAAAGCGTCCCATTCCAAATCCATTTCGACATTTTTTTCGATAGTGGCCAATTCGCGTGAGAGCAACAAATCCTTATCATGCGAAATCAGCTTTTCGCGCTGAGACTTCGAAGCGACTTTTTCCACATTTTTACGGAGGGAATCCACAGAATGAAATTCTTTCATAAGTTTTAAAGCTGTTTTTTCGCCAACCCCCGGTACGCCGGGAATATTGTCCGAGCCGTCGCCCATCAGCGCCATTAAATCCACAATTTGCTCAGGGCCAAGTCCTTCAAACCGTTCGCGCACGGCCGCTTCATCGTAAAATTTTTGATCTTTGTGAAAGTTAAGCACGCGAATTCCCGGCTCCACCAATTGCAACATGTCTTTGTCGCTGGACGCGATCACCACATTCAAACCGTCTTCTTTGCCGCGGCGCGCCATCGTGCCGATTAAATCGTCGGCTTCAAAGCCCGCTTTTTCAAAACACGCAATGCCTGCCAGCTTGCAATATTCTTTGATCGGCTCAACCTGCGAAACTAAATCTTCGGGCATCGGCTTCCGGTTGGCTTTGTATTCTTCATACTTATCATGCCGGAAAGTCGCTTCACGACGGTCAAAGCACACGGCTAAATAATCAGGCTGGTAAGTTCCAATCAATTTTTCAACGCTGGTGATAAACCCATAAATCGCGTTCGTCGGCTCACCTTTTGAGTTGGTCAGCCCCTGAATCGCGTAATACGCGCGGTAAAAAAATCCGTTTCCGTCGATTAAGTAAAGTGTCCCGGGACGGACAGCTGTTTTACGCATCCCTCGTTAACCTTGTTTTAATGGAAAGCATTCGAATAATAAATTTGGCGGCTTGGCGCGCGGTTTTCCGGTTTGATCTTAGCTTGCCACACCCCTGGGGCAGCTTTCGTAACTTAGAGTAAAAAAATTCCGATAATTATAATTGATGGATTTTCAGGAAAAAGAAATGTGTGCGGGAACAATAATTAGTATGACTGACAGGGAACATTCTAGTTTTCACCCGTAACCGTTGTCAAGCCCTTAATCCGTCCTCAAGCCTTCTTTTTGGGCACAATTTGCGTCAAATGCCCTGCCAACTCACGCGGATCTTGGGCGAACTCCAGCGCGGAATCATAGCTGATAATCCCATCCGCGTAATACTGCTTTAGCACATCATCTAAATATTTCATGCCGTATTTTTTTCCGGTTTGAAGCTCGGAATTCACCTGATAGGTTTTACCTTCACGGATCAAATTACGAATCGCCGGAGTCGCAATTAACACATCATGCGCCGCGATACGGCCCGGCTTATCGATACGCGGAATCAGAGCCTGCGAAATCACCGCGACAAGCACGGATGAAAGCTGAACACGAATCTGCGTTTGTTGTTCCGGCGGAAAAACGTCAATGATACGATCCACCGTGCGCGCCGCGCCGGTTGTATGCAAAGTCGAGAAAACCAAATGTCCTGTTTCCGCCGCGCGGATCGCGTTCTGCATAGTTTCAAGCCCGCGCATTTCACCGATCAAAATCACGTCCGGATCCTGACGCAGCGACTTTTCAACCGCGAGAGCGAAAGACGGAACATCCGAACCGACTTCGCGCTGATTAATCACCGACTTGTGCATGGGGTAAACAAACTCAATCGGATCTTCCGCCGTAATAATATGTTTCGCGAAATTATCATTGATGTAATTGATCATCGCGGCCAGAGTCGTTGTTTTTCCCGAACCGGTAGGTCCCGTTACCAACACTAATCCGCGCGGACGATTCAGCGCGTCACGAATTTGATCGGGCAACCCGATGTCTTCAAAAGAGCGGAATTTGTTGGGCAGCTGACGCAAAACCATACCCAAATGTCCCTGCTGTTTAAAAAGCGATACACGGAAACGGGCTTTATCTTTGTAAGCAAATCCAAAATCAAGCCCGCCGACTTCCTGCACGACTTTGCGCTGTTCTTCGGTGGTAATTTCAGAGGCAAAAGCTTCGGTGTCTTGGGGAGTTAATTTGGTTTCGTCCTGCGAAACCAGCTCGCCCGAAAGTCTTAGCGTCACGGGACGGCCCACAGTTAAATGAATATCCGAGGCTTCTTTGGTAATCGCGGCTTCTAAAACTTGTTCAATAGGCTGTGTCATCAATATAACCTGTATTTGATCATTTCCGTGCTTCCCTCATATTTCGGCTTAAACTCAGAAAAGCTGAATCGCTTTTTCCCACACAAGCCCGAGAAAAACCGCTAAAGCAAACAAAAGAATCCACGCGCCCAGATGTCCGCGTGTCGGAGCCGGCGTAAAAAGCCTCAGCATTCTTTCCCGCACGCCTTGGTAAAAAAAGGCTAATACCAACACGGCAAGTTCCGCGCTGATCAGCATGATCGCCACGCGCGTAAAATCAGGCGCAAAACGCAAAACACAAAAAGCGGTCGCCGCCCCGGCCCAGGCACAAACCGCGCGTCCCTGAAAAAGCAGCGCGGGCATCACCGCCGCGAACAAAATAAGCGCCGGCTGCCAGCGTGGGTCTTGCAAAGGAATCATGCCGAAAAAAACCGCCGCGCCCGCGCAGGCAAGATAAACCGCCCAGTTTTTAATAAGCCCCGCGACTTCTTTTTTCGATGAAGAAAACAATTCGCGTTCGCGGGCCAAAAAATATCCCGTCAGTAAAATAACACCGAAAAGCTTCATGCCTTCACCCTCCGCGCCAAACCGGACAGCATTTGAACGGAAGCCAAAACCAAAATTCCCGCGATCCAAACCGAAACGCCGGACCAGCATGTCCGCAAATAATAAAGGGCCGCCGAAACAGCCAGAGCGCCCGCTAAAACAAAAGCAAATTCCCGTGTGCGTTTGAAAGCGTATTTTTTAAAGCCGAACAAAAACGGTTTTTTGCGTTGGGCTTCCGTAGGCCGCCGCGCCGTTTCGGAAATCAAAAGATGCGCGCCCCAAATCCAGTACGGCGCGACACCCAAGCCATACCACGCGCCCAAACCACAAAGCGCGAGCCACACCATATAAAAGGCTTCCATCAAGCGCGGAGGCTGGCGGCGTAAAAGCTCAAGAAAAATAAGTGTGATTCCCGCAACGCAGGGAATTAAAGCCGCGGCCGCAAAGACAGAGTGTCCGGCATAAAACAAAAGCGGCAAAAAAACTTCCAAGAAAGAGAAAGCTTGCGGCCAATTACGCTTTTCCATAAACCCGTCCGTTTAAATTTCTTTTCTCAATCCACGCGCCGATAAATCCCGCGGTGAGTCCGGTAAAAAGCAAAGCTTCTTCAGCGCGCGCAGCCGCTAAAAAAAGCGCGAACAAAATGAGAACAAAAACGCGGTAGCCCATCCGTGCCGCCGAAGACAAAGGCGCAAGAGCATAATCAAATAATATTTCACCCGCCGCCGCGGCCCATAAAAACGCCGGTCCCATCGGCATTCCGTGTAAAAGCGTCAATAAAACAGCCAAAATTAAAACGCAAATAAAACGCTCAGCCTCCACCCGTGTCCGCGGAAAACGAAGCGCCGCCCATAAAGCAAAAAGAATCGCGGAAGGAATCATCGTCATGCCCTGAAGAGCATAGGCCGGTGTCACTCCCAGCACGCTTAAAAACGCGAGCGCCAAACAAACCGGCTGGAGAACATACGCTCCGCGCCCGCCGGATGCGCGATAAAAAAAAGTCATGGCAAAGGTGCTTGCCGCAATCAGCGCGGGCGAAGTCAGCGCGGGAACAAACAAGGCGAGCAAAACAGTCTGATGAATCAGCGCTAAATCCCATTTCGGCACCGCGGAAAATCCTAAAAACCGTAAAATAATTTCGCCGGCAAAAGCCGTAACCAAAACCACGGCAAAAAGCAAAAGCCCCGCAAGCCCTTGCATCCAAAATGACGCTAAAAGCAAAATCAGCAAAGCCCCAAGCTGACGGGCAAGCATCGATACAAATGAAATTTCATTTTTCAAATGCGGCGCGGCGCCCTGATTAAAAGCAATAGTAGGCTGCATAATCAAAATCCCTTTTGAATCAAATCGACGAGCGGCAAATGCGACGGACAAACATAAGCGCAATTGCCGCAGCCCAAACATTGTTGCGCGTTAAGTTCGCGCGCGCCCGCCCAATCCTGCCGTTTCGATGCGGCCGCAATCAACGCGGGCGACAAATCCACCGGACAGACTTCCGCGCATTCTCCGCAGCGAATACAATCCGCCTCCGCGCTTTCCGCGGTCCATTCTTTCGGCAAAGCAATTAACGCGTCGGTCATCGCTGAAACCGGCTGTTCCATATTCTGAATCGCGATTCCGCGCATCGGGCCGCCCGCCAACATCCGTCCGGGTTCGCGCAAAACACCTTTGCAGGCTTTGAGCGCGTCCATCGTGCCGATTCCAAACGGCAGCCAAACATTTTGCGGCTGAACAACACATTCGCCGGTAATGGTGACGGCGCGTTCAAAAAAAGGCTTTCCGAAAACAATAGCTTCATACGCCGCGTAAACCGTCGCAATATCAGGCAACGGCCAATCATGGAGAACTCGCGGCTCAATATCGGAAAAAAACGGATCTACCAGCGGCAATAAAACCGCGGGATCATCCTGCGGATAGCGGGCGGGAAAAGCGCGCACTTCGATATGATTCCACTTTAAGAAATAAATTTTGCTTTTTAAAACTTCAACCGCCTGTTCCGCGTTCGCTCCCACGGCAATCAACGCTTTTTCAAGCCCTGCGGCACGCCGTAAAATTTCAACGCCCTTAATAATTTCGAGCGGGTGCGCCAGTAAAAGCACTTCGCCTGCGGTCACATACGGCTCGGACTCGCACGCGTTAATGATTAATGTCTTAGCATGAAAAGTTCCCTTTTCAAGATAGCCCGCAAGCGGTCTTAATTGACGCCCGCAAAGCAGAACGCCCTTTTCTTTTATTTGCGCGCGCAGTCTTTCCGCGGATATATCTGCCCAATCGGAAGATTCGCCCGAAGCCAAAAAAGCTCCCGCGTTTTTCCGGTCGACCTGAATTTCAACCGCAAAAACATTCTCACCGGAAACTGTCCGGGTTTTGATAATTCCGTTCACGGTTCCGTTCGCGGGACAATAAACCGGCACGCCCATCGCTCCGCGCGGTTCGGCAAGCTTCATCCCGAAAGACACCGCTTGGCCGGGCAAAACTTTCACTTCCTGATAAAACGGCGCGTCACCGTAAACCGGCACACGCAGTACCTCCGGCGGCGCGGGACGCTTCAGCGTCCACGTCCCCAGACTCATTTCTTTTTTAAGCGGTAATTTGATTAATTTCACAAATCTTATCTACGGCTGAAAACCGTATCCTATTAAGCCATAACATTAAAGCAGAGCTCCGCATCACAAATCATGCAAGTGCGGTTGAGCAGAAAACGCCTCAGAGCAGTTTACGGCGCGCACGCCTAAATTCAAAATAAAACCTTCGCCGGTTTATGCCGCCGAAGCACCGTCGTCGCGTTTAATCGCAAGCACAAAAGCCTGTACGATTTCTTCGCGCGTCACGTTTTTTATTTTGTAATCAGAAGAAGGAATTCTTTTTTGGTAACCGGGGTCAAAAATCACAACCACATCCCCCTCTTGCCAATGCGAGGCATCGCCTTTTTTCGACAGCGTGATTTCCCATCTCGACCCATCTTCCAAAAAAATCAGGTTTTTCGTGGTCGAAATCATCTTAATCTTCAATTCTTTGTTAATGTTCGTGTACTCAATCATATCCCCCACCCCCCAAGCCAGGCTTTTCAATGAAGTAAAGCCACGCCTAATTAAAATATACCCGTCCGAAGACCTAAAAAAGGGGGCTTTTCAAAAAACTCAAGCCCGGATTAATGCTCTTTAATTATCGGCCGGGAGATGATTTTACTTACCGGAGAGGTCCAAGGGGCGAGTCGCGATTAAAAGGTAAGGGTCTTACCGTGATCTTTCAGCCACTTTTCGTGAACCTGGTAATTTGGCAAAACAGATTCCACTTTTTTCCAAAACCGCGAGGAATGATTTTTTTCCGTGATATGCGCGAGCTCATGCACCACCACATAATCCACCACGACCCTCGGCGCCATAATCAGCTTCCACGAAAAATTAATTGCGCCTGAAAAACTGCAGGAGCCCCAGCGCCGCTCTGCGCCGGTAATATTGATCGTTTTAAATTTCCAGCCGGAAACACGGCTGTAATGATTGGCGCTTTCCGCGATCACCTCGATCGCTTTTTCTTTGTACCAATAAATCAGCCGGGCTTCCGCCTTGGCTAAATAACGGCGGGGAAAAAGCAATTCGTATCCCGCAATTTGAATCTCATCCCCCTCCATCGTTTTAAAAGAAAACTCTTCGCCCAAAAAGAGAAAAGTCTCTCCGTCGGTAAAAGTTTTTCTGAGAACGGGGCCGCGCTTTAAAACTTCGCTCTGTTTCGATTCAATCCATTTGCGCTTTTTCTCTATCAACCCCTGAATCGCGTTGATAGAAATTCCCAAAGGCGCGCGCACCACCAGCGTGGCATCCGGAGCAATCATCAGCGCGATAGATTTTCTGCGCGAACGAATTAATTTATGAATAGGAATGTCAATCATACAGGGCTTCCGATTAAAAATTTAAAGCAAAAATTTTTTATGCTCCTAAGCTTATCGCTTCAAAAAAGCAGTGATAGCTTGGATGCCTTTTCTTTTATCTTCATCCAAAACGAGATGCCGGGCGCCTTGAAAGCTGACCCGCTCGCTATCGGGAATTTTTTCGATCATTTCTTGGAAAAGGGCTTCGGGGAAAAACGTATCTTCCGTTCCGCTCAGCACCAGCACAGGAACGGAAAGTTTCGCGAGCAAATCCGTGGAATCATGCAAAACCCCGGCCTGCCCTGCAATGATAAAATCATTCGCGCGCTCGGTTGTCACATTCTTTCTCAAGTAAGAAGCCACGACTGATTCGGCAAACGGCAAAATGAATCGATAGCATTTGTGAAAAGAAATTCTTACCGTCTCTTCGTAAATTTCACGCCACATTCCTTTCTTGGTCCAGGGAATCCAGCGCCGGGCAATGTTCAAACCCTCGGGCCCCATGCGCTGCGCGCTTGAAACAAGAACGAGCCGCTTCACATAATGCGGATAATCATGCGCAAATCGTTGCGCGACCATCCCTCCCAGTGAGATGCCAATCACATGCGCCGCACCAAAGTTGGCGCGCTCAAAGACCCGCGCATAATCTGCCGCCATGTCTTGCGTGCTGTAACCCAAAGACAAATTTCTTTTTCTGCTGATCACATCAATCCTGTAATCGCGGCTTAAACCCGCGAACAAATTGCGGAAATACCAATCCACTTCCGACGCGCTGAAAAGAGCATCATTGATTAATGGGAAAACAACGATCTTCTCCGTGCCCCTGCCGAAGCGAACATACGGACAGCCTTCGATTTGACCTTTTTCAATTTTTTGCTGAAACATGCTTTTCTTCGCGATGAATGGTCTTCATTAATTTAACTCGATGCCCTCTGGCAGACTGCAAGGCTGATTGTGCGGGGCTTCCCCCGCAGTTTACTTTTGAGACTGGCAGGCTTTGTCGCCGATCCACCCGCCGGCAAGCACCACATTGCCGTCATAGAGAACGGCGCCTTGGCCGGGCGTGATGGCTTCTTGCTTATCGAGAAAGCAAACTTCCACTTGTTTGTCATTTAAGCGCGTCACGATGGCGGGCGATTTTTTATGCTGGGAGCGGATTTTGACATACGCTTCAAAAGTTTCGGCGGGCGGAGCGGCATGCCAGTTAACACGATCGACAATAAACTTTTGCCCGAGCACGTCGTCTTTGGTGCCGACAATGACTTCATTGGTTTCAGGTTTGATATCGAGCACATACAGCTTTTCTTTGTAAGCAATGTTAATGCCGCGGCGCTGGCCATGCGTAAAATGAAAATAACCATCATGCTTGCCGAGCACAGTGCCGTCTTTTAATTTCACAGCTCCGGGCAGTGAAAGCGAGGGCACGGTTTCTTTGGGATTAAATTCTTTTTCGACAAACCCGCCGTAATTATTATCGGGAATAAAACAAATTTCCATCGACTCGGCTTTGCCGGCCACGCAATTAAGATTGTGCTTTTTCGCAAGATCGCGGATTTCGGCTTTCGAAAATCCGCCGCAGGGCAAATACAGCTTTGATAAAACATCCTGATCGAGCGGAAACAAAACATAGGTTTGATCTTTGATTGCGTCTTTGCCTTCACGCAAAGCAAACAAACCGTTATCCGCCTTAAACACCTCGGCATAATGGCCGGTTGCGATGGAATCAAAACCCATTTCTTGGGCGCGCTTTAAAAACAGGCGGAACTTAATATGCTCGTTGCAGGCAATGCACGGGTTGGGCGTACGGCCTTTGAGATATTCGGCTGCGAAATAATCGATCACATATTTTTTGAACTCTTCTTCGAAGTTAAGCACCCAATATTTAATGCCGAGGGTGTCGGCCACTTCGCGCGCGTCTTCGACGCCGGTGATGCCGCAGCAGGCTTTTGTATTGAGGTTTTCGCAGGAATTAGACGCCCAGGTGCGCATCGTCGCGCCGGCAACTTCATGGCCTTGTTCTTTGAGAAGCGCGGCGGCAACCGAAGAGTCGACACCGCCGCTCATAGCTACAAGAATTTTAGCCACAGATCACTTCGCTTGCAGGTCTTGGATGAGTGAATCGATGCGGATGCGTTCTTGAAACATTTCGCGCAGAGAACCGAATTTACCGCGCTCAACATCCATGTCTTCAATGTCAGGCAATGAACCCAAAATCGGAAGATGGGATAATTCGGAAATGACTTTGGGATTGCTCATTTCGGAAATAGAAAGATTGGCGCGCGGAACACGGTTAAAAATAATGCCTTTAATTTCAAGCCCGCGAATGCGCGCGGCATCAATCGTGAGCAAAGTGTGATTAATGGTGCCAAGACCGGGCTTGGAAACCACCACGATAGGGAGTTTGAATTCGCGGATTAAATCCGTCACATAATATTTAGGGTGAATCGGCACCATGAGACCGCCAATGCCTTCCACGATAATAAAGTCATAATGTTTTTCGAGCTCGGCATAAGCTTTGCGGATTTGGTCGAGATCAATTTCTCTTTTTTCAAGCTCCGCTGCCACATTCGGCGCCACGGGATGTTTGTAGCGCGCGGGGCTGGAAAAACCTGTCCATTCGTTTTCGGCAGCTTCCATGAGAAAAGCGGCATCGGCGGAAACAAGGCGCTTGCCAAAATTAAGACAGCCTGTGGTAATCGGCTTCATCACGCCGACACGAATGCCACGCGACCGCAGAACAAGCGCGAGGCCCGCGGCGACCACGGTCTTGCCTACGTCGGTATCCGTCCCAGTAATAAATATTCCCGGCTTTTTCACAATTGAGTTTCTTCCTGAATAGATTCGTACAAAATCGTAAGTAGTTTATCAATTTCGGGCTCACTTAGCGAGAGCGGCGGCATCAATACCAGAACTGGGCCTAGCGGACGCAAAATAGCCCCTTTGGCACGAGCGCGGCGGATAATCTGATGGCCGATATTCTGTTCGAGCGAATAATGCCGCCGGCTTTCAACCGATTCAAAAATCTCAATTCCCACCATCAGCCCTAATTGCCGAATATCGCCGACACAGGGTAATTTCCAAAAATCTTTGAGGCGTTTTTCGATGAGTTTAATTTTGGGCTGAAGACCTTCCATGGTTTTATTTTTTTCAAATAAATCGAGCGTCGCAATTGCGGCGGCACAGGCCAAAGGATTCGCGGTGTAGGTGTGTCCATGAAAAAAAGTTTTAAGCTCTTCATATTTACCCAAGAAAGCCTGATAAATTTTTTCGGTGGTAAGCGTTGCCGCCAAAGGCAAATAACCGCCTGTAATGCCTTTTGCCAAACAAAGAATATCCGGCT
Organism: Candidatus Multiplicimicrobium inquinatum; assembly: GCA_002344825.1. Classification (GTDB taxonomy): domain Bacteria; phylum Omnitrophota; class Omnitrophia; order Omnitrophales; family Aquincolibacteriaceae; genus Multiplicimicrobium; species Multiplicimicrobium inquinatum. The sequence goes on along the minus strand of DDUN01000002.1, from coordinate 958 downwards.
GAACGCTTTCATGCTCGCAGGCAAACATTTTACCCGTGCGGCCGAAACCGGTGGCAACTTCGTCCAACACCAAAAGCACATTGTATTTTTGCGTCAGCTCGCGTGCTTTTTTAAGAAAACCGGGCGCGTGCAAAAGCATGCCGGCCGCGCCTTGCATGAGCGGCTCCATAATGAGCGCCGCGATTTCGTGATGATGTTTTTTAAGCGTTTCTTCGAGCTGGTTCACAATCGCATCAAGAACTTCTTTTTCATGCAGGGCTTTTTCGATCGGATTTTTTTTGCCGTGAAACATCGCCGGGGGCGGAAGCTTGATGGTTTTGAAAGTGAGCGCGCCGTAATGATGGTGAAACAAATCAATGCCGCCAATGGAAACCGAGCCGAGCGTATCGCCATGATAGGCTTCGCCGAGCTTAATAAATTTCTGCTTCGCCGTTTCGCCTTTTTGCTGCCAATATTGAAACGCGATTTTCACGGCAATTTCAACGGCTTCGGAACCCGAGTCGGAATAAAAAACACGCGTCAAATTTTGAGGCGCGATTTTCAATAATTTTTCAGCGAGCTCAATCGCAGAAGGATGCGTGAGCCCTAAAGTCGTCGTGTGCGCGATTTTTTTGAGCTGGGCCTGCACAGCTTGATCAATTTCAGGCACTTGGTGGCCAAACACATTGCACCAAAGCGAGCTGACACCGTCGAGATACTTGGCGCCGTCCACATCGATTAAATAATTGCCCTCACCCCGCTCAATCACCGGAAAGGGTTCGTTTTGCCAATCTTGCATTTGGGTAAACGGGTGCCAGAACACCGCGCGGTCTCTTTGACGGAAAGATTCGGATTGGCTCATTTGATTTTTTCCATGGCTGAAACCAGCTTGCGAATATCCGCATCCGTATGCGCCGCGCTCACGGTAATGCGCAAACGGGCTTTGCCTTTCGGTACCGTGGGATAACGAATCGCCGGC
>DDUN01000015.1 GCA_002344825.1 Candidatus Multiplicimicrobium inquinatum | reverse complement strand
TAACTGCCCTGGAGAGGACTTGAAGTGAGGTTCGTAACTCTTTCTGATGACTGAGCGCAGCACGACATGACTCACGTCATGTCTTAGCGAAGGAATTCCAGGCGAACCGAGTGGCCGACCTGAAACAAATGCCGCGACTAGCGGACATGAGTGGAAGGCGCCATTAGTCCTCTCAGGACTTGAAGGGAGCAACGACAAAATCTTATCGCTGAGCTGAACAATAAACCTGACTTAATGTCAGGTTTTTGAGAAGCGAAGTCTTTAGGAGGAGCGGGCGGTCACCTGAAGTGAGCCCGAGCGGCTAGCGAGAGAGCGAACGAAAGGGACCAAGTCCTCCCTGTATCAACTAACTACTTCTTCTTCCCGTAATTCTTGTATCCGAAACTTTGAAGTTTTTTGACCTTCACAAGCACTTCTTTATTCAGCTTACTTTTGTAGACGATCATTTTTTTCAAAATTGCAGCGTTAGAGGAACCAATAATTTGCGCCGCCAAAATTCCCGCGTTCTTCGCGCCGTTAATCGCGACAGTGGCAACCGGTACTCCCGCGGGCATTTGCACAATCGATAAAAGTGAATCCACCCCACCCACCGAATTGCTGGATTTAATCGGAACACCGATCACGGGTAAGGGGGACAAAGCCGCCGCCATGCCCGGAAGATGCGCCGCACCGCCCGCGCCGGCGATAATAACCCGGATTCCGCGCGTATGCGCTTTCTTGGAGTATTGAAACAAACGGTCAGGAGTACGATGCGCGGAAACCACGGTTAGCTCAACACCGATTCCAAAGCTTTCCAAAATTTCAGCAGCATCCCCCATCACAGCCAAATCTGAATCCGAGCCCATGATAATCGCGACTTGCGGACGCCCTGCTGTCTTTTTCATGCTTTCACCTTGATGGTTTGCCGAACACGCCTTGCTTTTTCAAGCGCGCGCTCGCGTTTAAAATCTAAAACTGTGACATGTCCCATTTTGCGGAAAGGCCGTGTTTCTTTTTTTCCGTAAATATGAATCTTCACGCCTTCGATCGCCAGGCACTCTTTCAGGCCTTCATAAACAGCCGGTCCTGAGAAGCCTGCTTCGCCCAACAAATTAATCATCACCGACGGCATTTTGGTGGCCGTGCTCCCAAGCGGAAAGTTGAGAATCGCGCGCAAATGCTGTTCATACTGGGAAGTAAAACTGCTTTCAATGGTTTGATGTCCGCTGTTATGCGGGCGCGGAGCCAACTCATTCACCCACAGCTTGCCCTGCTTATCCAAAAACATTTCCACCGCAAGAATTCCGATTAAATTGAGCGCGCCCGCGATTTTTTTAGCGAGCATCTCCGCTTCTTTTTCAATGGCCGGAGTAATCTCCGCGGGGCAAACCAAATAATCCACCAAATTGGCTTCGGGGTTAAACACCATTTCCACGGCCGGATACGCCGCAACTTCCCCACTACTATTGCGCGCCACAATCACGGAAAGCTCTTTATCGATCGCGACGCAATCTTCAGTCATCGTTTCGCCTTCTAAAAGCTGGGACAAGTCTTTTTCTGAACGGATAACGCGGACACCTCGACCATCATAGCCAAACTTGCGCAATTTTTGTACAAACGGAAAACGGACTTTACCGGCATCAATCGCCTGACGGATTTCGGCGGGCGATGAAAAAGTCAGATAGGCAGGTTTGGGAATTTTCTGGTCGATTAAAAATTGCGTCTGAACGGCTTTGTCCTGGATGACGCGTAAATTCGCGGGGCTGGGAAAAACACGCACGCCTTCTTTTTCGAGTTTCTCAAGGGCATCAATATTAATCTGCTCAATTTCGATGGTGAGCAAATCCACGGTTTTTCCGAAACGATACACTGTTTCGAAGTCGCGAAAATCGCCCTGAACAAACTCCTGGCAAACCGGCGCCGCGGGCATATCTTGTCCCGCGTCCAAAATGGCGGTTCTCAATCCCCATTGGCTTGCGGCCAAGGTCAACATCTTGCCCAATTGGCCGCCGCCGAGCACGCCTAATTTAAAATCTGAAATTACTTTGTTCGTCATAATGAGAATTCAGGATTATATCACGCGGAAAAAGAAAATTTTTGCCGCTCTAAAATTTCAATCGCCGCCTGGACTGTTAGTTTTTCCAAGCTGGAATCTTGCGGATCATACCGAAACTTAAAATAACGGGGCTTTCCATCGGCAGAAGGCTGATAGATCGCGGCGGAATCAACCCCTTGAGGATAAGGTCCGTACACTTGCGGATCCGCGGGACCATAAATACCGATAGCCGGCTTAAACACCGCCCGCGCCAAATGTAAGAGCCCGCCGTCATTCCCCATAAAAAAACGTGCCTTCTTAATGACCCAAGCCGTTTCGGGAATCGAAAGTTTGCCCGTCCAATCCTCCGCGGCAACATTTGATTTTAAAAACTCTTCCGCTAACTCCCTTTCACCCGCACTGCCGATCAGTAATATTTTTTTGGAAATTTTTCTGTCTAAAAAATATTGGGCCAATGCCGCAAATTTTTCAACGCTCCAACGTTTCAAATGCGCGTCTTTCCCCCAAGATTCACCGCCGCCCAAACTTAAGGCGATATAGTCAGCGGGAAGCCGCGGCGTTAAAACCGCGCCTAAGGTGTGTGATTGATTTTGTGAAAAGAAAAACTCAACGAAACGATCTTTCACCGTTACCCCGGCTTGCTCGGCTAAGTCGCAGGCATAATCCACGGCATGCCTCCCCTGAAAACCATCGGGAATCGGCAAACGGATATTATGAAAAAAAGCGCGGTTTTTATAGGCGTACCCGGCACGCTTGGATATACCCAGAAAAAACTGTCCTAAAAAAGCGTATTCACCGCGAATCGAATAATCGAGCAGTAAATCATATCTGTTTTTTTTCAGATCTTTTCCGAGCATCCGAAGAAACCGAAAGTTTTCGGTTCTCGAATTTGCGTGCATTTTATCTTTATCGATGACGAGAACATCATTCACATGCGGATTCGCCTGAATCACCGCGCGCGTGCGCGATCCGATCATCAAATCAACCCGCTGTACCGTGGGAATCAGCCTCAGCGCGCGCAAAACCGGCGTAATAAAAAGCAAATCGCCGATGCCGTAGGGTTGAACCACCAAAACACGGCGAATCATGCGCTTACCTTTTTAACCGCATCAAGCACTTGCTCAACTGAAATGAGATCAACATAAGTAAACTTCCTTTCCGCGACAGGAATCGATTCGAGCTGAGGTGTCACCACGATGGCTTTTCTGCCATTGGGTTTCCACCGTTCGGCATTCATACCCGGCTGCCATCTTCCAAAAATAGAAACCGTGGGGGCACCTACCGCCGCTGCGATATGCGCCGGACCCGAATCATTGGAAACCACCAGATTAGCTTTTTCAAAAAGAGCCGCAAGCATTCCGAGCGAAAGCTTTCCGCACATATCAATCACCGGTAAACCGCTTAACTTTGAAATAAGCGCTGTTTGCTCCGCGGCTTTGGCATCACCGACCGCAATCCATCGAACTTTTCCGGACACGTATTGCTTTAAGAATTCGGAAAACTTTTCTGCGGGCCACATTTTTGAAACATCGCTCGCGGAAGGATGGATCACCGCAATCGGTTCATCGACCTCGACACTCAGATGTTGCAATAAATTAGAAACGGAAAGTCGATTGCCCTGTGTCACGGGAACATAAGGCAAAACCGGCTCCGCCGGTTGGACTGAAAACCCAGAGGCACAAACAAGATCAGTCAGATAGTTTGTCTCATGCTTCAATCCCTCTTTTTTGTCATAGGGATAAACCTGGGTTAAAGCCCAGGAAGCGCGGCGGTCATATCCGATCCTGACAGGAACTCCCGCGAGCCAACTCATGATATGCATGCGGTTGGTCGCGTGCAAATGAATAACTGCGTCAAACTTCTTGGCGTGAATTTCCCGCGCGAAACGCCATTGCCCGATCCAGTTTTTTTGCGCGTCTTTTTTCTCGTAAAGAATCACTTCGTCCACGAACGGATTACCGCTCACAAGCTCGCGATGTTCACTGAAAATACAAACCGCTAAATGGCTTTGCGGATATTTCTTTTTAATAAGTTCAAAAATCGGCGTGCTGACAACCAAATCGCCGATACGATCGGTGCGTGTAATTAAAATCCGCGACGGACGGATTTTAGAACCAGGAACCAAGAACCAAAAACCAAGATTTAAATCTTCTTTGTTGTTTCTGTCCTGTTTCTTGTTTCTTGTTTCTTGTTTCATGATTTCAAAAGTTCTTCGCATAGTTTAAAAACGCGGTCGGAATTTAAACCATGAAAGCAGGATCGTTCCGCTTTAGGTTTTATGTGGTCATTGCACGAGCAAAGCTTGGAATCCAAGGCTGCGATCCGAAATTTGGGCCCAACATGCCCGTAAAGTTTATGCTCAGTGGGACCAAAAATTCCCACGGTCGGAACCTGAAGCTCAAAACCTAAATGCATCATCGCGCTGTCATTCGCGATGACAAGTGATGCGCGCGACAACATCGCCGCGCTTTCCGCTAAATTTGTTTCACCCGCGACAATCACCGCGCTTGCTTCCAATCCCTGCGCTACCTTTTGGGCAATGGGCTTTTCTTCGGGGGAACCCGCCAGAAGAATTATTTTTCCCGTGAGAGCCGCAAGCTTTTCCGCCAGTTGCCGAAATTGCTTGGACGGCCATCTTTTACGCTCGCTTGCCGCGCCCGGCGCGATCACAATCCAACCCTTGCTCTGAGCAACACCCAACGCCTTTAACTTAGCGAGCATTTTGTCATCATCGCTTTTTTGAAAAAAATCAAAGGGCGCCGTTGGTTGAGTCTCTAACCCCATCCATTCGAGAGCTTCCAAATGGGCTTCTCGCTTCATTTTTTTGCGGTGTCTTCTCAGAAGAGGCGTGCGTTTTTTACACTTTACCAACACAGGAATTGCGGTGTGCCGTAAATCCACAACCCAATCCCAAACTTGTTTGCGCAACAAACGGATAAATTCTTTTTTAGATTCCAGTTTTCCGCGTTTATCGTAAACGACAACTTCTTTGATGTTTTGGCTTTGGCGCAAAAGACCTTGCGCTTTAGGACCCACCACAACCGTAATTTCGGCATCGGGAAATTCTTGCTTCAAACGCATCACAACGGGTGTCGTCATAATCACATCGCCCAAATTAGAAAGCGTGATCACCAAAATTTTGGAAGGAATTTTATCTTTAATCATGAATCCATCCCTTGGCCCGGATGGCATCCAAAACTTGGGCGGGTGAAATCTGTGCAAGCCAATCCTGCGCGTCTTTTTCTTCGCCAATAAACGGAATCGTAACGCCCTGAGGCGCAAACTTCAAAACAACCATCTCGCCTCGCCCGCGCGGCCCCGTTAAATCAGGGCTGGTCGGCCCAAACAAAGCCACAGTCGGCGTTCCCATAGCGACCGCAATATGCATAGGCCCGGAATCACCCGAAACAACAAGCGAGGCCTGAGAATAAAGTGCTGCCAAAGAATCTAATCCGGTTTTTCCGATTAAGCAGATAACCTGCGCATTTTTGACATGGCGGCGCATCGCTTCCCAGAGCGGCGCGTCGCCCGCGCTGCCGGTGACCACAATCGGCATTTTCCAATTCTGCCCGATCAATTCCGCCAAAGCCGCGAAATGCTCCGCGGGCCAGCGTTTAGGAGCCCAATTGGCGCCCAAATGGAAACAAACAAAATGCTTTTGTCCCGCGATACCGGCTTCGCTCAAAAGTTGGTTGGCTTTTTCAAGTGCCGTCTCCGAAACCGGCAATTCATAAAAAGGTTTTTCCGGAAGCTCATAGCCACAGCCGCGCAATAACTCCAAGAAATAATCTACGTGATGTAAAGCTTGCTCGGGTTCCGCAACGGAATGCGTCAGCCAAAAGCCGCGGCCTTTTCCGTAACCAAAGCGTTCTTTTACACCGGACAAAGCCAACAGCATCGCGCGTGATTTTGAGCGGTGAAACAGATAAGCTTGATCCCATGGCCCGCGGGAACGCAGCTCACGAACAAAAGCAAAACGCTTCAACCAAGACCGATGCGTTGTTTTCTCGTCAAACTCCAGCACTTCTGAAACAGCCGGATGCGCCAAAAGCAGTTCGCGGCAGCGCGGCGGAGCAATGCAGGTGATTTGCGCCGAGGGGTATTTTTTTTTGATTAATTGAATCGCGGGAAATTGAAAAAAAGTGTCCCCCACCCAATTTTTCATAAACACGATAATTTTCATCAACTTTCCTTTGCGCGAGTTTACTAGCGCTTCCTTAAACTGAAATGGCGACTGCCATTTCAAATAAAACTCAGCGCTGTGGCTTATCTCAAAGCTAAATCGGACAAGCCCGAGCGCCAATCATTACCGGCGCAGCACCACTTACCACCTCATCTGCCCGCAGCTTGCGATGAAGTTTAAAATTCCATCGCGGCGGCGAGTTCCGCAGGGCAAAGCCCGAGGACTGTTTGAGCCGCAAGAGGAATTTTAAGCTTCGCTCATTTCAAATACTTCACGCAAGCCAGAAAAACTTCCTGAACCGAAATCTTTTTCAAACAAGCGAGCTCTTCTTTGTTTTTGCATTTACCCGAATAACAAGGCTGGCACGGAAGATTTTTAACCAGCACCGTCGCTTTTTCATGCGGCGGCATATGCCGTGACGGGCTTGTCGGACCAAAAAAACTCACGACCGGCGTTGCCACGGCAGAAGCCACATGCAACGGCGCCGTGTCGCCCGTCACAAGAACATGACAACGCTTCAGCAATGCCACCAGATCTTCAAGCTGGGTTTGCCCGACTAAATTATGAATGTGCGGAGATATCGCCGGATTAAAAAGCTCCGCAATATTCTGCTCATCAGGAGAGCCGATCAGCAAAATGCGTGCGTCATATTTTTCTAAAATTTTCCCGGCCAAATCTTCAAAATAGGACAAAGGCCAGCGCTTCGTCGGCCACGAGGGGCTTGACCCCACGACAAATCCAATCACTTTTGTGTTTTCTTCCATCGGAATTTTCGCAAAAAAAGAATCGACGCGTTTTTCGCTTTCGGCATTCGATTCCAACTCAAGGGTTTGATCGAGCTCCGTAACTCCGGCTTTGGATAAAATACGGAATTGATGCTGGATCGGCGGCGCGGCCTGATCAAAGGTAGGATCAGGGCGGTTTAAAAAGAATCCGAAAGGCCCGCGCTTATATCCGAACCTTAATTTGACGCCGCCCAACCAAGCCAAAAAATGCGTCCACTTAGTGTTTTGCAAATCAATTGAAAAATCAAAGTTCTCCGCGCGCAAACGCTTAGCTGTTTTTAAAAGATAAAAGAAATTGGAAAGTTTTTTACGCTGAACTAAGACAACATCATCCACGTAAGGCACGTTCGCGATTAAACCCCCGAGGTTCTTGTCCACCATCACGGTTAAACGGCTTTGCGGATATCTTTTTTTCAGCATACGCATACTGGGTACGGAAAGAATGACATCCCCCGCTGCGCCGAGCTTGATCAATAAAATTTTCTGTTGTTTACCTATTTCCTGATACACCTCAATCGTCCGTTCCACCATACGCTCAACTGTAAACTCTTTTTCAACCTTAGCCCGCAAACGGTCCGCAAAAAGCCGCGCTTTGGTACGATCCTTAAGCAGTTCAAAAATAGCGCCTGCCATATCCGGAATACTTCCGGGATCCACGAGCAATCCGTTGTAGTCATGCTCAATAATATCCACCACTCCGCCCACGCGGGTTGAGATCACCGGAACACCCACCGCGCCCGCCTCGATAATCACACGGCCAAAAGCTTCCGGAACAATGGTCGACATCACCATCAAATCCGTTTCCGCCATCAATTCGGGAATATTGCGTGAGGAGCCTAAAAGTTTTACGGTATTTTCAAGACCGAGCTGACGGATTGTTTCATGAATTTTCTTGGTGTATTTATTTTTTCCTCCGCCTTCCGATCCCACCAGCCAAACTTCAAAATCAGGAAAACGGCTGCGCACCAAATGCACCGCGCGTAAAAACTCCACCTGCCCTTTAATCGGCGAAAAACGGCCGACATGAATCACACGCAAAGGCTTGGTCGATTTATCAAAACGCGCTGTGGAATGCTTAAACTGGTTTAAATCCACGCCGCGCGGAATGAGGCGAATATGTTCGGGTGAAGTTCCGAAGTCTTCAATCATATGTCGGCCGATCACATTGGACGGCACAATCAAGGGCACGCCCCAGCCCATAACAGTCGAAAAAAGGTGCGTGGAGTAATAGCCATGGCAAGTTGTAATGAAAGGCACATTCGCGCGGCGCGCGGCAATCCAGCCCAACCAGGCGGGCACGCGGCTACGCGCATGCACAGCATCAATTCTCTCACGGCGGATAATCTCGACGATCTTGGACACCAATGAAAGCGAGGACAGCGACTTTTTATGCACGGGCAACTCATAATGCGGCACCCCCATTTTACTGAGTTCCGCAACCAAAGCACCGCCGGAAGACATAACCGGAGCCTGATGCCCGCGCAATTTCATTCCGCGCGCCAAATCAATAACACCGCGCTCAACACCGCCCACTTCCAAAGATGGAAGCATCTGTAAAATCTTCATAGTAATTTTCTAAGCGCCTCTTTCAGCGCCTCTTTTTCTTTTCGAACAAATTCCGCCGCAACGGATACCGGCGGCTGAGATAATGCCTTTTCTAAATCATTTAAATCAACGCAGGTCAGCCATTTTTCTTTTTCAAGCATGTCTAAAAAAGCACGGTGCTTTTGCGGCAACTGTGCGGAATTAATCCGAACAACAATGACAGGTTTGCCTGTCGCCACCGCCTCAGAAATCATCGCCAAACTGTCTTCGGTCACAATCATCCGTTTTGCTAAACCCAACATTCCTTTCACCACAACCGAACGAGTGTCTTCACGCGCATCAATCCGCCGCCGACAAAGCTCCGGTGTTTCGGCTTGAGCCATCAGCGCTTTTACGGCTTCCGCCGAAGTTCTCCGCGAAGTCGTCAGAACATATCCGCCTATTTTAGCCGCGGCACGGTTCAAAATGCTCAAAAGTTTTTGCGCATCATCCCCGGTCACATCAAAACCGCGGGTTTTGCCGCCGACAAAGACTCCAAACTCAGGCGCTCCGCTTCCCTGAACTTCGGCCGCAAAGTGCGCCGCTTCTTTTGAAAGATTTTGCGCGCCATACCCGCTGGGCGAAATACGCGTCTTGAAACTGTTTCGGAGCAACCGGCCTTGATCATGCGCCGGAATCACAGCTAAGTCATAATTCATGAAGCTGTACGGAAACGGAGGTGTCATCATAACGACTCTTTTAGCTCCGGTTTCAGCGGCAAAAAGATGCTGTAAGGGCGCGAGTGACGATCCGGCAGCGAAAATAAAATCCGCATGCGTTTTATCCAGAACATCAAGCGAAGCTTGCTTGATGAAAAAACGAAGCAGCCCCATGCGGCCGCGGATAAAAGGCAAAATCAGCCCGCCAAAAACAAAAAGCAATTTTGCATGCAAAGCCGAATGATAATCAATTTCAACGGTCTTCGTCTCAAAGGTAAGCCCCTTTCTGCCATGATACTCATCCAGCTCCGACATGAGCGAAGCCACAGCCTGACTTTGCTTAAAATGCCCCGGCTTTTTATCGGATAGAATAATAATTTTACGGGTCCAGGAATATTTCCAGCGCTTATTTTGCCAAAGCCATTGCCGCGGAGAGCGGCGAATGTAATTTTCCAAATAAGACAAATAGATCTTCATCTGATTCTCGATAATTTCAGATTCACTATTCCCTGTCTCGGGAAGAGCTTCTTCTACATAGAAATGGTGCTTATCTCCGTGGGTTCGAAGCATAAAGCAGGGCACAATCACCGAATTGGTCCGGCGTGCTAATTCAAAAGCGCCTGTCGGGACCGAAGTTACTTTTCCGAAAAAAGGAAGCAGAACCCCTCCGTCACGGCCCGCGGACTCATCTCCTAAAATACCGGCATATCCGGCTTCTTTGAGAGTTTTAAATAATGCCCGCATACTCATTCCGCGGCTGACCATGGTTGAACCGTGCAACTCGCGCTGCCTCGCCAAAATTTCATTTAGTCGTGGAAATCTTTGGTTCCGTCCTAAAGCAAAAACAGGCTGCCCGCGAATCCCGGAATAAATCTGCATTAACTCCCAATTTCCGTAATGCGCCGTCAGCAAAACCGCGCCACGCCCGCCTTTTGTTGCATTTGTGAGGCGATCCCAATTACTTGCCTGAATTGTACGGAGAATTTCCTCCGGATTAAAATTCTTGAAAGTCAAAACTTCCCCTAAAACACGCGCCAAATGTCTAAACTGGGCTCTTAATTCATTTCTGCGCTGATCTTCACTTAGTTGTCCGGCCAATGCGAGACGCATACTCCAATAGCCATCGCGTCTTTTTTTGGAAAGAAAAAAATAAGCGCAGCGGCCGGCAAAATCAAAAAGATGCCCCGTTACTTCAAGCGGAACGCGCTTAAAAACACGGATCATGCCGAGCATTAAGCCGGCATAAAATTTGTCTTTCTGTTCTGAATTCATACTTTAAAAATTTGCCTGCTTGCGTCAGCGCCGTTTCACTCCAACCAGATTCATGATCGCGTCATCCAAAATGTCTTCTCCGGACATAAACTGAACGCGTGTCGCGAGCACAAGCGGGTCCAAAGTTTCGCTGAGCAGTTTTTTACAACGGTAAAAATCTTTCTCGGTCGTCACGATTTCCTCCGCGTCCGCCAAATCGCTGATTTTTTTGATTTCCTCAAGGTCTTTTTTCTTAAACTCATAGTGATCACGGTACTCAAAGCTGCGCACCGGCTTCACTTTGGAACGCTGCAAAATAAGCTGAAAAGTTCTCGGCGCGCCGATGCCGGAAAAGGCAGTCACTCGCTTACCGCGCATTTTCTCCAGAGAAACGCGCAAATGATCGCGTCCGCGATAGAAAAAAAGCGGCTCAATGTACGCCTGAACTAACTTTGCTTGAGGTGCAAATTCAGCCACTTTTTTACGCAAATCACGCAAGTCCTGCGTTTTGAGAAAATTGACGTGCATCAGCACCACAATATGCGCCCGTTCAAGCGCGGTAACGGGTTCGCGTAAAATCCCGCGCGGAATCAGTCTTCCGTTACCGAAAGGATTAAGCGCGTTAATCGTAACGATTTCTAAGTCACGCTCAATCGGCCAATGCTGCATTCCGTCATCCAGCACGCCTAAATCAACGTGATAATCGCGCAAAACTTCTTTCGCGGCCAACACGCGGTCCTTACCGGAAGCCATTAGCGCGCCTTCTAAATGGCTTTTCATCTGCTCCACTTCATCGTGACTGTATCCGCGGGATAAAATCAGAGGCGTTTTTTTAGCCGCCAACACTTTCCTCGCGATCGCTTCAACCAACGGTGTTTTGCCGGTGCCGCCCCAGGTTAAGTTTCCGACGCTGATAACCGGAAAAGCGAGCCGGGCACGAGCCGCCGGATTTTTCAAATACTGATCGCGGTCTTTTTCATACCCTTTACGGTAAAACCATTCCCCCACCGATAAAAACGGCGTTAAAAGTTTTGCCCCAAAGCAATCCGGAGCGGTTCCTTCCATAATATCTCTAGCTAACCCTTGAATACTCATTGTGCTGATCCTTTCTGATCTTGAATCAATTCCATTATCCGTTGCGCCTGCTTTAGTCCGGCTCCGCGATATTTTTTTACCGTCTCACCGGCACGCTGTCCGGTTTTGAAAGCCAGTTCAGGCTGATTTAAAAATGCTTCCACTCTTTGAAAACAACTCTCTTCGTCGGCAACGCAATAAGCGCCGCCGGCTTCATCAAAAATCGTGTAAATTTGCTTAAAATTAAAAATATGCGGGCCGTGTAAAATAGGCAAATCAAATACTGCCGGCTCAATCGGGTTTTGTCCGCCGTGCTTAATCCAGCTTCCGCCCATAAAAACAAAATTCGCAAACGCGTACACATTTTTCAAAACACCAATTTGGTCGACCACCATGACGTCCCAAACGTCAGATGCCTTAATCTGAACGTCGGTAAATAAAACGGTTTTAAGCTGAGATTTCGCGCAAATCACCGCAACTTCTTCGGTCCGCTCAACATGACGCGGCGCCAAAATCATTCTCATCTTGGGATGATTACGGCGCAAACGTGAAAAAACACGGAGAAGACTCTCTTCTTCGCCGGGATGCGTACTTCCCGCGACCCACACAAAGTCGTTTTCCGCAATACCAACACGCGCGCGCTGAAACGCTTCCGGCACCAAGCTCGGTACCGCTGTATCAAATTTAATATTCCCCATCACCAGAACCCGGTTCTCAGCAATTCCCAAGTCACGGAAACGCCGCGCGTCAGATTCTTCCTGCGCGAGAACAAGTTGAATTTTTGAAAAAATATTTTGAAATAAAACACGGATACGCGAGTAGCCTTGCAATGATTTCTCAGAAAGCCGGGCGTTAATTAAACAGATCGGAATATTTTTTGCGGCGGATTGCAAAATTAAATTAGGCCAAATTTCTGTTTCAACCAGCGCCAGTGCCGCGGGTTTTACAGCTTGAAGAAAAGCGTTCACACACCAGGAGAAATCAAAAGGCACGTAGAACGCGGTTAAATCTTCAGCCTCCGCTTGCCGCGCCAGCTTTTGACCGGTGGGCGTGACTGTGGTCAAAACAAAGTGATACGGTGCTGGTTGAGTCGCAGACTCAGAGGCTGAAATATTCTGGTGCTCTGCGCTATCGCGCAACTGCACTTGGCGTAGTGAGCTTATGAAACTACGCGCGACGACCACTTCACCGACGCTCACGGCATGAATCCACAGAATTTTTTTTCCGGAAATTTTCGCTAATTTCTCAGACGCGTAAATCCCCCATCTTTCAGAAAAAAGAGTGACGGGATTTTCACCGACACGGCGGCTCTTCAAAAAGAAAACCGGCGCGTAAACCAGCGCAGGCAAAAAATATAAAAAATCAAAAAACAAAGACAAATGAATCCAACCAATTTCCGCTTCGGAAAATCGTTTCAGAAAAGATCAGATGCAAAGAGCGAATAAGTTTCTGCGGAGGCGTATAGAAAAATACGCTGAGCAAAGAAACGACATTCGCGATGCAGCAGATGATCTTTTATCAAACGATTTTCAAGCTCGAGGGTGGGCTGCGGCATACGCTTCTTTCAACCTCTTCGTCGTCACATGCGTATATATCTGAGTCGTCGAAAGATTTTCGTGACCCAAAAGCTCCTGAACACTGCGCAAATCAGCGCCGCGGTCAAGCATGTGCGTTGCGAAAGAATGACGGAGCATATGCGGAGAAACATCTTTGGCCAAAGCAATGCGGCGCGTGTATTTTAAAATCATGCGCCGAATGCTGCGGTCTGTCAGTCTCCCGCCCAACCTGTTTTTAAAAACCGGCTTTTCCAACGAATCGCCGGCATCTCTCGGGGATTTTGCTTCGAAATAGCTTTTGATGGCGGTAATCGCGACACGGCCAACCGGAACAATCCGCTCTTTCTTTCCTTTTCCGCGCACACGCAGTAAGCCGCCGGATAAATCAACATCAGCCTGATTTAACCCGACAAGTTCGCTGACGCGCAAACCGGAACTATAGAGCATTTCCATAATGGCTTTATCACGCTTCTCTTCCCATGACCCTTTTGAGGGAGCCTCGAGAAGATTCGACATTTCTTCCTGATTTAAAAAATCAGGAAGACGCTTATCGCGTTTCGGGGTTTGGATTCCAGCTGCGGGGTTAGTTTGGATGACGTTTTCGCGCGCGAGATACTTAAAGCAGGAGCGAATGCACGCCAATTTACGCGCGATCGAACTCTTGCTGTAATTTTTATCTTTCAAAACCGCGAGGAAGGCGCGTACTTCGAGGTAGGTCACAGTCTCTAAAGACCGCGTTCCTAAAAACGCGAAAAACTCACGCAAATCAATCGCGTAGTTTTTCAGCGTGTGCTCGGAATAGCCCTTCTCCGTTTTGAGAAACTGGAGAAAATTTTGCGCTCGTTTATCCATATTCCCTTTAGCTTGTGCCAGGCTTCCTTTTTTTGAAATGGCGAACTCGTCATTTCATCCACTAAGAAACACTAGGCCGAATCACTACTTGTTTCTTCAGTAGATTCGGCACAGCGTTGCGTATTGTTTTGAAATGACGAACTCGTCATTTCAATTTTTACGAAACGCTAGCCACCACCCACAAAACGAACTATTTCAACCTTATCTCCGGAGTTCAAAGCAACTTGCTCTAAACTCTTTCGAGGGATGACTTTTTCATTGTGTTCAACAGCCACAGAACCAGTGCGAATTTCGAGACTTTCAAGCAATTTGGCAAGCGTTAACCCTTGAGCTACCACCCGCTTATCGCCATTTAAAAGAATTTCCATAAACACCGTCTCAACTGATCAATACAACTTAAAGTGGCATATTGTATCGGCATTTTGGCGGGATTGTAAACATGAGATTATCGGACGCAAAACCTACGAACTAAGAACCAAGGAGCAAGAACCATAAATCTTAGCTCACCTGGTTCCTGGTTCTTGCTTCTTCGTTCTACGAAATATTCTCCCAAGGATCACCGGGCGCGTCAGGCGGAGGAGTTTGCGGTTTATCTTTTTTGCTCTTGGGATTCATCTGATACCAATTCTCGAGCTGGATAATCTGTGAATCGCGAATCGCTTCTTGTTCAGCTTGCTTGATTAAACGTTTCAAAACACCGACCCTCATTCCGAATTTTTCAATGCAAAGCGTCGTCAGTAAACGAATCATAAGGCCAACATGAATCTCAAGCTCTTGGGTGCGCGCTTCTAGTCCTTCTTTTTCTTTGCCTAAATCGTGCAAAGTTTTTTTGAGCTTGGCAATTTCGGTATAAACGGGAAGCGGATTATCGGGAGACGAACGTCTTTTTGACTGCTTAGGCTTTGCGGATTTTTTTGCCATTTCTCACCTCCCTAAAAAGATACCACAAATCAGACAACAGACCAAACCTGCGACAAACAGAAATTAAAAACTAAATGTTTACGCGGTTGAGCTCTGGTCATACGACCATAGGTCCGGAGCAAACTCCGGCTTACAGCTCAGAGCAAATGAAAACAGAAAAGCCGCAAACCCTTTCGGATTTGCGGCTTTTTTAATACAAACAAATACTTTGTTTTTCGTATCAGGCCTCAACTACCTGTGTCTTAGCCCATGTGTCAGCGAGACGGTGTCCCTTCACGCAAACCCACACAAGCTCAAGGATGTATCCCACAATCAAAACAACCGGGATAATCAACAGAATGTTACGCAAAACAGCCTGTCCCAAGCTCACTTTGTCAGAAGTCAAACTGACAAGCTTAAGCTTCATAATTAAACGGCCGGGTGCGAACACGGTGTCGCGCACAATCAACCAGATAATGTTCGCTAGAATAAGAATAACTGAGCGTACGGATTCAGGAATCGCGTTGCCCAAAACAACAAATAAAAGACCGAGCACAATGCCGATCACAACGGGAGCAACAACAAAGTCAATTAAGCCCGCGACGATTCTTTTGCCGACCGGGGCGGATACATGTTCTGACATAAGGAACTCCTTTCAATCTATTTAAAATAGCGCGAAACAACAGGCTGTCTCTCGAATAAGAGTACAACTGAAAGCCTTTTTGGTCAAATATTATAAAAATTTTACCAAAAAAACCCCTCCTTCAATAGTCAGCACTCACCAACTGTCATTCTTATCACCGCGTTCCTTATGAGTTCCCATTCAGCCAAAGTAACTCAAATCACCCTAGTTCATAATAGCCTGAGAAGTTTTTTCGAACCTTTCCCTCGACCTCAAGCTCAGTCATCACCGTCGCAAAATCACTCGGGCTCATACCGGAAAACTCCAACAAACCGTCATAATCGCGGCTTTGCTTCATAAGCAACTTAACAATTTTTTTATGGCGCTCATCTTCTTCTTTTTCATACTGCTCTTCCGGGATAACCTTGCCTGCGGCAAATTCTTCCGTGAACTGAAAATTTTTCTGCCGCCGTTCCTTCGAATTGACCGAAAGATGCGAAGATCCTGCCATGGCCATCAAAATTTCTTCCGGCGCCTCCACAAGTTCGGCTCCCTCACGAATTAAGCGGTGCGTCCCGCGCGAAGTAATGTGATGCACCGGCCCCGGCATAGCAAACACTTCGCGCCCCTGTTCAAGCGCCTGATAAGCCGTAATCAAAGAGCCGCTTCTTTCATGCGCTTCCACAACCAACACTCCCAATGACAATCCGGAAAGAATGCGGTTTCTCCTTGGAAAATGATACGCGCGCGGTTCCGCACCGAACGGATACTCGCTTAAGACAAGCCCCTGCTCGGCAATGCGGTGATACAGAGATTCATTTTCAGAAGGATAAATCACATCCACGCCGCAGCCCAAAACAGCAACTGTTCGTCCGGAACCTTTCAGCGCTGCTTCATGCGCCGCCTGATCAATCCCCAGTGCCATGCCAGAAACAATCGTCAACCCCGCATCCGATAAAACGCGCGAAAATCGGCGCGCTTGTTCCATGCCGTAAAAGCTGGCATGCCGCGCGCCCACAACCGCAAATGATAAATCATGCGCCATTTCAATCTGTCCACGGGCGTAAAGAATGAGCGGAGCATCTTCGATTTGGCTTAATAGTTCGGGATAGCGCGAATCCGTTATGGAAAGAAATTCGATTTTCTCCGCCAGCCCCTTTTCAATTTCACGCTCCGGCTGAAACTTCTCGAGAACACCGCAGATCTCCGGCTGCTTCTCTGCTTCCCATTGCTTCATCAGCTCGGAAAGCACAGCACCTTCGGTAACCTGCCGAATCACTTCTTTGCGGAAAGAAAGATCCATTTGACTGGCAATCATGGCGGCCCTGATTTCGCTATACATTGAATTTGAACTCATTTGATTATTTTATATTACTTATATTAAATATGCAATAAATACATATAAAAGAGGCTTCCTAAAAGATTTTTGAATACGCCCTTCCCAATTAGAATTCATGTGCTATCTTATTTTTAGGATAGCAAAAAGGATAACGAATGCTTTTTATATTAAAAAAACTAGCGGTTTGGATCATCATTGCAGGTCTTGCCTTTGCCGGATACGAAGTCAAACAGCCCCACTTAAAACAAGATGCTGTTCAGCTGGTCGCCTCAAATATTATTGCGCATAGCATGCATGTTCAGGTCAGAGATTTGAAAGCCCGTGAAAACCCCAATGGAAAAGGAATTTTTATTCACACCAAAAAGAAAGACGGGCGCGGCATTGAGCGCAAAGCTCTTTGGATCGTCTTTGAAAATGAAGTTTTTCCGCTGAACTCAACCGCAAAAGAACTTTCGCCTCATCTTAAATGGCCGGAAGAAATCATGCCCGAGGGTTGGCAGATGACAGGGTTGAATCTTTACTCCTTCCACAAACCCATGCAATGGGTGTTCGGCTAAGTTAACTGAAAAGGTTCGTCTGCTGCGTTATCCGCTCACTCACTTGGTCAACATAGATTTCTCACTATGCCTCCCGCGTTCATTTCGCGGATGCCTTGCATCCAAAACCTTTTGAGTTAACTTCTATAGTTCGCGGCGGAATTATTTTGCGCGGCGGGGACGCGGAGCGAAGCGCTGAACTTTCGGAGCGGCTGTGCGCGGGGCATGAGACTGAATCCGTGCTTTTGCTTCTTGTACGCGCGAGGCTAACGGGGATTTAGGCGCAACAGCTTCCGGTTTCTTTTTAAGATCCTCTTTCACGGCTGAACGCGGGGGCTGAACAGCACCGCGTCTTAAAGGTTCGCTCACCCTTCCGGAAACCGTGGAGATTCCCACGCTTAAATCTTGAAGCGTTTGCAGCAATCCGTCGAGGTTATGCTGTTTAGCTTCGGCAAGAATTGAAACCTTAAACTCACGCAAGGCTTGCGATGTTTGCGGCCCAATGCTGACGACTTTATCTTTAATCTGTTGAATTTCTTTCGCGCTTACGCCTTTAAAAAAATTCTTAACGCCTGACCCGCTCGTAAAAACAGCATAGTCGAGCGGTCCCGCGTTTAAAATCTCTGCCACGCGCTGCTGCCCCTCGGGATCAGCAACCGTATGGTAAAGAATAATATCCGTCACTTCCGCGCCGGCTTGCTCAAGTTCGGTTTTCAAATCAAGCGGCGCAATATCCGCGCGCGGCCATAAAAATTTTTGTCCGCGCACAAAATATTTTTCCTGTAATTCCCGTAAAAGCTCACGAGAATGAAAAGCCCGCGGAACAAGATCAGGTTCAAGTCCGCAAGCGCGCAAAGCTTCAGTTGTTTTATCTCCCACCGCGGCAATTTTACTTTTTCCAAGCGCGCGGCTATCCAGCCCCAAACTTTTAAGCCGTGAAAAGAAATGCTCCACCGCGTGGACGCTTGTAAATAAAATCCAGCCAAAGCGGCTCATTCTTTCTTTGATTTCACGATCCAGAGGGTCGGGATTGCGCGCCGGCTCAATCTTAATCATCGGGGCTTCACATACCACCGCGCCTTCGGCTTCCAGCATCGATCGAAAGGGTCCTGCATCCGCAGTCGCCCTGGTAATTAAAATTCGCTTTCCGATCAAAGGTTTACGCCCAAACCAATCCAGTGTTTTTCTTAAACTGACCACTTCGCCGATCACGGTCAAAGCCGGTGATTCTATTTTTTCAGATTGCGCGCGCAAAGCAATGTTCTGCAAAGTTCCTTCCACCACGCGTTGACGCGCCAAAGTCCCCCATTCAATTACACAAACAGGTGTTGATGAAGGCTTGCCGCCTTGCACCAATTGACGCGCGACTTCCGGCAAACTTTTGACGCCCATAAAACAAACGAGTGTTGCTTGAAGTTGGGCTAACTTTTTCCAATCAACCGAAATACTTTGCTTCTCCGGATTTTCGTGCGCGGTCACAAAAACAACCGCGGAAGTAAAACGCCGGTCCGTTACAGGAATTCCCGCGAATGCCGGCACCGCAAAACCCGCGCTGACGCCGGAAATAATTTCGAAAGCAATATCATGATTGCGAAGATACTCCGCTTCTTCTCCTCCTCGTCCGAACACAAACGGGTCTCCGCCCTTCAATCTAACAACCCGCTTACCCTGACGGGCATATTCCACTAACTTGCGGTTAATTTCATCCTGATCCGGTGCCTTACAATGTTTAGCATGAGGCAGCTTGCCCACAAATACCTTTTCCGCGCGCTCAGCATAATCAACGATAACCGAATGAACCAGCGCGTCATAAAGCACGACATCCGCCTGACGCAAAGCTTCATATCCGCGCAAAGTCAATAACCCCGGATCACCGGGCCCCGCGCCGACAAGAAAAACTTTCCCCAGCCTTTTCTGCGCGGCTTTGAGCTCATAATTCGCGTCATGAGTCGCAACACGCGGACGGCGGTGAGTGTTACGATTTTTTTTCGGGATCATACGTTTTCTCCGTCGCCGTAAGCTTTGTTCATTTTTTGACCGGCTTTGCCGCGAATCTCTTCTAAAATTATTTTTCCGCCTGTTTCAAGAATACGGCGGGCTAATTGCAGCCCCACTTCATCGGGATTATCCGACTGCCCCACAAAATCAGCTTCAACCCATTGAGGCTGATAGGGCGAGAGAAGAACGCCGGACGCTTCCATGCGCGGGCCGTTAATCCGCGTTCTGATTCCGCACGGCAACTGGCATCCGCCTTCTAATTCCGTCAGGAAAACGCGTTCGGCTTGCAATAATTTACCGCTATCATCATGATGAATGGAGCGCAGCAAATCAAGCACGGCTTGATCCTTACTGCGGCATTGCACAACAATCACGCCCTGCCCCGGCGCGGGATAAAACATTTTTTCATCCAAAATTTCACTGACGCTTTCCTGAAGCCCCAGCCTTTTAATTCCAGCGTAAGCGAGTAAAATTCCGTCGCATTCCCGGTTCATGGCTTTTTTAAGCCGCGTATCCACATTGCCGCGGATATTCTCCACCTTTAAATAAGGGTAAAAACGAAGCAGCTGAGTTTGCCTGCGCAGCGCGCTGGTTCCGATCACAGCTCCCTCCTTCAAATCACCCAATTTTTTTCCGTCGGGATGAATAAAGCAATCGCGCGGATCTTCCCGCTCGAGCACCGCGCCGATCATGAGCCCTTCCGGCATTTTAGCCGCTAAATCTTTGGCGCTATGCACGGCAATATCCACTTGGTCCACCAAAAGAGCTTCTTCGATTTCTTTCGTAAAAATCCGCTTTGTTTCCATCGGAACCGGATTTTTTTGACGAATCATATCGCCTGAAGTTTTAATGACAACAATTTCAATATCCGCGAGGCCCGCACTGTTACGTAAATACGCCTGAACCAATTCCGCCTGATAAAGCGCCAATTTACTGCCGCGAGTGCCAATTCTGATTTTCATGCTGTTGCTCATGGGTATACTTTTGCCGGTTGAGCCGTCATGCCGGTTGTTTTACAGAGGCTACACATAACAGCACAGAGCGCTCATTTAAGATTGAACAGCGAAGAGATGGCTTCAAGGTAGCGCTTCACGCCGCCGTTTTTAGAAGCTTCTTTAATGCGCTGATATGGTTCATGCAAAATTTTTGATTTAATGCGGTGTTGGGTTTCACGGATCAGCTCCTGATCCAAATCCGCCCGTCCCGCAAGCCGCTCAAGTTCCTGCGATAAAATTTTATCCAAATGCGTCTCCAAACGGTCCATGGCCGGGCGCGCGCGCAAACTTTCAAGCCAGCTTTCAAACTCATGCATCGCGGACACCACGATTTTTTCCGCTTCCGCGATTTGCTTACGGCGCAAATGCAAATTAGCATCCATCACGCTTTGCAAATCATCCACATTGTAAAGATAAACAGCTTCAAGCTCATGCACACAAGGATCAATATCCCGCGGAACCGCGATATCAATTAAAAAAAGCGGCTTGCTTCTGCGCGCGGCAACCGCCTGACGAACTTCGTCAAATTTCAAAATGGGTTCGTCCGATGAAGTCGAAGAAAGAACGATATCCACACGCCCCAAGTGCGTCAAAATCTGTTCCATCGAAATCCATTCCGCTCCAAACTGGGCGGCCAATGCCGAACCGGTTGTCTGATTGCGGCTCGCGACAAAAGCGGGCGACGCCCCGGCAGTACGTAAGTTATCCAGCGCCAAGGCGGCCATTTCACCCGACCCGATCACCATGATTTTTTCACCGTTCAGATTTCCGAATATTTTTTCCGCAAGCTCTACCGCGGCGGAAGGGACGCTCACGGCGCCTTCACTGATGCGGGTTTGCGCGCGGACATCTTTCCCCGCCTTTAATGACTTTTCAAATAAGCGGTAAAGCACCGAGTGCACCGCACCGGCTTCATGTGCCTGCCGAAAAGATGTTTTTACCTGACCTAAAATTTCGTTTTCACCGACCACCAGAGAGTCGAGCCCCGCGGTCACACGGAACAAATGCTGAACCGCGTCTATGTTGCGAAAATGATAGAAAGAATCGAGAACGCTTTGAGGCATTTGCCGCTGATCCGTCCAGTAACTCTTCAAAAAAGACTGCCATCCCGCTTCATCTTCTGCTTCACCGTAGAACTCAACGCGGTTGCAGGTTGAAAGAATGACGCACTCCGAAACAGCGGGTTGTTTTTTTATAAATTCAAAAGCAGGGCCAAGCAACGGCTCGGAAATATGCAATTTCTCGCGGATTTCTACAGGGCAGTTTTTATAACTCACACCTGAAGCAAAAAAACTCACGGTGTCCTTTTGCTCTGCGCCTGCAGCGCAAACGCATCACTGGACTGCGTCTCAGTCAAAACCATACTATGCTTGCCGTTCATATACCGGCCGCCGACAAAGCTCATAATCATAAAAACAAATATAAGCAGTCCCATCAAAGCCAATCTTGATTTGCGCGTCTGAGCTCCGAATCGCAACGCGATCAGAAAACCATACAATGCCAAAGTGATTAAAGTCAGCCACGTTTTGGGATCATTCAGCCAATAATAGCCATAGGTGTCTTTAGCCCAAAACAATCCGACAATCACAGCGCAAGCAAGCAGTACCGCGCCCAACGCCATGGGGATATAAGACAGCGAATCCAATGCATCAAGGTTAGGCAATTTGTGGTAAAAAGCCCCTGGGTGTCTTTTTTTAAGTTCACGATGCTGAATCAAATAAAGCAATGCGGCCGTAAATGAGAGCGTAAAAGCAGCGTAAGCGAAAAAAGCGAAAATAATATGCAGGGCGAAATAAACCGAAACTTCAAGACGGTAAGTCGCGTCTCCGGAGTGCAAAACCGCGGCAAGGTTGAGCACAAACAAAATCGGCGCAAGAATCAAGCCAAACGACTGCGTCTGCAGACGCATCAGCGGAATTAAATATAAAAACGCCAGCGCCCAAGAGAAAAAAGCGATGACATGCGAAAAATTGAGAATCGGAAAAGCAAAACCGTGTTTCCATGCTTCCAACCCAAGAAAAACAGACGCTCCCAGAAATCCGATGCGGACGCAGGCAAACCCTTTGGTTTCCCACCGCGAATCTGAACGAAAAAAAGAAAAAATATAAAGAAAAGACGCGAGAAGATAAAAAAAACCGCTCACGATTAAATTTAAATAAACCGTCGAAGTCATCACGACCTTACATCCTGAGCTTTGAAATTCTCGCTCAAAAAAATCTCAAATTCATCTTCCAAAGTTAAACACGGCACGGGCTTAAGCCGGGTGATTTGTTCCACGCGGTCAAGCAGCTTCAAATCAAAGGGGTCACACATCGCCAGCTTGATCATGCCGTCGGTCACTTCAACCGGAACCACGCGATGCGCCGTCACAAAATCAAAAGTAAACATTCTTAACACTTCTCTTGATGGGCGCCATTTTTTCAAACTGAAATAAGGCACATTCAAACGCTTTTCAAGCATGCGCCCTACATCTTCGCTTGAAACCAAATTCATACTGATCAAACATTGCCCAAGCCGTTGACCCGTTTCAAAATGTTTCTTCAGAGCCAACTCCAGCTGAGCTTCAGTGAGTAGCCCCGCGCCAAGCAAAATCTGTCCCAAAGGATCAATCGCTTTGCGATTCGGATCGGGAATTTCTTTTTTAATAAACTCTTCGATGTCTTCTAATTTCGGCGGCGGAGCGGAACGGCGGTCACGCAAATAATGACTTCCGGGCTGAGTCTTTAAAAAAGACTTCACTTCCACGGCATCGCTCGCAACCTCCGCCAAGCTTTGGTAGGTGCGGTATAAATTCGTGCACGCGGCAACGGAACAGGACATCAGAGGCGTATCTTCCATTTTCCCGGCTCTGTTTTTTGCCCGAACAAAGCCGCGTTTCTGATCTTCTTCGCTGTAGTACGTGGGCATAATGCGGTCAAAATCATCGATAAATTTACGCGCGAATTTTTCTTCCAGCTCAACCGAAGTCACCGCGATGAAATCATCGCCTCCAATATGCCCCACAAAACAATCGCCCTGACTGTTCAGCTCGCGGGCAACCGCGGTCAAAAGTTTGGCGGTATGACGCAGCACATCATCGCCGCGGCGAAACCCGTAACGGTCATTAAACGATTTGAAATGATTAATATCAATGTAGATAACCGAAAACTTCTCGCCGCTTTTGATTTTCTTCTGAACGACTTTTTCAATCGCGTGATTGCCCGGCAAATAAGTCAGCGCGTTCACTTCCACGCGTTCACGCACGCGCTCCACGTTCATTTTGACGCGCAGCTGCAGCAAAAAGGGATTTACGGGCTTGGTTAAAAAATCATCGTAACCTTTTTCGGAGGAAAGCAGTAATTCCGTGACCTGGCTTTCCTGAATCATGATCAAAACCGGCACCGCGGTTAAATGCGGCTTAGCCCGGATGGTATGAATCAGGGTTTGTCCCGCGATCAACTCCAAATCGCGGGAAACAATAATCAAATCAAACGATTCACGGTCGAGGGTTTTAAGGGCAGCATCCGCTTTATCACAGCAAACCACTTCATAATGACGCGACACAAGGCGCATCCGCATCATTTCACGCGTTGTCTCATCTCGTTCAACAATCAAAATCCGGTTGTCGGTCGAGGCTGTCATGTGAAGCTTTCTTCCGCGGCGGGAAAATGCAAACTGCGGACATCATCAATAAATTCGCGCGCGGCTTCATGAATCTCCGTCTCTAAATGCGTATATTCGCGCACAAACCGCGGCTTCACACTGGATCTTATGCCGAGCATATCGTTAATAACCAATACCTGTCCGTCCGTCTCCGGTCCCGCACCGATTCCGATCGTGACGGCTTTTGTTTTTACTGTAACCATTTGCGCCAAATCCGTGGGCACACATTCCAGCACCATCGCAAAAACACCCAACGCATCCAAAATTTCGGCGTCTTTTAAAATCAAATCCGCTTCCCTCACGGTACGGCCCTGAACTTTAAAATCTTTGGCCGTCGCTGCGCTTTGCGGTGTCATGCCGATATGCCCCATCACGGGAATTTTAGCCTTCAAAATCGCGGCAACTTGTTTTTCAATCCGCTTGCCACCTTCCAGCTTCACGGCATCCGCCCCGCCTTCTTTTATGAGGCGTTTGGCATTCTTCACCGCTTCCGCGGGCGTGCGGTAAGAACGATAAGGCATATCCGCGACGACCAGCGCATTTTTGACGGCGCGTGTCACGGCCTGCGTGTGATAAACCATGTGATCCATGGTGACCCCGCGCGTTGTTTCTTCGCCGCGCAGGACCATACCCAAAGAATCTCCGACCAGGAGAATATCAATGCCGGCATCATCTAAAATGCGCGCGGTCGGATAATCATACGCCGTTAATACCGTCACTTTTTCATGGCGCTTTTTCTGAGCGGCCAAATCTTTTATTTTTTTCATCCGAAGAAATTCGCTATTTCTTATGAGAATGGCTTTGAATTAAATTGACCAGGTTTTTAAAAAGAAGCGTGGTGGTTAAAGGACCGACTCCGCCCGGAACCGGCGTCACAAATCCCGCTTTTTTGCAGGCTTCTTCAAAATCAACATCGCCCACGAGCTTGCCGTTGACTTCGGTTGTTCCGACATCCACAACCACGGCACCCGGCTTCACCCACTCGCCTTTGACAAGACCGGGTTTTCCCACCGCGGCAAACACAAAGTCACTTTCTGAGACAAATTTTTGTAAGTCAGCGGGCGTCGTCCCTGCGTTCGCAATCGTTGTCGTCATACGCTCTTCACCCAAAAGAATCGCCAAGGGACGGCCAACAATCGCACTTTGTCCGATCACAAGCGCCCGTTTTCCCATCAAAGGAATATTCGTCGATTTCGCCAATAAATAGGCCGAGTAAGCCGTCGGCGGAACGGAAACGCGACGGCGCATCACAATCAATCCCAAAGTAGAAGGATGAATGCCTTCAACGTCTTTTTTCGGATCCATGGCTTCAATCACACGGTTGGACGAATAACTCGTGGGGAGCGGCATAGAAAGAAAAATACCGTGCACAAACGGATCTTCCGAATACTCACGAATTTTCATAATCAACGAACCCTCATCAGGTACTTCTTCACAGGGTGTTTTTAAATATTCAATGCCCAGCTTGGCTGCCAGCTTCTCTTGCGCGCCCATATACCATTCCGCGGAAGGATCTTTTTTGGTTTCAATTACCGCGAGACAAATCCGTCCGGGCGCCTGCACCACAAATTCACGGATTTCATTTTGCATTTGAGCCGCGAGCGTTTTTCCTTCGAGCAACTTCGCATTCACAGATAAACTCATGAATAGTTTTCCTTTTTTAGATTGAACAATTTAAATCAAAAATTCCACCGCGTTAAGACGCTGCACCCGTAATGCCAAAATTCAAACGGGTTTTAGCCAATACTTCTTCGGCCTTGTTTTTCTGCTCGGCGTCTTTAATGTAAACCACGTTAATATGCGCCGTATGATAAGCCCCCTGAAACGCCGCGCGTAAAAGCTGCTGCGCCACAATCAAATCGTTTTTAATCGCGCCTTTGACAAGCCCGGCTAATTTGCCGTTCAAATCCAGCGCCTGCGCGATTTCATGCGCCAGTTCCGCCTGCATATGAAAAGCTTTCAGTAACAATTGATCCATCTCCGCGTCGGTTGCTTTTTTCGCGTAACCGCCCATCACTTCGTCATAAACCTGCGGATCGGTTGAAACGATTTCCATCGCCTGTTTTTTGACAATTTCCACTTCATCGATAATTTTCTGAAGGCTGGCGCGCTTTTTATCTTCTTCAGCTTTCTCTTCGGCGGATAAATCCGGCTTGATTTTGCGCTTTAAAGTGATACGCGCCACCATTTGAATCAAACCCAAGCCTAAAGCCGCGGCATAAGCCGAAACACTCCCGCCGCCCGGAATCGGGGCATCACTGGCAAGCTCATCAAGATAGTTTTGTAAAGTAAGCGCAGAATAATCTTTCATAAAAAAACTCCTTTAAGAAAGGGGCATTTTAGCACAATTTGATGGTCTTCGCCCCCGCCGGATCATTATAATCATCCATGCGAAAATACCGTTTCCCCCTGCTGTTCGGCCTGGTTTTAAGCTTTTCAGCTGTTTTTCCTGGTATGGCCGCAAACCCTGAGGACCAAGCCTACCTCGAAACCATTTACAGGGAGACTTTCTCGTTTATCGATGAATTAACCGAACCGGCCACCGGTCTTCCTTATGACTCCAACCGGATCGATAGAAAAGCCACTTCAACGACGAACATCGGTTTTTATCTCGCTTCGATCGCGGCCGCGGGAGAAACCGGAATCATCAGCCGCGACGAGGCGCTAAAAAAAATCCAAAAAGCTTTCGCTTCGCTTGAAAAAATTCCGCAGTGGCGCGGTTTTCCCGTGACCTGGGCGGATGTTTCAACACTCGCCCAAGCCAACGGCCCGGCCTTTTCTTACGCTGATCATTTGGGAAACCTGATTGCGTCGCTTCTTGCCGTAAAAAAACTTTATCCCGAAATGGCATTGCAAATTGAAGCTTATCTCGCACGCTTTGATTTCAAACCCTTTTATGATTCCGCGACAAAATGGCTTAAAGGCGGATACGACACACAAAAGAAAAACTTCACAATCAAACAACCTTGGGGCACTTGGTATCACAATCTTGCGGGTGCCGACACGCGCTTTCTCAGCTTTTACGGCATCGCCAAAGGTGATTTTCCGCGCGAACACTGGGAAGCGCTGAACTGGAATAAAGAAGAAAAATACGGTTACTCTTACTTGGAACCTGGCTGGCAGGGCGGCGGACTGTTCATGCAATACATCACCGGTATTTTTTTGGATGAAAAAAATACCCCCGCGGGAGCATCCGCAAAGAATTTTACCTCCGCACAAATCGCGCATGCGCAACAAATTCAATCTGATGTCTGGGGCTGGTCCGCCTGCGAAGCGCCCTGGGGTGAATACCGCGGCTGGGGTCGTATCACCGACCGCGTCGTGACACCGCACGCATCAATTCTTTCGATTGAAGATTTTCCTGAAGAAGTTATTCAAAACATGCGTGCGTTAGACAAATTGGGTTTGAGAAAGCCGACCGGTGAAAAAAAATGGGGCTATCGCGACAGCATTGATTTGCAGAGCAAAAAAAACGCGGAAGTCTATCTGATGCTGGATCAGACGATGATTTTTTTAAGCCTGGCAAACTATCTGTATGACGGGATTATCCGTAAAAGCGTGATGAGCGACCCCACCATTCAACGCGGCTTTGGCATCCTCTACCCTGATCTTAGAAAAGAATAACTTCGTCTTTTACTTCGAGAAATTTTCCGGCTAACTCAAAAGGCCGTAGATGCGAGGCGCGATTGAACGCCTGCGGATATTGAAAGCGGGTGTGGTTGTGCGAAGCCCAGAACCGAATTAAAGAAAAACTAGTTTTTCTTTAATTCAGCAGCTAAATGACCGACTG
>DDUN01000021.1 GCA_002344825.1 Candidatus Multiplicimicrobium inquinatum | reverse complement strand
TTATTCCAAAGATTCAGATCAAGAATATTGTCAGCCTTCACACGCTCAGTGGCTTCCAGCTTCACGCGCACATCATAACGGCGGCCGTCTTTGGTGTATTTCGCGACGCGTTCACCGCCGATTAAAGCGTTAATTGTCGTGGCAATCGTGCTGACGCTGACGCCATGTTCATACGCTTTATCGCGGTCGGGATAAACGCGAATTTCGGGTTTGCCTGAAAGATAGTCTGTGTCCACATCGTTTAGCAAATCACTTTTGCGCATTTCTGCCTGAATTTTTTCGGAGGCTTCGACAAGCGTATCCCAATTGGGGCCGCGCACCGTAAACTCAACCGGAAAACCGCGCTGAGCTGAAAAACCGCGCAACGATAAATCCTGCAACACGGGACGAATATCTTTGACCGATTTCATGCTTTCGCGGAATTGCTCCATGACTTCATCCTGCGTGGGCCGACGGCCGAGCTTCGCGTCTTTCGGACGGTCTTTCGGTTCCTTCAAACTGACAAACAACATTCCGGCATTGGTTTCCCCGCCGGAGAATCCGCCCACCGCGCAGTAATAACGGCGCGTCGAGGGATGATCCATCACAAGCTTTTCAACTTCTTTCATTTTTTCGCTGGTGTATTCCATCGAAGAATCAATCGGTGTTTGAACGCGGATCAGCATCATGCTTTGATCCTGCGCGGGGACAAATTCTTTACGGATATGCGGTAAAAGGAAAAAAGAGCCCACGAAAATCAGCGCGGCAAAACCAAAAACCCAGCGGCGGTGCTTAATCGCTTTATCTAAAATACGCGAATAAACCACAG
The DNA here is from genome assembly GCA_002344825.1 of Candidatus Multiplicimicrobium inquinatum. Classification (GTDB taxonomy): domain Bacteria; phylum Omnitrophota; class Omnitrophia; order Omnitrophales; family Aquincolibacteriaceae; genus Multiplicimicrobium; species Multiplicimicrobium inquinatum. The sequence goes on along the minus strand of DDUN01000021.1, from coordinate 36,757 downwards.
ACAAATCCACCAGGGCTTTTTCAAACCATTTTCCGAAGGGGTCATTGCGGTTGCCATGTTCGAGAAAACGCGAACAGCGCATCGGCGCGAGCGTCACGGCTTCAAGCAATGAGAGCAAAACCGCGGCGGTAATCGTGACGCCAAATTGCATGAAAAATTTTCCGATAATGCCATCCATGTAAACGACGGGAATAAAAATGGCCGCGATCGCGATGGTCGCCGCGACTGCCGCGCCCGTAATTTGGCGGGTTCCGTCCAAAGCGGCCGTTTTACGGTCTTTACCCATTTCGGAGTGACGCACAATATTTTCAAGCACCATAATCGCGTCGTCCACAACAATGCCCACAGCCAGCGATAAACCTAAAAGCGTAAAAGTATTCATCGTGAATCCGGCGAATTTCATCACGATGAAAGTTCCAAGCAGCGAAGTCGGAATCGCGAGCAAAATGTTAAGTGTGGTCGTCCACGACCCCAAAAACAGCCAGCACACAAAGGCAGTAAGCAAAGAAGAAAGGATCAAAGTGAAAACGAGTTCATGCACGGACTCTTCGATAAATTTGGTCGAATCAAAATTGATTCCGATTTCATAGTCTTTAGGAATATCTCTTTTAACGATTTCGAGTTTTTTCTTAACGCCTTTCGCCACCGCGACGGTGTTGGTTCCGCGCTGTTTGCGAATACCTAACCCGACCGAGATTTTCCCCATCACGCGGGAAATACTGCGAATATCGGCAAGTCCGTCTTCAATACGCGCGACCGCTTTCAGCGGGATGGATTTGTAAACGGCTTTACCGGCGCGTTTTTCGATAATAATTTTTTCAAACTCTTCGACGCTGCGCGCTTCGCCCATGGCGCGCACGGTGGTTTCGGTGCGCGCGGTTTCAAGATAACCTGCGGGAGTTTCCAAATGCCCGCCCGCAATGGAATCAATCACATCTTCAACGGTGACCTGATACTCATCCATTTTTTTGGTATCAAGCCAAATGCGCAAATTCGGGTCGAGATAGCCGCCCAACATCACTTCACCGACGCCCGGCACAGTTTTAAAAACATCCTTCAAACTGCGGTCAACATATTCCATGAGCTCACGGCGCGACTTCGTGTCGCTTGAAACGGCAATCCACATAATTGGCTGATCTTCGGGATTGAACTTCGCGATGACCGGTGAATCCATGTCTTTGGGCAGGCGGTATTGAACTTCGGCGATTTTGCTCTGCACTTCCTGCAAAGCGGCGTCAATGTCGCGGCCCAAATTAAATTCAGCCGTGATCGTTGCGTGCCCCTGGCGCGAAGACGAACTAATGTCTTTAATGCCTTCCACGCCCATCATGACATCTTCAACTAAATCAACCGCGTCGCTTTCCATGACTTCCGGCGCGGCGCCTTCCCAAGTCAGCTGAACGGTTAAAACGGGAAAATCCACATCGGGCATCTGTCCCACGCCTAAGCTCTTAAAGCTGACGAAGCCAAACAGCATGAGCCCGATCATAAGCATCCACGCGAACACCGGATTTTTAATTGAAAATTGAGTTAAATTCATAGCACTATTTTTTCTTACCGGAAGGATCCGCCCAATCGGGAACTTTGGAGCTCGCCGCAATTTGTAAACGCCAATAGTTCGACTTCATCGCGTAAAGTGTCGCGTTGGCTTCTTCGCGAATGGTGAGTAATTCTTCAAGGGCGGCAAGTACATCCAAATTGCTGACTAAGTTTTTAGAGTAGTCTTCTTTTTGGTAATTAAAATTTTCCTGGCTGGCTTCCACCGCCGCCTGATACGCGCGGTGCTGTTCGCGTGAAGCGATCCAATCCTGGTGCGTCTGTTCGATTTCCAGCAGGGCCATTTTTTGAACCAAGCGGTAATTCCACTGTGTCTTACGGTAAAGCGCCTGCGCCTCTAAAACCTGTCCTAAGTTATCTCCCCCGCGGTAAAGCGGAACATTCATCGTAATCAAGGCGTCCCAACTAATCCCGTCCTGAAAACCTTCCCGTTTCTCATATTGATTGGCACTGAGGTTAATTTGCGGCCAAATCGCGCTTTGCTTCACCACAATGGTTTGTTTGGCCGTGTTCATCGCGTTACGCGCCGCGGCAACATCCGAACGGTTTTCGGCAATTTCAGAGTAATGATCCGGATCAATGTCTAAAGTTTCGGAAAAGGTTTCCGGGTCTTCATCATCCGCTTTCATGCGCGAAACCCCCGAATAAAACCACGCCAAACTTTGCGCGGAAAGTAAAGTGCCGCGCGCTTTCGCGATGCGCGCCTCCAAAACTTTCATTTTCGCGCGCGCCATCGCGACTTCTCCCGGACGGGAGCGGCCGATTTTTTCTCGTTCGCTTAAATCACGGATACGCTCTTCAAAAAGCTTTTTGCTTTCATCTAAAATCGCCAAGTTTTTTTCAGCGGAAAGAAGCGCGTAAAAAGCCTGGGCTGCTTCGAGAAACAAATCTTCTTTGGCAAGATCATATTCTTCTTTGCGCTGACCTTTTAAACTGCCCGCCCCTAACAGAGCGCCTACCGATTTAAAACCCTGAAAAAGAGGCTGGCTAAAGGAAAATTTACGTTCACGCCGATGCGCAGCGCGGGCGGTGCTGGTGCTGTTATCGGGGGCTCCGCCCACGGGGGACTGGGCTTGTTCTTCCTGATAAGTGTTAGTAATCACGAAGTCTCCATCGCCGATAGCATCACCCAAAGCCTGTAATGTCCGGGCGCGCGCGATTTTAATTTCTTCGCGGGATGACTTAACAGCCTCGCTGCGGCGCAAACTAATTTCAATAAACTTTTCAAAATTCATGGTTTGAGATTCAGCCGATGCGTCCTCGTTTCTCTGTAAAACAGGCTCTTCCGAAGGGAAACGCGCCATCGCGAACGCAGGAAATGAATCCAGCGCAAAGGCGAGCGCAAGCATCAAGGCAAACGGTTTCACTAAGCCTGTTTTCATTTTGTACCCCGCATTCCCTTCGATAAATCTTGATCAAAACAAAAAGATAAAACTTCGTGGAACTTAGTAATAACGGTACGTTCGGCAGGCGTGAATTTTTCAAGCGCGCGCAACAAAACACCCAGCGCGGTCGATTGCATGTCGCGAATCAGCTTTTGGCCTTTGGGACGAATTTCAATCAGGGAAATACGTCGGTCGCTTGCGTCATGAATACGTTTTAAAAATCCGTGCTTTTCAAGGCGATCCACAAGGTTGGTTACGGCCGGCTTAGAGACTAAAAGCTTTGCGCTCAAATCTTTCATTGAAACGGGTCCGGCGACAACTAAGTTAAGCAGCGCGTACTGCGGCATAGTCAGGCCCGACTGCACAAGCTTGCGCATACACAAGCGCGAAAACTTGGGCTGAACTTCGCGAAAGTTCCGGATAAAAGCTTCTTTTTCTCTCATGCTCAAATCAGTTTGATGGTTGAATAGTTAAATGATTGAATTAAATCGAGCTCGAATTATAAGCAGGCTTCAAATAATTGCAACATTAAATTGATAATCGGCGTTTCCCTTTCGGGATTTCCTCGGGTAGAATAGAAACAAGCCCAAACACGGCTCCAAAAGGACTTATTTATGCCTCAAGCCAAAAACACCGATTTATTGATGGTTGCTTCCAGCGAAGCGGATCAGAATATGTATTACGCTACCCGCTTTCTTGTCCCCGATGACTTTGTCTATTTCCGTATCCGCGGTAAAAGCTACGCTTTGATGAGCGACCTTGAAGTCGATCGGGCCCGCAAAGAAGCCGCGGTGGATGAAATTGTTTCGATTTCGGATTTAGCGCGAACTTTCTCGAAAAAAGAAAACCGCCGCCCCTCTTATATGGAACTGATCAGCTGGTTCGCTCTTTCCAAAAAAGCAAAGTCATTCAAAGTTCCGGAAAATTTTCCGCTTTATTACGCTGACTCTCTGCGTAAACAAGGCTTAAAAATGGAAGTCAAAACCGATCCTTTTTTTGAAGAGCGCACTCTAAAAACACCGCAAGAAGCCAAAGCGATTGAAACCGCGATTCGAAACGTGGAAACCGCGTTCGGTGAAATCATCACTTTTTTAAAGAAAGCTAAAATTAAAGGCAAACGCATTTATGCCGGCAAAGAAATGATTACCAGTGAAAGCTTGCGCGCACGCTTGAACGCAAGATTGTTAGAGTTGGATTGCGTCGGCCCGCGCGCGATTATCGCCTGCGGTAAACACGCGGTCGATCCGCATGATGAGGGATCGGGCCCGATTGAACCGAACCAGTCGATTATTTTTGATATTTTCCCGCGCCACATGAAATCACGGTATCACGCCGATTTTTCAAGAACCGTCGTAAAAGGCAAGGCATCGCCCAAGTTAAAAGCTATGTATGCCGCGGTTTATGAGGGGCAGGAAATTGGTTTTAAAATGATTAAGCCGGGTGTCGACGCGAGCACCGTGCATGAAAAAATTCAAAAACGTTTTGAAGCATTGGGTTTTAAAACCGGAAATATTAACGGCCGTATGCAGGGTTTTTTTCACGGCACAGGCCATGGATTGGGACTGGATGTGCATGAACAGCCGCGGGTTGGCAGAGCGAACGATATATTGAAACCGGGCCACGTCGTAACAGTGGAACCGGGACTTTATTATGAAGGAATCGGCGGTGTCAGATTAGAAGATGTTGTACTCGTCACAAAAACGGGTTGCCGTAATTTAACGCGCTTCCCGCGCTTTCTGGAAATCGCTTAATTCGGCTATTTGCCTAAAATAGCCAGTCCTTCACCCTGAGTCGCGCGATAACCATCCAAAGCAGTTTCGTACTTATCATTCAGTAAAAGACCATAATCACGCGGCAAGCTCACCGGAAAACTCACGATATCATAAACACCGTTGATTAACCGTTTCACCGTCATCGCAGTGCCGCCTAAGACCATAATCACCGCGCTGGAAATCAGCCCATGATCATAATTAGCAATCTGATATTGATTGAGATACTCAACAGGAGAAGTCAGTGTGCCTTCAATGCCCCGGACAAATTTTTCTCCGGCGCTTCCGGCAAAAGCGGATTGAGTGACGGCAAACAAAGCTAAAATAAATAATGCGGTTTTGATTTTCATAACGGCTCCTGTTTAATGGTAATTCATGTTACGGCTTTAAACAAAAAAGCTTGAAGGCACAAAAAATGCCCGGCTCGGGATAATCCCCAACCGGGCATTTTTAAAAAACCCTGCTACGATTATTACTTCGCGCAGCTTCCTTTTTTGTAGCTGGCAAGCGCGGTCTCATGCTTGTCATTTAAAAGAAGGCGGCCGTCTTTCGGTAAATCGACCGGAAATGTGACAACGTCGTAAACACCGTTAATCAGGCGTTTCGCTGTCATGGCTGTTCCCGCAAGAACTGTGCCGATCATTCCCGATGCCGGGCGACGTGTTTCAGCCAATACATTATATTGGTTCACATACTCTATCGGTGAAGTCACAATGCCTTCAACCCCGCGCAACAGCTTATGCTTCATCGGACATTTATCACAATCACCATGCCCCATGGCAAAAGCAGGCTGAGCCATCAACGCAACCATAGCTAAAAGAGCAAAAATTTTCTTCTTCATTATATTTCCCCCGTTTGTTAACAAACTTTAACTGTCTAAATAACGGCGAAAAAAAGAAATATCTTTATGAAAACTTTGATGAGGTGGAAAGCGCGGCGCTAAAAAAGTCAGGAAACGAATTCGATTGAGACGGGCTTAGGAATAATCCCTTTTTTGTAGCCCTCGTCGAGCAGGCGGCGGAACCCGGCTTCCCCATCCGCGCCGATTTCAACCGTGCGGTCATTAACATACATGCCCACGAACTTATCGTTCAGCTCAGGATTAAGTCCGCGTCCATATTGAATCGCATAATCCAAAGCGGGCTGACGATGCTTTAACGAGTGTTCAATGCTCTCTTTAAAAAGCAGTCCGAATTCACGCATGGTTTCTTTGCCCAAATCTTTGCGGATGACATCGACACCAAGCGGAAGCGGAAGTCCGGTAGTTTGATGCCACCATTCCCCCAAATCTAAAACTTTATGCAGGCCTTCCGAAGCATGCGTCAATTGTCCTTCATGAATCACAAGACCAAAATCCACAAAACCTTCTTTGACGGCATCCATAATTTTGTCGAAGGGAATAAAAACCGCCTGAAAATCTCTTTGAAAAATCTGCAATGCTAAATAAGCCGTGGTGAGTTTACCGGGAATCGCGATTTTTTTGCCGCGAATGGAGTGCGCATCGAGCGAAGAATTCGCCATGCGCGATACTAAAATCGGTCCGTATTTTTCGCCAATACTCGCGCCCGAACGCATCACGGCGTATTTATCGGCGAGATAAGCATAAGCGTGGCAAGAAACTGCGGTCACTTCGAGTTCGGCGTTTTTCAATGCACGCTGATTGAGAGATTCAATATCTTCGATCACATGCGTCACCTTAAATCCGCGCATGGGAATAGTTTCATACGCGAAAGCGTAAAACATGAACGCGTCATCAGGGTCGGGGCTATGCCCAAAACGAATATGTTTTGTTTCTGTTGAATTCATGATGCGGAATTATATAGAACCCAGAACCAAGAACCAAGAACCAAGTTTAAGCGGCGGAAGCAAAAGCTTTGGCGAATTGAGCAAGCCGTGCCGCTTCGGCAACAACTCCGGCGAAACTCAACATGCGGTCAAGCTGACCGGAGGTAAATGTCATCACCGGCAAATCACGGCTTAAAGTATCGGCTTCGAAGCTTGCGGTAATCGCAAGTCCACGCACAATCGCCTTAGCATTCTTTTTAAGCAAGGCGGCTTTGGCCTGCTGAGCGTTTTCCGCAACCACGACAAAATCGCTCAGATTCTGTTCCGCGAGCCAAGTCTGAAGATCCGCTTTTTCAGAATCTTTTGCGATCACCGCAAAAAAGACATCCGGAAAAACTTTCTTAGCCGCCGCTAAAAAACCACGTTCCAAAGCAAGCTCGGTCCCCAACACAAAAGCATCGTGAGTTTGTATTGTTTGTTTTCCAAAAAGAATGCTTTGCGCGAACAAAACCTCTTTGGCTTGTTTTTCCGGAGAGGTCAAACTCGCCCACAGCCCCGCGCGCGACTCCGGCGCCACGCCCAGAACATATTTTAAAGTATCGAGCGGCAAAAACCCGGCGGCAAAAATCTTAGCTATCAAAATTTCCGAGCGAGATAAGAAAGGAGCAACGCCTTCACCTCCGCGCACTTCAGAGCGGATAATTCTAATTTTAAGAATAGGTTGGGGTTCTTTTTCGGCTTGAACGGCATCATCAGCTCGCCCGCGCTTTTTGGGATTAAGATACCTCGCCTCATTTAAAACATCATATTTCCTTTTGGTTGCTTGTATTTGCCCGCCCGCACCTGTTTTTTCGTATAAAACTTCAAATTCAAAATGACCGGTCTTTTCATTCCATTCTGAATCAACAATAGTTCCTTCAGCCCCGCCCCATTCTTGTGCTTCTTTTTCGGATAAAGCCTGCCAAAGATAACTATCTAAACCTTCATAAGGCGTTAAACCATAACGTCCGACGGCTGAAATTTTCCCGAGACGAAGTCCGCGCAATACGGGCAATTTCTCCGCCTGTCCCCGCCAGTTAAAATTAATGGGAAGCCTAATAATGTCCGTCAGGTTTGATGCGACCAAGTCTTTGCGCGGATCTTTTTTATCGCGAACCAACGCGGCCCTATCCGTAATTTCAAAAGCGGTCCGCTCTTTTGCTTTTCTTTGTTTTGCGCGTTCATTCATAATCAGCGAACGTTGGAAGGGCGTGATTTGAAAAATTCTTCTAAACGACTCTTTCCCTTCTTTTGAAAACTCAACTTCAAACTCTGGAACGCCCGCAAAATTAATTTGAGAATTCAAGATTGTTCCAAGCCAACCTTCTTCATCAAGCCCAACGGCGCGCCAATCAAAGCCAAAGTCCGGATAGGGATTAAACCAGTAAGTTCCGCCTCGACTGCTCACTCCGAGGCTAAGACCTTTGAGAGAATGAACCGCCGCCTCTTTCTTTTCCCAGTTATAGCTTCCCGACGAATCCGGCTTTAATGTAATGAGCTCGGACAAAACCTGAATAGCGGGCCTATCTAAAATAGACAAAGCATACTGCTTCGACGCTTCGTTTTCGGCGGATGCGCTCCGCAGCTCTTTGAGGTGTGTTCCGATTTGGAATTTTCGAATCTGTTTTTCTCCGGCTTTTTCAAATTCAATCTCCATCTCCAAAATACCAGCGGCCGAAACACTTATTTTGCTAATGATGCCGCGCCAACCTTCATCCGCTAATTTAAGAGGTCTCCAAAAATAAGTTTGCCCTTCACTCGGCCGAAACTGATACTCTCCATTAGCCGGACTCTCACCGATACTTTGCCCAACAAGAATCTGAAGCGCTTCGATATAATCATTCCAGTTGATTTTTTTATACCCTTTTACAAAGGAAGGGTACCCCACTAAATCGGTCAAGGTCCGGATTTCTTCGGCTCCGCTTTTTTCCAATGCAGGGCGCGGGTGAAGCGAAAGAACGGGCTTATAATCGGCTGATTGGCTTTCCGCTTCATTATCTTTTTTAAACTGAAAAATAAGCGGAGCTAATTGAAAAACTTTTTCGAAGCTTTCAGTTTCACCGCCAAACTTCTTATCGAAGCGAACACGAATTTCATAGTATCCCCAGCGGTTCATGGAACCCTCAACTAAAGTTCCTTCCCAGCCCGGCTCCTGACGGCCGGATAAAATATAAAAATCGCGATATCCTGGATAAACAACAAAAGAAAATCCGCCCTGCGAATCACTTTTTCCTAACGGAACATTTCTGGGAAGATCTATTTTTAATCGAGCCGCAATTTCCTTGATGCGTGCCGGAGAATCAATTAACTCAGATTGTGTTAAAAGCTGGGGCAAAGCTGTGATTGTCTCAGATTCAACGTTGATGGATTTTTTCCAAGCCAATTCAAAGGGCTCAATTTCTAAAACCGAAGTTTTCGCATCACTGTCATAAGCGGATAATTCACGCCGGTTGCCCCGGATAATGAACTGACGGCTGCGGACCGGCTCCCCTTTTTTTTCAAAACTCACCGAGAAAACGAATCTTCCATCTCTGATTTCAGCTGATTCAATAACTCCCGCCCACCCCGCATCATGCGAACCTAACGCCGACCAAGAATAAGAATTAAACCCTGCCACGGGATTAAAGACAGTTCCTCCCCGATCGTCCAAAGGAGCGATTCTTAGCCCCACTAAATTTTTAATTTTTGCGCGGTGAGGGCTCCAATTAATCGAATCGCCCTGTAAAAGCAAACGCGGATCGGTAATCACATCCGAAAGAGTCCGGAAATCATGTATCCCGTCACGAGTAACGGCAACGGCTGTATTTTCTTCTATCGTTAAAAGATCAACGGCTTTTTTTCTAACAGCTCTTATTTTTTTGCGATAAGGCCCTACTTGAAAAATTTTTGTCTTGGCAATTCTTTCATTTTCATCCTTAATTTCCACGACAAGTTCAAGTTTGCCGCGCCCAAAACGAACGTCCTTCAACCAAGCCGAATAGCCGAACCAATCCGCTTCTTTTTGCGATGCCAGCATCCATGAGTATTTTCGCGAATCCAAAGGAGAAAAATTGATAAGATTCCTTTGGTGGATAACACCTATCTTGCCTCTTAGTTTTTTTTGTATTTTTGCCAATGGCTCCAAATAAGCTTCCCAACTGATTTGATCCGGCTTTAAAACAAGATAGGCAAAATAGTCTTTTAACAAATTCTCTGGTGGTTCTTTTTGTTTCAGAATATTTTCCAACAAAGCATTGCGGCGGGATTCCAAAAAGAGAAACGTATTTTGATTTTCTAAAAGTTCGTGATTCTTTTGCTTCCTTAAATTATTTTCTTGATCGATCCAATCAACCCGAGCTAACAAAACAGCCCGTCTGATTTTTTTTACGTCGTCCATTCCGTGAGGATTTTGGCCGGCATAAAGGTTAATGGCCGTTAACACCTGCTCATCCGTTTTCTGCTTAATATCAGATAACTTTCGAAGCCCTCCCGACAGCAATGCCGTATGAATTCTCTGGGCGTCTTTTCCTAAATGAGGAACGAGCCATTTAACTACGGCCGAATCCGAAGCGTCATCGACCGCGCCGCTTCGCATTTCGGAACGCACAGCAGGTAATATTTTTCGCATATAAACAGGCTCTGCTCCCTGCTTTTTTCCAAGACCGGACAATTTGTAAAAGGTATCTTGAATTTCATATTCTCTCTCAAAAATCTCTGCGGCTTCACCTTCTCCTTGAGTAAATCTCACTTTAAAATAAAAATGTCCTTCTCGAATGGATTGCTCGACAATAACTCCTTCAGCGCCTTCTTCTTCAATGGCTTTCCATGGAACTGTTTTATGATTCGCAACAGCAACAAGACTATAAACTCCATTTTTCCCTGTCGTCCCTAAACGCCAACCTACCAAGTCAGGTATTTGATCTTTATTTTTTTCCCAATCAAACCCGTCGGGCAACTTCAGCAAATCAACCAAAGTCGCCGCGGTCTCAATGGTTGCCTCAGCTTCAGAAGATGAAGCCGTAATGGCTGGTCGCAAACTAAGACTTAGCCCAACCTCATCTTTATCTTTAAACCCTTTTGCGGGATGAAGAGTTTGCTTATAGGGTGTTAGTTGAAATGTTCGCTTAAAAGATTCTTCTCCGTTTTTAGTAAATTCAACGGTGAGCTCCGGTTTGCCAAATTCGTTTAGTTCAAATTTGTCGACAACAGCTTTCCATCCCGCATCAGGGAAACCTAAAGCAGGCCAAGCAAATGTGTACCCCGGCAGAGCATTAAAATAATAAACTCCCTGCTTTGTGCTTGTTCCGATTACAAGCCCTTCAATTTTCTTCATAACACTACGCTGTTTCTCCCAATTTATTTTTTTGGGATCCTTTAAAAAAGGCCGATAAACCAACCATTCACTTAGGCTACGCAGCTTCTTCCCCTGATCAGAAAAAGTTTTAACAGCCGGCGAGTCATCTAGATTAAGAACATAGCGTTCTTCTCCATTCGGAACTCTTCCGGAAGCTGTCACCTGAACTAGTTTTCTAACATAGGGACCAACCTGAAAAGTTTTTTCAAAAACATGAAATGGCTGTTTCGTTGAAAATCCTTTTTGAAGTTTAAACTGCACGGAAATTTCAAGGACCCCATGAGAATTCACTTCCGCACGGCTAATAACCCCACGCCACCCTGCTTCACGAAATCCCAACGCTGCCCACTCATAAGCTGAAAAATAAGAAAACAAAGTAAAATCAAATCTTCCTCCCGCAGAGGAAAGCCCCAAGCTCTGCCCGACCAAAACCTGCAAATCTTTTTCGCGCTTTTTCCAATTGGTCGTTTTGGAGTTTTTCTTCTGCTCTTGATTAGCAAGAAAATCCGCCAAAGTCATGTCTTGACCCGAATTGGAAAGACTTAGAGCGGGCGCCTCTAACGGCATCAGTACTTTTTTTGCGGAAACATGCACATCTTCCGTTGGTAAAACACGTTCATCTCTGTTCACATCGCGAGTAATTGGTCCAAATTGGTAAACTCGATAAATTGATGTTCCATTTTTTTTGGGGCTGTCAAAACGCACGATCACTTCAAATTTTCCAAAAGAACTTATTTCAGCGCTTTCCACCGTGGCAACCCACCCCTCGCCCATAAACCCCATAGAAAACTGAATATTTTGGTATCCCAACCAAGGTCGGAAGCTGATTGTTCCATTTTTTGCGGTAACTCCAAGCGCTTGTCCCGCTAGCTGGGGTAACCCAGCCCTCACTTTTTCCCAATCAATCGCGGCCGGATTTTCGACAAAATCCAGATGCCGAATAAGCCCTTTCAAAGTAGATAAATCATGTTCATCTTCTCCGGGATCCCTTAAAGCAACACGCTCGGATAAATCAAGATAACTTACCGATTCAGGCAAGCCTTCTCCATGAGAAACTTTGCGGGTCGAAGGTCCAACTTGGAAAACTTTTTGAAGTGTTTTTTTTCTCGATTTTTTTGTCTGAGCATTTTCAAGCAAAATGGCCACTTTCAAATTACCTTGGTCAACAAAAACATCCTGTATTTGAGCTCGCCAACCCTTTTCTGAAAAACCCAAAATCGACCAGACAAACTGATGGCCGGCAGCCGGTGTAAAATTTAAAACTCCGTTTGCGTTTGTTTCTCCGAGTCTCACGCCCTTTAAAGATAGAATCTTGGGTAAGATTTTTGTCCAATTCACTTTTTGAGGGCTGACCAGAATAACAGGATTGGAAACAAGTTCAGCTAAACTGCGCAATGCATTAATTTCATCATCATAAACAGCCAGACCTAATTGATCGCTTATTTTCAAAACCCAGCGTTCGCGGCCCTCATGTCCGCTGGTTTTTGCCAGCTTCTCTTTATGCGGACCGATTTGAAAAATGCGTTCAATGGGCTCTGATCCCGAAACCGTCATTAAAACCTTGAATTCGAAAAGATTGTCACTCAAAATTCGGGCTTCTATTATTTCAATTTCGCGTTCTTGATTATCGGAAAATCCCAAAACCCGCCAAACAAACTGCCGACCGGTAAAAACGGAGAACTTTACCAGCCCATATTTATCGACTTTTCCTTTTGTTCCCGTAAAATCCGGCATTCCATCCAAATATTGAGCCCAGGTTTCTCCCGCGGGCTTCAGCATGAGATAGGCTAAATAAACTCCCATATCAAATTTTTGCGATAAAATCCGGGAACGGAGCTCTTTGATTCTGGTCCGATTAACAAATTTTTCTTGCCTGTCTTGACTTTCTTGGGCATGGAGAATCTTTTGCTGCTCTTGCTGGTTTTGATACGCACGCTCAAAATTTATTACCGCCGCGCGCACCGCAAGAATTTCTTCATGAGTAAATGAAAATTGTCCTGTAGAAGACTTCGCTTCCCTTAAGACCTGATCAGGAACACCGCGAAGATCTCCCATCGTTTTTACATTCACGGCCGGAAAAATTAAATTGGCCTTGCTTCGCAAGGAAGAAGAAAGCGGTAATGCAGAAATATTTAATTCTTCAAAACTCCGCGCTTCAGAGCGGGCGGGCGGATGAATCGCGGCAATACCTAAGCGTCTTTTGATTTGATCCTGATTTTTTGATACCGAGCTTAAAATCCCGGAATAAGTTGACTCCCAAAAAGGGTTCCACCTATCTGAATAAAGGTCGCGCCAATTTGCTAAAAGACGGCTTGCCGGTTCAGCTAAGACAGGGGCTAACTTCGGTTTAAAAAGCATTTCATACGCCATGCGGTTTTTAAATTGTTCAAGCCAGCGCACTTTTTCAATATCCGGCATTGCCGCTTTATCGGAAGCAGAACGATCTTTCATTTGCTTTTGAAAATCGAAAGTCAGCGAAGATTCATCCAGCCCCGGAATATCGGTCAAGGCTTCATCAAAAATCAGCTCGAGCATTTCCGAATCAATTTTTTCTTCTTTTGATTCATACAAGCCTTCAAAAGAAACATACCGCGTCTTCGCAAATTCTTGAAACTTGGTAAATCGACCTTGTTTGATAAGCTCCGCGGTCAGCCGATCCAACGCGTCAGACCATCCGGACAAATACTGAATCCATTCATCCAAGTTTTCTTCTCCGCGCCACTCAACCACTTGCACGCGCAACATCAATTCATACTCAAAGGTCAAAGCTTCCAGCCAAAAGTCTTCGGCTTCACTCGTCGTTTTGACGTCTTCCTGAATAGAGCGAATTCGCGATTGCCAATAAGCCAAAGAATCCATCACGCGCGGCTCTTCCGTAAAGTTAAATTGAATCGGGCCGTCACCCGTTTTAATTTTATTCAAGTGATTGCGCAGACGCTCAAAAGCATGTTTATAGGCGGCTTGAAAAGGCTCTTTGTCCGGCCACGCGATCGTTGCCGCATTTTCTAAAAAGTTTTCGAGCTCGGCATGACTTCTCTGCTCGGACCTCCGGCGGGTAACCGCTTGCTCAACGATTCTTTCTAACCATTTTGTGCCGGGTAAAAAAACAGGCACTTCTTCGATTTGTCTTTGAAGTTTTTGCCGCTGGGTTATTTTTCTGTTCTTGGTTTTCTTTTTCGCTTCCTTTAAAGCCTGCTCCTCCGTTTCATTCCAAAGCTCCACTCTTTCGTAAATGATCCGAGCAATCGACCAAACTGTAAGCACTGTCAAATTCAAAACTCCAAAAAAACTCGGCACGGCAATAACAATCAAAGCTGTCCCTAAAATGTACCCGAGATACACGGGATTCTGGGTCCGGCTATAAGGAAAATCAGTCCATAAATAAGGCCCTTGAGAAGTTTTGTCGCGCAGCCGCAAGGCTTCTTTTGTGAGAGTGTTGACGGTCTGCATGCTTAAAGCATAAATAACGGTTCCGGCCATGACCAAAATTCCGGAAAAATCACCCAGCGCGATTGTTTTGCTCAGAACGCCCAAAATAAGAATCAGCATATGCATCAAAGTCGAAGCGATAACCAAAAGCCCGCCTTCTTTTTTTACATGCTGGCTGACCTTTTCGATTCGGGCCTGCATGGCGCGCATTTCTTCATTTTTCAATGTCCAAGGAGCGAACCAGCCGGAAATCCAGTCCCTTGCCGTGAACTTTTTTCCCGAGCCATCGTTTGTCGGCAAATCTTTCCGCATTTCGGAGCGCGCCATCAGGGGGGTCAAAACTTCATCCAAGGGTTTTCCGTTGTAGGGGTGAAAGCTATTTTGCTCCGCCGGAAATTGTCGACTTTTCACTTTAGCGACAAAAGATTGAACGATCGCCAAATCTCCGGACTGAGCATCCCAATTCCAATGTTCCTCTCCGACCATTTTAGGAACACCGTAAGTTTTGACGCCGGGCTTATCCGGTCTTAGCTGCTTCCATTTTTCTTTTGTTTTTCCGAGAAGATCATCAATCACCAATACCTGACCGTCAGTTCCGATTCCGGCACCAATTCCGATGGTCGGGATTTTTAATCTTTTTGAAATCCAGGCGCTAACTTCGCTGTCAGCCAGCTCAATGACAACCGCGTATGCGCCGGCTTTTTGAATAGCCATGGCATCTTTCAAGAGCTGTCGCGCTTCTTCTTCCGTGCGTCCAACCGATTTGTGGTCACCTTTTGATTGCGGGGTATAAGCGATATGCCCCATGACGGGAATGCCGTTGGCAACAAGATGGTTTACAATCAGCGCGACTTCTTCGCCGCCTTCCAGCTTAACCGTTTCCGCGCCCGCATCCATCAGCCGCCGCGCATTAACAAGCGCTTCCTCTTCATTGCGATAAGACAAATGCGGCATATCCACAACAAACAGAGACTGTCTGACATTTTCTTTCGCATCAAGAGCAAAGCTCACCATGTGATCCATCGTTACTTCTTGGGTTGAGGGAAAACCCAGCCTTACCATGCCGCCCGAGTCGCCGACAAAGGTAATATCCACTTCGCCGTCCTCGAGCAGCGCGGCATCATTTTTATCGTAAGCTGTCAACATCGTGATCGGTTCACCCCGGCTTTTCATTTCCTGCAAAGTCTGTATGGTTACTTTGTGTGTCCGCATTTCGGAGCGCGCGGACAAAATGGAGGGGCGAACAAGATAACGCTGCGCCTGCATATTTTGTAATTCTTTGGGTGACGGCAATCCAAAACGCGCGGCGGTGAGTTCGCCGGCGATCAGCGCGCGCAATAAATCAGCATTACTTGATTTTTTTGTTTGCGGCGAGAGATGGTAAGCGGGTAAATTGCCCGACCAGGGCGCAAAGTAATAAAGCACTTCAACATCACGCTTGGATTGGCGGGAAGCTTGGGATGCCCACAAACGCATCGCTGCGAGAAGAACCCTATACGCTCCAACGTGATGCGCGTGAGCATCAGTACCACTGGGCCCGACAACCGTAAGAACCGCATCTTTCGGTGCATCTTCTATTGATCGTTCAAACTTCATAAGCAAATGCTGCATGACCACTGCGGCATGCTCTTCAAGCTCATGAATCGAGCGCAGATCTTGCGGGCCGGAGGAAGGATAGCCTAAAAATTCGGGAAAGAATTTCGCGCGAATTTTTCCGGGATACGCATCATTAAAAAAATCGATCGCGCGCTGATTTTCAACGCGCCGAATAAAATACTTGGCGGTTTCTTTTAAGAGAGTCTGATCCGCCTCAGACAAATTTTGTTTTAAAATTCCGGCTTCGGCAAGCTCCTCTTTCGACCAGGCAAGCATTGCCGCGCGGTTAAACAAAGCCTCAAAATCAACCCCTTTGAACGTTTCTAACTTGGCTTGAAACTTCGCGGCAACCGCGGCATCTCTTTCGCGCATGTCACGCAAAACATTTTTATGCAGCGTGCGAATATCATTGAAAGTCTTATTCCATTCTTGCTTTAATCCGCGGATCGTTTCAGCATCCAGCTTCCCCGATTGATAGCCCAGCGCAAATCGGAGCGCGTCACGAATTTGAGCTTCATCCAAGTCCGTAACTCCATTTTCTCCTGCCTGCATCACAATCACTTCCGCAACCACTTCGCCGTCTTGGGCTGATTTCATGGCATCGGCTAAAACGGCTTTCGCGGCGATCACATCATCATCGGGATGCGGAGAAACCAAGAAAATACGACGCAGCTTGGAAGGCTCATTGGGCTGCTGCGGGCGCTCATCACCATAAATTCCCGTGCGGTAAAAAGCATCTGCGAGCAGTGGTTTTTCTGTGGCTTCCAAAATACCTTTTTTGAAACCCAAAGTCCCGGCAACAAAAGCCATCAACATGGTAATAATTGAATAAGGCGTCCGATACTCTTGCGTAACATGACCTTCTCTTAAAGACCGGCTCGAAAGACGAATCACTTGCTCATCGCTCTGCACAAAATAGTTCGCGAGCGTTGGTATCAAATCTGTTTCATAAAAAATCTGATCCACAGAGCGCGCAGCCTGCAATTCATATAAATCTTTTGCGTCTTCAAAGTAACGCTGAAGCTCGGCGGGATATCGGCTTTGTTGTTCGGGCATGAGCCCGGCAAACGGCGTAATTAAAATATCAAAAGATCTCTTTTCACTTACGGAACGGAGCTTTGCGGTCAGAGCTTCGCGCGAAGCATAATCTTGCGGTGTTAACTGAATAAATTGAATTTTGTTTTTATTTTTGCGCAAATCACGATAAAGCGGTTTTGCCTTAAAAGTTGTTTTGTCTTCGCCGGGAAGCAAGAAAATCACGGTCTGTTTCTTGGAAGGAAGCGGATAATTTTTCAAATCAGTATTCGCGGGTTCATCACCGAGAACATACCCGCCGGAAGGAAGCGGGGCATCAGCCCAGGCCTTGCGAGGCTGAGCCCGAAGTCTTGCCAAAATAAAATATTCAACAAAATGAATCAATGCCGGAGACACCTCAGGTGAGTCAAGCTCAAGACGGTTCAGCGCGTTCAAAAGGACGCCCGCATCGCGGTCATAATCAACACGCTGAAATTGATCGCGAGCTATTTTTAAGTCAAAACGTATTTCTTTGGCAATCTCAGCGGCTGAAAAGCCGGCATCCACTCCCGCGCGAAAATAACCGGCTGCTATTTTGAAATGAATGGCGCCCAACACATAGTGGTCACGAATTTTAGATAAATCAGGGATAGCCGCGGAGTCTTCTTTTTCAATCCAGGTTTTTACCGCGGGTTGAGGCCAACGGTCGAGAACACTCCAAACTTCATTTCGAACCGCATCGGATACCAATGAAAATTGAGGTTTTTGTTTTTGAAAATCTTTCCAAAAGTCAGCTCCCGCCTTTGCAAAAACAGCGATGACTGCCGCTGCGCCGCCCCAACCCAAAGCAAAACGAAAACCACTATCTCCCAAAATTCCATACAAAAAAGCAAAGGCCGGCACGAAAAAAATTCCCGCCAATAAAAGCCTAATACCCGAGCTTGCGGTGGGGCTTAATGAAAAAGCACGCGCTTCGGATCGCGCGGCCGCTAAAGCATCACGTATTTCAGAGCGGCCGAGATTTTCTTTTAACTCCGCTATTCGATCGTCAATGTTTCGCAAAGCTCCGGCAATAAAAAAATCGCGCGGAACAGCGCGATGGTGAAAGTGCTCGATTTCATTTCCATCCGAGTCCAAATCGATCATGCGCGGTTCATTTTTAATATCAATCAGGCGGTTGCCTTCATGCTCAAAGCCGCGCGGCAAAATTCCCGACGCGGGCCCTGTCCAAATTCCCATTCCGCGGTATTTATAAGCGGGACTCATGTCATGATCCGTAAAAATGTTCCTCCCGCCAACATTGTAACTGGTGACAACACCGCGCTTTTCAGCGGGAATTTTCGTAAACTGCTGAAAAGGAATATGCCCCGTAAAAAGAACATTGTATCCATTCATTTCGGCTAAATGCTCCGGACCAAAACGATTTAAAACACGAATCAGCTCGCCGGGCTTTGCCTTTGTCGTATTGTCCGCATACCACGACATTACAAGGCTCAGCGCTTCATACATATCCAAAAAAGTGTGCCCGGGGTTGCGCACATCATCTTGAATCAGCTTCAGCCCTTCCCATATCGAAGGATACCCGTCATCACCGGCCTTTCCTTTTCCGCGATACTCAATTCCTTTGTAGGTAAAATAAAACTCTCCCAAATTGTTTACGGGCAAAAAGGCATGCAAGCTTGTCTGCTGATAAATATCTTTTAAAAATAAATTGAATTTCGCTTTGGAGCGCTCAGCAATTTCTTTTAAAATAGGATTGTCCAAATAGTTAGCCGGGGTAATTTCGGGTAAATCTCCGCGGTTTCGATTCAGTTCTTCTAAAACCGATGTTCCCCAACCCTTATGAAAAATCCAATCTTTGGCATACCATTCAACCGAAGTGTAGTTTTGAGAATTGAGCGCTTCGAAAGCACGCCACCACCATTTTCCCTCGCGTAACTGATTTTCGAGATCACGCTTATATTCGGGAATAATTTCCTCTTTCATCATTGCAATCGCTCTTCGCCAAGCTTTATCCGAAGGCGATCCCGGGTTAAGCTCCTCCCGATCCAATAGCTCTGCATGCGCAATTTCAAAATCTTTTAAAAGGTTTTCCCACCAAACCAAAGACATCCCCCCAACACCGCGCACGCCCGTATAGACATCCACGAGATACCACCCCCGCAATTGATCCCAAAGTTCCTTTTCGGCTGAATCCGCGGGCAAATCCGCCAAAACAGGCATGTAAAGAGCACGGCTCACATCACGCTTACCCTCTTGATTTTTGGGGCCGTTTATCTCATCTTCCAAGCGGCTCCAAATTTTCTTTTGGCGGTCTTGATGATACTCCATAAATTGCGCGAGTCTTTCTGCCCACCATGTCTTATTTTTTGCGTCTTTAGAATTTTGAGAATGAAACTGACGAACCAACTCTTGAATTTTCCCATCTGTTGAGTCATAGGCATCTGAATAGTCATAAAAGTTATATCCTTCGTAGAAAGGCAAATGAATCCCGGCCAAGTTGAGAAAAACCATGAGGTTGTGATTGCCGGTAATTTCACCCGAAAGCCCAACTTCGACTAATTCCTTCGCTCTTTCCCATACCGCAACCCCATCCGGCCCGCGATCCATGGGATCGCCAAGCTCTTGAAAATAAAGTTTTCCTTTTAAATCATCCGGAGTGATCCCAAATGCCTTTAACTGGTCAAAAAGCCGGCGGTTGTGGTTCACTTGAAATTCAAAAGTGCTCGGTAAATTACTGAAAGGAAGCGTGCGCCGAATCGCATCAATAATAAGCGCGTCAAATTTATCAATCGCACCGTGTTCGTCGGAAATATAAACGATTTCCGGTAAACCGCCGGAGCCAAGTCTTTCGCTTTCGTTTTTAAGGCGTTCACGAACATCGATCAACAACTCTAACTCATCGGCGGGAGACAAGTCCTGGGTTAAAACGGTTGTAATTCTTGATTCTGAGCGGCGGGATGGGCGAGCGGCGCCGGCCCAATCAGCAAGATACTCCGACGGCCCCGAAGGACGAATTGCGGACCTTTTCATCTTCGGGCTGTTTCGCTTCCAGCGCAATGAGGTGTGCTGACTGCTTCTTTGAAGTGCTTGTGCCGCTCCGGGCAAATCCATCACAGCTTGCTCGCGCCCGCCTGCCCGCAGATCTTCGAATACTCCCGCGCTGGTCAAAAGCGCGGCTGCAACTTCGGAGGGCATGCCCGCCTCGCCTAACGCGCTGCCTTCCCCCAACAACGCGCGGCGATAGTGAGCAAAGTCTTCAGGCTGAATTTTTGAAATGCGCGGTGTGACGGCAACATAATTCCAATTTTGTTCGCGCGCGAAAGACTGCATTCCTTCCGCGTGAAAACCGCCGGTAACAACCACCGCCACTTTCCCCTTTTTGGTTTTCTCTAAAATTCCGCGCTGCATCGCATCTTCGCGCTCAATCGCGCCGCGGTAAAACCGAATCGCATTATCGTAAGCCTCTTCCAAAACATTCATTTCCTGCGCACCCACCAATGAGCGCCCTGATGAGATCGCGCGCAGTTCGCTTATCAGCATTTTGGGACGCGAAGAATACTTTAAAATCTTTTGAAAATCGTCGCGGGTTAATTTCAAACTTAAAAGATTGGTGAGCAAAATTTGTTTTTCGAGTAAAAGCACCAATGCTCGCTGCGCTTTCAACCGGGCATCTTTTTTAATAATCTGAATATGTAAACCGCGCGCTTCTTTTAAAAGCTCATCGGCGTCCATCTCTCCAGCGAGAATCATTTTCTCAATGAGCGCTTTTAAGTCGGGCCATGAAGCCATAGAAAAATCATCGGGCAAATAAACTGCAAGCTGCTCGAAAACTTCGCGCGCTCCGCTCAAATCAATTTGATTTGATTTAAATTTTTCAATCAGCGCGTTTATTTCTGAGAAAAGTTTTTCATCTATTGCGTTCCGGCCTGCTTTGGCACGGACAGAAGCGAAAAACTCTTGCTTTTGCTTTTCAACCTTGAAGTAATCGGGAGCAACATCCATTGTTTTGAGATAGATATAACGTGTCAGCATCGGAAGTTCGATTTGTTCTTCCATTGAATTTAAATCGCGGTTCCACTCCACTTTTAAATAATCACGCAAAGCATCAAACCAATTCGCGGAAGAAGCCGCATCGATTTGCGCCTTGGCGTAAATTTCCAAATATTTTTTAAAGGCGGGCTTAAATTTTCTTACGGCTTCTTTTTGCCAAGCCGCATACAAGATTTCGTTAAAAGCGGCACTATCTGAACGCGCGGCATCAACACGGCGGTACAGATCAACGTTGTCCCAATAACTTTTTATTTCTTCAATGCCATAACCTCGCGCCGCGCCATTGGTCATTAAGTAGGCCTCGGCACCGGTAAGATGCCCTTCCTTCATCCAATGATCACGTTCCGGCTGTGTGAGTGACAAACCCTCGGGGAAAAAGTGTCTGAGCTTAGGATCGAGCTCACCGACGCCGCCCTCTAAAAAAACCTCCTGCGCCGGAGCTATTTCTTTTATTTCCGTAAGCAGAGTCTCAATGTTTTTCTGTGCTTCAAAAACCGCGTGCGCATCTTGAATGTGAACCAATGTCCCTTGCGGGTTTTCAGCGAAAAATCTGCGGGTCACGCTTCCGGTTGAGACCTGCGGTTCCCAATCCCGGATAAATTGCCCTTCGCTTTTCTGAGGAATCAAAGCAATGTTTGCCGCCTGCGCTGCTTCAGGCGTGAAAACCTGTGTCAGCAAGAGTGTCCCGGCAAGAAACCAAGTTGTGATTTTTCTTAGAAACATAGGCCTCGGTTGATGAAAGTTTTTTAAAACTTACCACCTCGAGTGGGTATTGCAAGAATTATAAGCACATTTAATAAGTATTTAAAATTGATCCTGATTGATTAAGTTTGATAGTTAATACTTTATAGCATTTATAGCAATTAATAGCATTACAATTATCACCATTGCATTTCTTTGATCATTAAGTTACTTTCCCAATAGATAAAATAAGACTATATAACGAGGAGCCTATACCTATGCAGTTAGCTACAGTCGCGAAGAAGATCACAGCGCTTTTCGTGGTTTTCACATTTGCCCTTTCTCCGGGCCAATACAGTTTTGCGGCTGACACGGTCTCTGCTCCTGCGCCGGCTCAAGCACCCGCCGTGGATGCTCTTACCCACGAGTCAAAAACAGTAGAGAGCTTCGACTTTAGAGACATTGAAGGAACTGCTACTCCTGAAGGAGAGCCAAGCCAAAGTCCGCTTAGCGCAGTAGAAAAAGGCTCATCTGTTGAGAACATTGCTGAAGACTCTGATGAAGCTCAAGAAGTCTTAGATAATCTTGGAACCAAACCAACCCAAAAAAATAATCTTCCTGATGAATCCGCTTGCACAAACGCTGTCCCGGCAAATTGCACTGAAAGCACAGCTTATTATGCGGATAATACCTATATCGGAAAAAAAGTAACTCGCTCTACGGGTGATAACATTACTGAAGTTGAATGGCATCCCGCGCTAACCACAGAAGCAGCCGATATGGTTCAAGACCCAGTGCCTGCTGAGATTACCATTTCTTCTTTGGATGTTTCTGCGGGCTCAAACGATGCCACAATCAATATTAATTTATCCGGTCAATCTTCCGATTTGACTGTAAAAATATGGGACGCAAACTCGCACATGTATCACTCGCAGGGCATGTCCGGATACTATCCGCAAAGCGAATCGACCATATCATGCGTGGATAACTGCAGCGTAAACGCAGGCTGGCTCAATTCAGGTACTTCTTATGTGATTGAGGTAACCGCACCTAACGCTGACTCTTCCGTAAACCTCACCGGGACGACCACGGCCAATTTTCAAACTTTTGATTATTACGACACCACTTATTACACTCCGGCTTATACCGATATTTATGTCTCATCAGTGGATGTTTCTGCCGGACCGACTGAAGCCACGGTCAATGTTAATTTATCAGGCAACTACTCAGACCTGATTCTTGAAGTAAGAGACGCCTATGGCAACCTTCAGACACAAACAATGCTTTACTGTTCGGGATATTGCCCGACATCCATTAGCGGGCTTAACCCGAACACTTATTACACAGTAAACATTCTTGCGCCTGACGCGAGCGGCTCCGTCTATGTTTCCGGAACAACATCCACGAGTTTTAACACCACTCCGGACACAACCTATTCATACAATTACGACATGGCGTATATTGATCCCGCGTACTCCTACTACAACAACGTTGATGTCTACTCAATCAACGTCGACAGCACGGGAACCAATGACGCAAACTTTAGCTTCTACACTTCGAACTATGCTGACTTGATGCTTCGCATCACAGACCAATACGGCAACATCCAAAGCGAAACATCTATTTATTGTTCAGGTTATTGCAGCACAAATGTCAGCGGCTTAAATTCCGGCGAAAACTACAATGCTGAATTGCTTTTATCCGGCTCAACCTACAGCTCGTTGTCGGGCAGCACTTATACAAGTTTTCAAACTTCATATGATTATTCTTATGACCACTATTACAACTACACCGATATTTCTTCATTTAACACAGACAATACCGGAACAACCGATGCCACTTTCAGCTTTTACGCTTACGGAGGCTATTCCGATATTATTTTGCGAATCCGCGATGCTTCCGGCAATGTTCAAAGCGAAACATCCACTTACTGTTACGGATACTGCGTTGCCAGTGTAAGCGGCCTCAATCCTGACTCAGGCTACACCGCAGAACTAGCTATTCCCGACTATAGCTCATACAACAGCTATATTTCAGGCAACACCTCTTTAAGTTTCCAAACTTCTCCCGAGCCTTTGCCGGAAGTAACCGGTGAAGAGCAAGCTCAAGTCATCACTATTTTGAAACCAGACACAAACACTCATCCCGTCATTTACAAAACAACTACCATTCATTTTGAATGCACTGATTCTCCTTGCGGAAACAACGCAACCGACAGTTACTATGGCTCCGACGGAACTCCTCTTGGATCAAGGAACTATGACAACACTCTTTCGGAAAATGACGGACTTGTAAGCAGTCAGTGGTTCGACGAGACCGGAAAAGAAATTCCGCCTTCCCCGCGTCTTGAGCCGATGAATCTGGACAATTCAAACATTACGCTCCATAGCGGAAAAACGATGAGCTATGACCCGCGCTCTAAAATAGCTGTCATTCAAGATTCCACGGGAATAGCTATGCAACACTCTAATGTTGTTCTTTTTACTGTTGAGGAAGAATACTGCTCGGCTGAAGGTGAATGCGGAACCATCATGGCTGATATGCCTGAAGAATTGCGGCAAGCCAATCAATTGGATTCATTTACCCGCCAACAAATATTTGAAGATGGCTCTACTTCCATCCAGAGAGTTCTTGTTTATGTTAATCAGAGTGAAGTTTCATTGCCTTCTGCGGTTGCAGCTTATCAAACCGCTTTCGAGGATGGCTTGACTGTTTCTATTACGGGGGAAAATGGTGTTTTTTTTATTCGCGTAACAGATTCAAAAGAATGGCTTATCCCGCCCACATCCGGATTTCAATCCATGAGTTTTTCTGTAGATGAAAACGGTCAAATTATTTCAGAATCAGATATTCAGGCAACCTACTATGGTAAAGATGGCAGCATCCGCGTTGACGGTAATTTTCTCATGCAAGCCTTAAATACCTGCCCGAAAGGAGAGCTTTGCGCTCAAAAAATGATCGCTGCAAACGACTCCGTCTATCTCGCGCAGATGACATCCGTCAGCGTATCTAAAGTCGAAAACGCTGCTATTTACTTTTCAAGAGGCGAAAGCAATTACAAAGCCTATCGCGATGAAAGCGGGCAGATTGTGCTTGAAAGACAAAAGGCTGAGATTGTCCTGCCGCCAGCTGTTGCAAGTTATATCCAAGCAATACGAGATCAGCTCGGGGACGATAGCACAAGAATTAACACTTCACTGCAAACTGATGGAACCTACCTGGTTGTTCTTGACCGCAGCTTCCAATGCCCCAGCGGCATGATGTGCACCATGGTCGCGCCTGCGCCCGGTTCATTTGGCTCTATGTCATTTAGCCTGAATGCTGATGGAACACGCAAGGCCGGTTCAATCAGCGCTGATTACAACGGTGTCATGGTCTCGGGCAAGGACGCAGACTTGCTCTTTGCCGCCATGAATGTCTGCCCTGAAGGTCAAATTTGCCCGATGAAAATGATTGCCATCAATAACGCTGTCGGAGAAGCATCTGTTTTCCAACAAATGATGTCCATCACCGTTAAAAAAGTTGAAAATGGTGCGGTTTATTTTTCGATCGGCGAGCATGACTACAAAGTTTATCGAGATGAAGCCGGTAAAATTATTGTTGAGCTTGATTTAGTTCGCCTAGATGTTTCGACGGAAGAAAATTTAACAATTGCCGCTGTTTTTGGTCAGCAAGCCGCGTACAAAAAAATGATAACTCCCGAAATGACATGCAATGCTATTGACGCCGGCTGCAGCTGGAGCACGGTAGAGTATTTTGACGTGAATAATAATTTGATTGGTTCACGCACAGACCGCGATCTCCCGTCCGACCCAACTGTCTTCAACAACGCCGATGGAAGACGCATCGAACTTCAAACAAAAATTATTCTGAGCGGCATAACCAATCATGTCTTCGGAGAAATGCCTGCTTATCAGCTTTTGCGCAAAACACCGAATTGCCAAGGCGAAATGTGCCCCACGGTTATGCCTATTCACACTTATCACTTCTTCAATAAAAATTTTGAAGTTGTCGGTTCTTACACCGAAGAATTTGGCTCTTGGGTCGATGCAAAAGGAAGCTTGCTCGCGCAGCAAGAGACCTTAAACACAGCTGAGCAAAAAGAGGTCTTAGCCATTTTAGGCTCAAAAGACACTATTGGTTGGCATGGTAAAATTTCTCCGATTTTCAAAATCACTAAAGATCTCGCCTCAGGGAAGTCAGAGACTGCTTACTTTGCTGATGTAGAAGTTTATCGCGACTCTACTTTTGGACCAACAGTCCAGCCTACTATTTATGAACAGCGCCTTTTGGGCACAAAAACGATTGTCCAAGTCGATGAGTCAACTACCGTGGCTACTTGGCGCGGAGCAGAAGGCAACACCAAGCAAACGGAAACAACCATTCATTATGAAAATGGCCACATTTACTCTTATACGCAGGATGCCTTTATGCGCCTTATTAAACAGGAAGATAAAAATGAAGACGGAAGCCGGCAAACTTGGGATTATTCATATGAAAACGATTCTGCTCGAGAATGGAATAAGGCTCTTTCTTACCTTTATGACCGGCAAGGAAATTTTGTGCGCATTAACCAAGTCGTGCGATTAGGCGATCTAACCGTTTCCCTTTACACGGATGAAGCCGGAAGCTTTATAGAAAATACGTCTATTTTTGATCAAAAAAATAATTTTGTGTCCATCGACTTTCCGAAAGAAAACCGTTTTGTGCTCGATGGCGTACTTTATGAAATGTCGGTGAATCAAGAAGGTGTTATCTCGTTACAACAATTGATTCAGCCTTTTGAAATCAGTCTTCCTGCTTCCACTATCGGCGGTGAAAACAATTTGAAAGTGCGCGTGGATGCCGCCGGAAACGCGTTTGCAACTTGGTATGGGACTGAATATATTGGAAAATTTGACCCAGACACCAAGCAAATTGTGATCTCTTTCCCCGAGAGAATAAAGTGCGACAATTGCGCCATTACACTTGACGAAACAATGCCGCTGATGACAACAAACTCAGACGCATCAGACATTGAAAAAAGTGTCGACACCATGATGACCGAATATTGGTACCCCTACTATGAAGGCAAAAAGACTTGGACTTTGCAGCTTTCGGAAAACTTAAACCGCGTGTTGTCTTTCGAAAGAAGTGAAGAGGGCGGTTATTGGAGCTATTCCTCAACTTCAAAGGCTCACTATAATGAAAACGGAATGATTGAATTTGAATCGTGGAGCAATCACGCCTATTACGGCTACAACTCAGGCAAAACAGACTACACGTATGTTGAAATTAACGGCAAACAGCTGGTTGCTTCCATTATTTCAAAAACCAATTCCCACGGCAGAAAAATCTATAGACCCTATATTGAAAAACCATACATAACAAATCATGTTGCCGAAAAGATTGAAACACAGCCGGCCGAAGAGTTTTTTTCCATCAGCAAGCCAGCTTATTACGAGTCCATCTCCATCCCTTTTATCATTGAAGGCGAGAGCGTAAGCAAAATTTTTAACGCTTATGACGCGGAAGGAAACATGGTTCAGCAAGTTTCCCTTTACAGCTCGACACACGAAGGAGAAACAACTTACTCCGGCTCTTACACCAACTATGGTGCGCATATCATAGAATCCGCTTCGGCAAAGATTTCCGCCGAAATTTTTGACGCGATTAACTCCGCCGGCACACAAGATTTGATTGACCAACACGCCAACACAAAAACAGAGCAGCATTTTTCAGGTAGCGCCCGCAAATGGGAAGGACATAAATTCACCATTACTCATGCCCGCGATGAAAATGGCTTCACTCCCCGCTTTGTACAAATGGCTGATTATCAAACGGGTTATTTTGTACAAGGAAATCCCGATGTGCTTTCAGGTGAGTCTGATGACATTCGGATCAAAAACAGTCAAACAATAAACGGTTACAATATTTATGTCGGCGAAGCACACGAAGAAATATTTGAGATGGTTCAACCCACTAATGCAAACGATCACTTCGCAGAACCTTCTTACCCAAAATCTGTCCAGCGCTACCTGGGCTATGGTCTTGTGTTTTCAAAGTGGGGTGAAAAGGAAGATGGCTCCTATGGCCAAACAATTGTCCTAGTCGACTACCCCGCCGTAAAAACTGTTGAGCTTGATGGGCAGATTTTTGAAATTGAACTTGATGTTGAAGGAAATATAAGTTTGCTCAGTATTGCTGAACAGCTTGAAGCAGTCAAAAAAGAAGCTCTTGAAAAAGCGGCCGCTGAAAAAGAGCTTAATGACGCGGCTCACATTGCCGCTTTGGCCAAGTTAGCACAGCTCGAGGCCCGCTTAACCGCCATGGCCGACAGCATCCGAAATCAGGCTGAAACACTGAAAGCGTCTCTTGCCGCGCTCGCAACAGAGCTTGAATCGGCGCTAACAACAGACACATTGCGCACTTCAACCCGCCTTGCGATTGAAGACACTCTTCAGTCGATGAAAGCGTATTTAGAAAACTCGCTTGAAAACGACTTATCCGTAAACCTGAGCTACCTTTCATTCACGATGCTTATGGACGTTAAAGTCGAAATCGCGGCGAGAGAAAACTACGCCACCGAATTGGAAGTCTACAAACTCGCCGTAACTGAAGCGCAAACCTTGTCGGACATGCCTAATTTTCCGCGTCTCAAAATTGAAGCCGGCCCGATCATTGTGGAGCCTGGCATAGATCCGATTGAAAAAATGAACGCATTTGTTGAAACAATGACTCAGCAAGCCGAGCAAGTCAAAGCAGATCAGATGCAATTCGGAATGCAGCTCCACAACACTAAGCACTCTATTGCGCAAGCGCTTCAAGTTTCGACGCAAATTCCGCCGGTTATTAATCAGGATGATATGCCTACCATGGATGCCAATCTGACGAAGGCCGCCGCAGATGTGCGCGCCGCTTTAGAAAATCTGAGAAAAAACTTAATTGAACAAGGCTATATGCAAGCGAATGAAGATGGTTCGCTCGTCAATCCGCCGCAAAAGGCACTTGAAATTGAATCGCAAGCGATGGCATCGCTGCGAAACTTATACGAAGGCTTAATGTCACGGTCAATTCAAATCACAAGTTTTCGCGGCAACGTCGGAGAAAAAATGCTGGTGCCAGTTTCTGAGCTAATCAATATCCTAATCGGCGAAATGGAAGCATTAGGATTAGGGCGCTGGTCATCACCTGAAGATTATTTAAAGCTAAAAGGTTTAACTGTGGGTGATGTCGGTGAATTCAATCCCGGTGACGGCATGTTTGCAGTGTCTATCTTTGACAACATCATGTATGACATGGCTTTTGGCCCGTCGTCCAGGGATTTGCGCAATATGGTTATCCGATTTATCAGCCGCCCCGCAAATTCAGAGCAATTTGTCGGAACAACAAGAATCAATCCGGAAACATTTCGCCTGCTGATTTTGGACCGTGAAGCGATTTCTCAGCAAGAAGCGGATGAAGCCAAAGAAATGCTCCACTTGAAAGACAATGTGGTAGTGGCGAGCAAAAAAGTTGTTGAGTCCGCTTTTAACTGCGTTGCGGAACCCTGCGAAGCAACACGCGAAGTGGTTACCGAATATTTCAGCGATCAAGACCATGATTTTGAGTATTTCGGTCAAAAAGTTGAGATGTTTGACGGAGATGTTTTGGTTTCAACTAAATGGATTGATGCCGACGGCAATGTCAATCCCGGTGAATCTAAAATGCCCTACGCTGACGCAATTGCGGAGCATTTAGGTGTTTCCGTTTCTGATATCATCAAAATTGAATCTGAAAACCGTCCATTCGTAACTTGCATGGGTCCAGGATGCGCAACATGGTCCAAATATTTGGATGTTACTGTCAAAATCAACGGTGAAGAAAAGCACTTCGCAGGTTATGTCGTCGGCGGAGCTTGGGGACAAGAGCCTGTCATGATCACTAATCTTAAAAGCCCATATCGGTCAATCGATACGAGTTCCGGTGACATTCGCACGATTTTCTTGCTGGAAACAGACCCTCTCATCACAGGACAGCTTTTGGAGGAAATAGGTGAATCGATTGGCATATCCGCGGGTCATTTTCAAAAGGTTGAATCCGAACCTATGGAAGTTTGTCAGGGCGAGAACTGCCCCGCTTGGAAGCTGCGGGTTCGCTTCGAACTTAAACAGGGTGAAAATCCGGTCCGTGTTTTCACCGGAACGATTACACAACTTTCCGAAGAAAACAGGATTAATTTGCATGAAATGAAGCCGCTTCCGGAAAATGCCGTCACGCTTGCGGAGCCGGAGCAGGACTTAGCATTAAGCGCCTTGGAATTGGACGAGGCTGAAACCGGTACGCTTTACAAAACAACCGAGCGCACCGCTGTTAACTGCATTACAACTCCTTGCCCTTCCGACATCATTACGGAGAAATTCTATAACCAAGACGGTAAAGTTCTTGGCTTTAAAGTTCTTCAAGATAATCATCTGCATTTTTATGCCGCGGATGAAAACGGCAACATGGGAATTTTAAAACAAAGCTTAGAACTGGTACAAGATCCGACTGAACTTAAGTTTGTTCAGGAGATTTTAAAATTTAAGCCGCAAAATAGAACCCCATTTGAAATTATGTGGGAACAAATGCGGACAAGCTTAACGCCCATTTATGTCAGAGATAATGATCGAAACCGCGAGGATGATGACGAGGATGATGACATCGTGCAATCAGCAAGCGGGGTCATTCTGGCATTCTAATTGATTTGAAAAATTCTCATCTAACGCCTCCGAAAACCGACTTTAAAGTTTGTTTTCGGAGGTCTCGCCTTTTTAAGATAAAGCGCGAACCTTCCAGTTTT
Source organism: Candidatus Multiplicimicrobium inquinatum (assembly GCA_002344825.1). Taxonomy (GTDB): domain Bacteria; phylum Omnitrophota; class Omnitrophia; order Omnitrophales; family Aquincolibacteriaceae; genus Multiplicimicrobium; species Multiplicimicrobium inquinatum. The sequence continues at coordinate 6,316 of DDUN01000021.1, read as the reverse complement.
CGAGGGTTTTAAGCAGGCTTTTTTCGAGCGCGACATGAACTTTAGCGGGACCGGCAAGCATTTCTAAAATTCCGAGATTCCAGGTCATTTCAATTTCCATTTTTACTTTTCCGGCATTTTCAGAAAAATTGAAAACCTTGCGCATCCATCCCCCCATGGGCAGTTCGGTTTTAATCGCGGCATGCTTCATGGGCTCCCACTCAACAAATTCATGGCTGACGTCCGCATTTTGACCATCGATAGAAACTTTTTCTTCCCAGCAAAAACTTTTACGCGCGACACCTTCATCCGTCACGATCGACTGTTTAACGCCATGCACCCACTCCGGCGTCGTAGCTGTATCCGCCAAAATCGCCCACACTTTTTCAAGCGGGGCTTCAAACTCAACTTCTAATTTGATTTGATTCATCTTTTTTATATGTACATAGTAAAGCGTACAACGCACATCGCTGTACCATTTACGTTGTACGGTTTACGGTTAGCGAAGCTCCATTGCTACGGGGCAATGATCCGAACCTGTTTTGTCCGTCATATTCCATGCTTTTTTCACATCTCCCACCAAAGCCTCGGTCACAAAATGATAATCAATGCGCCATCCTACATTCCGTTCGCGCGCGAAACTCTTCATGTCCCACCAGGTGTACTGATTCGGCTCTTTGTTAAACTCACGAAAAACGTCCACTTGCCCCGCTTTTACCCAATCATCGAGCCACGCGCATTCTATTGGCAAAAAACCGGAAACATCGCGATTTTCCTTCGGGCGCGCAAGATCAATCTCTTTGTGGGCTGTATTGTAGTCGCCTGAAACAATAACGCGGGGCTGCTTCTTTTTCAGCTTTTTAATATAACTCATAGTCTCAGCGTAAAAATCCATTTTATATTGCAGGCGCTCATCACGGGATTTTCCGTTGGGAAAGTAGATTGAAAGAAATGAAAAATCATCGTAATCGGCCTGAATCACGCGCCCCTCACAATCAAACTTCGAAACACCGTAACCCAAGCTGACATTTTTAGGTTTAACTTTAGAAAAAATAGCCACCCCGCTATACCCTTTGCGCTCAGGCTTGCTCCAATAAGTGTGGTAGCCCTGCGGATTAAGCAGAAAAATATCAAGCTGTTCGGTGTGCGCTTTCGTTTCTTGAAGCCCCAAGATGTCGGGTGAATCCTGCTGAAGCCAATCCAAAAAACCCTTCTTTTGGACGGCCCGGACCCCATTCACATTCCATGACAATATCTTCATTTTTTCCCTCTTAAGAGGTTAGAGAATATCAGATTTGCAACACATCCGTAAACCCTTCTTAATCAAGGAGTAGCGCTCTCTTAAAAACCAGTCTACCCGCCGGCTTCAAGACTCGCTATAATCTTTGCATGCAAACCCCTATTAAAAGAATCAGTGGGCTCTTTTTTGCTTTTTTTATTTTAAGTTCTGTTTTCTCTCCTGCGTCTAGTGCCAGCATCATCAAGAATCAAGATATTGATTACATCACTTATGAAGAAGCTCGACAGCTTTCGATCGAACCTCATGCAAAAGGCCCATTAGCAAAAAAATTGGCTCGGTTTTTTACCACTCCCATTATTAATAATGAGGCGCATTACGCGGGAATAAAACCGCACACTCCCACGGATCCTCGCATTGGGCGTTATTTGCGCGCCGTGACATGGAACATTGAAAAATCGATGGAGGTTCCACGCGTCATTGAAATGATGTCGAACCATTCCAAGATCAACGGGATGATTGATTCTGAAAAAGCCGCAGCTGAATCCATCGAGCTTAAAACAGTCCTGCAGCAACGCGCGCGCCTTGAAAAAGTCGATATTTGGGTTTTGCAGGAAATGGAAATCGGTATCAAGCGCTCAGGCTATTTGAACGCCACCGAAGAGCTAGCAAAAGCTTTGGGCATGAATTACGCGTACGCCCCGCAATACCTGGAAGTCGACCCCGTTATGCTCGGCACCGAAAAACTGCTTTATGACGACGGCTCCGAAGACAAAGAAGCGAATGAATATTATTTGGAAGATCCGGCCAAGTTCAAAGGCGTTTTCGGCTCGGCAGTGCTTTCACGCTATCCGATCAAAAAAGTTGAAGTTTTTCCGCTGAAATATCAGGCCTATGATTGGTATCACTCCGAAAAAAAGAACATTACTTTTCTGGAAAAAGCGCGCCGCTTCGGAACCAAAACTACTTTTAAAAACATCATGACGCGCGAGATGAAAATCGGCGGTGGCCGCGGTTTTTTCCGTGTAGATCTCGAGGTTCCGGGCATTCCGCAGAACACCCTAACGATCATCAACATCCACACTGAAATTAAATGTCTTCCTGCCGCCCGTGCCGAACAAGTTAAGGAAATTTTAGAATATATCAAAAATATTAAAAACCCTTTGATCATGCTCGGTGACTTCAACGCGGCGCCCGGCGATATCAGCCCCACTTCGCTGACTCGTGTTTTAAGCCGCACCGCAACAAACCCAACCACATGGCTTAATCTCGGAGTCAATTATGTATCGCCGCACGGCTTATTGATTAACAGCACACGCACGGCGACAAATCTTACAAAAAATTTCAACGACCCTTTTGCCCGCAACATCAAAATTATCGCGCCCAACAAACTAAAGGCTATGTTCGATCCTATCCGTGATTTTCATTTTCAAGACGGAACCACGTTTGATTTCCGCGGCGATGCCAAACGCAGCATCGATAGCAACGACGGGCTTTTATCCAACTCAAATCAGCGCGGCTTCAAAGGCTTTAAAACTTCTTTCAGCGTCAAGCGCGCCTTAGGATTTGTCGGAAAGTTCCGCCTCGACTGGATTTTTGTAAAGTCGGGATTACTTTACGGAAATGAAGATACAAGCGCGCCTTACAAACTTGCGCCTCATTTCGGAGAAACCTTGGAAGAACTCAACACATCCCTCAAAGAACCGCTTTCGGATCATCACCCCAGCGTCATCGACATTCCCTTCGAAGAACCACAATTTTAACTCAAACGCCGCATGGCGTTATGTCCTGCGAACGGCTTTGACCTCAGGCCGGTCAGGCCGTGTCCTGTTTGTTTTTTGTCGGCTGCTCTGTCGGCTTCGTGAAAGTCTAAGCTTATTCAAGTCGAGTCTCTCCGCTAAAGCGGTCTCTCAACTTGAATAAGCAAGACTTTCTACTTCAGCACCGCAGACTCCAAAACAACAAATCAGGACGGTAATAAAACACGGCTTGCTAGAGGACATCCTGAGCAACCCATCCTAGATCCCGGATCTGGGATGGAAAACTAGAAATAAAAAAAGCCGGGTGTTTAACCCGGCAGTTAGAAGTATTGCGAATTTTATTTCGCGGCTGAATACATCGTCACACCATCCGCAACAATCGTGGCGCGAAGCAACCCTTCTCTGACAAGATCTCGGCAAAACGCACTCACCGCATAGCCCCGCATAAAATCAAGCGCGCCCCAATGCTTGATATCCTCGAGAGAAATCCCCTGCGGATGCGTACCTATAAAATCCAAAAGCTTCTGTTCCGCCAACGATAATTTTTTCATTTATTTAATTAAACCTGACGCTTCCGAAACTGGTTCATTTTTTGGTGTTAAAAATAATCCCAAACCAGTCATGCTAAGAATTCCAAAAATAACTATTAGCATTATGTGAAATTTTTTTTCGGCTACCTTTTCTTTTCTCCATAAAGAATCTATGCCGCCCACCGTCATAAGCTCTTCGTCTGTCATTGCCGCAAAATTAATGGGCGGATGATTTGAAGCTGAAGAATTGTTTTTAACAATTTTTCCAGTTTCTTCGATAGCGCGGTCGATATTCTTTCTTTGATAAGCCCGTTCTTTATATTGAGCAAAACAAAATACAGAAAGCGGGATAAGCAAAGTTATGCTAATCCATAAAATTACGATTTGTTTTTTTGCTAGTCTCATATTTACCTTTATGGTTCATTGTTGCAGACAAGCTCAACATCAATATTATTTTTTACTGCCGCGTCATGCAACCCCTTATCTCCAGTAACCAGTCTGGGCTTGCTTGGGCCAGCAAGTACTCCGAATAGAATTTCCTTTATGACAATTAATTGTAAAGCGTCTGCGGCATCCAGAGATTTGCACTCTTCTTGTTGGCGAAGCTTAAGAAGATCATATTCGTAAGTTTTGAGTGCGGCATCACCATCCCAGCACTCAATATCCTTAATAATGAACCTCTGTTCTTTAATCAACGCAAACAAGTAATGTATTTTTCCAGCATAGTCATCATCCTTGAGCTCCTTTGACAACCATTTTCTTTTCAAAACTCCGATGGTTTCAGCAAGAAGAATCCAGGAAGTAAAAATGTTGCCACTACTCTGAAATATCTGTCGGACTTTTGCATGCCCTGGCTCATTGCAAAGTAATCGTACAATTGCGGAAGTATCAAAGAAATACGTTTTAATTGGTTCCATAAGACCAGAATAGCATGAGGGGTCAAGTTTTTCTCAAAACCTCTTCAAAAAGCTCCGAATGCAAGGCGCGGACGAGCGCCCGACCAAGGTGTATTGATGAATACATCGCGGGAGGAAGCGAGGAACGCAACGCCGCAGGCGGACTTTTTCAAGAGGTTTTACTTGGAGATGATTTCGAGGGCTCTGTCAGCATTATCACACATAATCACAACACATCCCCCCTCTTGATTCTTCGTCGAAGTGCAATAAAGGTAGTAAATATTAATGTCGGCTTCGGCAAGGCTTTGGCTGATGCGCATCAGCGCGCCTTTTTCGGTGGAGATATCCACCACGACCACATCCTGCTCAGAAACGTAATAATCTTCTTTCTCAAGCAGAAGAATCGCTTTCATCGGATTATCTACAATACAGCGCACGAGCGTATTGTCGGTGGTGTCATGCAAAGTCATGGCGCAAATATTAATATTCGCGTCAGCAAGGGTATAACAAAGACGCGCCAAAGAACCAGGGCGGTTGGGAACGAAAACCGAAATTTGCTTTTGAATCGGCATAGTGTCTTAGATCAGTTCAAACTGTTTGCTTATGCTTAGATAAATCGGCTTCATTATCGCTTAGCTTAAGACCCGCGTTAAAATAGCTTGTCCGCGCGATAAATGCCCCTTAGACATAATGACACCGTATTTTTTAGGAGTATTGCCATAACTGTCACGCTTGCCTTGCTCATAAATCATATGATCCAGCTTTTCACCCTGCAATTGCGCGCGCAAAACAGTAATTTCATCTAAGGAATCAGTTTCGTAAAGCTGTGCCCAAATTTCTCCGACGGGTGCTTTTGCCGCAAAGCGCGGTAATTGAGGCGTAGTTTTGCCGCGGCGTTTTTTAATTAAAAAAACAACGCCCCAGACAATCAGCACTACCAGAAGAATGAAGAGAATCCAAACACGAATCATGCGTGAATTATATAGAAGGGAGAACGAAGAACCAAGAACGAAGAACCAAGAAAAAACAAGAACTCCGAAAGATTAATTCAAAGACGCAAATAAAGCAGAAATGAAAAACCCCTTAGGATTTATCTGGGGGGTTACGCTCGCGGCTCGAGTTTTATCGAGAGCCGTAAAACAAGACGGGAATCTAGATTCTATAAATAAAAAAGCCCCAAGTTTCCTTGGGGCTTTTATTTATAGAATCCCGGCAGTTTGCTACTCTCCCATATGACTGCTCATATAGTACCATCGCCGGTAGAGGGCTTAACTTCCGTATTCGGAATGGGAACGGGTGTTTCCCCTCTCCTATCACCACCGGAAAAATCGTTTGTGCATTTCTGCACGAAATATTATTCCGTTCACTGTTTGCTGCAGTTTTAAACTGCAAGAAACAATGACCTTGCGTGCGTCGAGTTTAATCGAGACGCACAAATAACAACTGCGACCTCGCGAAAAATTTCAAACAGAGTGCGAAGAAGCTAATTCATCGCTAAATTACGCTTGAACCTTCAAAATTTTAAAAAAGAAAGTTAAGCCGAACGATCAATTAGTATAAGTCAGCTACATGCCTTACGGCACTTCCACCTCTTACCTATCAACGTCGTAGTCTTCGACGGATCTTCTTAACCCTTAGGGTTGGGATACCTTATCTTGGAGTTGGCTTGGCGCTTATATGCTTTCAGCGCTTATCCTTTCCGAACACCGATACCCTGCGCTACTTTTGGTAAAATAACAGGTACACAGGCGGTTCGTCATTTCCGGCCCTCTCGTACTAGGAAATGCTCTCCTCAAGTATCCTACGCCCGCAACAGGTAGGGACCGAACTGTCTCACGACGTTCTAAACGCAGCTCGCGTGCCGCTTTAATGGGCGAACAGCCCAACCCTTGGGACCTACTCCAGCCCCAGGAT